>CAZHAC010000053.1:0-14248 GCA_964529765.1 uncultured Actinomycetes bacterium
AGGCAGTCCGTTCGAGAAGAAGGAGCAAGCCGAGCGTGCACCACGCGAAAGGTGCTGCCAGAACTATACCCGACGGCGCCCAGATCCAAGCACGCACAGCGCTACTGACCGGGTGGCTGGGCCTGGCGGCCAGGCGCCGCCACCCAGTAAGTGGTGGTTGACAATCGGCCTGGCGTGGAAGAATCGGCGGCGTGAACCGGCCGATCGGCCTGATCCTGGCAGCGATTCTTGGGATCGGCGTGGTGGCCGCCATCGGCGCTTCGGTCGCAAGCCGCTTCAACTCTCAGCCGGCGACGGTGGTCCGGGGTGTGATCGGTTCGGAGAAGCAGCCGTTCTTCAACGATTCCGAGGTCCAGGCCGAGTTCCGCCGAAACGGGCTGGACGTCCGTGTGGATACGGCGGGTTCGCGGCAGATCGCGACCTCGATCGATCTCTCGCGGTACGACTTCGCCTTCCCGGCCGGCGTCCCGACCGCCCAGAAGATCAGGACTGACAAGAAGGCCGCCGCCACCTACGTTCCATTCTTCACCCCGATGGCGGTTGCCACGTTCAAACCGATCGTCCAGATCCTGGAGACGAACGGGGTGGTCAAGCAGCAGGGCGGCTACCCGACCCTCGATATGCAGGCCTACATGGCCTTGGTGGCAAAGAACGCGCGCTGGTCGGACTTCCCCAACAACAGCGCGTACAACGTCGGCAAGAGCGTGCTCATCACCTCCACCGACGTGCGCACCTCGAACTCGGCGGCGATGTACCTGTCGATCGCTTCCTACGTGGCAAACGGCAACAACATCGTCGCCGACGAGTCGACGGCGCAGGCGGTCACCCCCAAGGTGGCGCCGCTGTTCCTGCGCCAGGGCTTCACGGAGACGACCACCGAAGGGCCCTTCAACGATTACCTCTCGATAGGCATCGGCAAGACACCGATGGTGATGATCTACGAAGCGCAGTTCCTCTCACTCCAGGCCGCCAAGGATCGAGCTTTGACTCAGGACATGGTGCTCATGTACCCGAGTCCAACCGTGCAGTCGAAACACACGCTGGTCCCGCTGGACTCGAAAGGCGACCGCATAGGCCAGCTTCTGATGCAGGACAAGTCCTTGCAGCGCCTGGCGGTCAAGTACGGGTTCCGCACGAGCGATCCCGGCGCCTTCAGCAAGTACCTGGCGGACCGCGGAGTCGCGGAACCCCCGGCCCTGGTCAACGTGATCGACCCGCCGGCCTATGAGCCACTGGAAAGCATGATCAACGGCATCGCCCAGCTGTACAAAGGAGCACCCTGATGACGGACACCAGCCAGCCGCCGCCGGCCCAGCCACTGGTCCTCGAGCCGCCCGCTGCCGTAGCGACCGTCTCACCCGACCAAGCCGCGTCCTCCCTCCAGGTCGATCCGGCGGCCGCCAAGCAGATCGACGCCGTAGTGCGATCCTTCGTCGACTCGCTGGCCTCACTCGATCCGCAGTCTCCCGACTTCCACGCCAAAGTCGACTCGGTCAGCCAACTCGGCAACCAGGAGATCCGGCAGTCCGCCGAGGTGTCCAACCGCTTCCTTCAGAGGCCGGTGGCGGCCATGGAGAGCGGTGGCGTCGCGGGAACGTCCAACGTCTCCAGGTCGCTGGTCGCGCTGCGGCGCCAGGTGGAGGACCTCGACCCATCCAAGCAGGGGCTGGGCACCCCGAGCAAGCTGCTCGGGTTGATCCCCTTCGGGAACAAGGTGCGCGATTACTTTCACAAGTACCAGTCGGCGCAGTCCAATCTCGACGCGATCGTCCAGTCGCTCTATCGCGGGCAGGATGAGCTGGAGCGGGACAACGCGGCCGTCGACCAGGAACGCGTCAATGTCTGGGCGCTGAAGCAGCGGCTCGAGCAGTACGCCTACATGGCGGGCCGTCTCGACGACATCCTCACGCAGACCGCCAACCAGCTCGATGCGACGGCGCCGGACAAGGCCAAGGCGCTGCGCGGCGACGTGCTCTTCTACGTCCGTCAGAAACGGCAGGACATCCTGACCCAGCTGGCGGTCAACATGCAGGGTTACCTGGCCCTGGACGTCGTCCGCAAGAACAACCAGGAGCTGATCAAGGGCGTCGACCGGGCGACGACGACGACGGTGGCGGCGCTCCGGACCGCGATCATCGTGGCCCAGGCGCTGACCAACGAGCGTCTTGTGCTCAACCAGATCACCGCCCTCAACACGACGACCGGCAACCTGATCCAGTCGACCTCGGAGATGCTGCGCGAGCAGACGGGCGAGATCCAGACGCAGGCGGCAAGCTCGACGATCGAGATCCAGAAGCTGCAGGCGGCCTTCGACAACATCTACGCGACGATGGATTCCATCGACACCTTCAAAGCCCGCGCTCTGGACAGCATGAAGCAGACGATCGACGCCCTCACCACCGAGGTCAGCAAGGCGCAGGAGTACATCAACCGTGCGCAGGCGAGCGAGGTGGGCCAGGCGCAGGCCAGCAAGATCGCCCCAGAGCTCCTGCTCCCCGGCCAGCAATGACCACCCCGCGGCTGCTCGCAATCGGGCTGGCGCTGCTGCTCCTGTGGACGACAGGGTGCAGCACCCAGCCGGCAAGCAGCCCGCAGACGCTCGAGGTACTCGCCGGTTCGGAGCTCAAGGACATGGGCCCGATCCTCGACGACATGGCGAAGGCGACCGGCTGGCGGCTGCACATGAACTACGTGGGCTCGCTGGACGGAGCCCAACAGATCGTCTCCGGAAGCAACGCTGATCTGGCCTGGTTCTCGACCGCCAAATATCTCCAGCTGCTGCCCGGCGGTCAGCAGAAGGTCGCCGCCTCCCAGCGCATCATGCTCTCGCCCGTCGTGCTGGGCGTGAAGCACAGCGTTTCCCAGCGTTTTGGATGGTCGGGCAACCCGAACGTCACCTGGGCCGACATCCAGGCCCGGTCGAAGGCCGGCCAGCTGCACTTCGGGATGACGAATCCGACCGCCTCCAACAGTGGATTCGCGGCCCTGGTCGGGGTGGCCGAGGCCCTGGCGCCGAGCGGCGCGGCGCTGGACGCGGGCGACATCAACGTGCCCGGGCTGAAGGACTTCTTCTCAGGGCAGACCCTGACGGCCGGCAGCTCTGGCTTCCTCGCCGACAGCTACGTCCGCCAGCAGGATTCGCTCGACGGCATGATCAACTACGAATCGGTCCTGCTCTCCCTCAACCAGGGCAACCAGCTCCACGAGAAGCTCGACCTGATCTACCCGAAGGAGGGGATAGCCACCGCCGACTATCCGCTCATGCTCCTCAACCGGGCCAAGCGGGATGCTTTCGACAAGGTGACCTCCTACCTTCGCCAGACCGCCGTCCAATCGCGCATCATGACGTCGGTCAACCGGCGACCGGGGCTGCCCGAGGTGAAGCCGGACTCGCGCTTCCCATCAGCGGTGCTCGTCGAGCTGCCGTTCCCCTCGAGTCTAGAGGTGGTCAACAAGCTCCTCTTCGCGTACCTCGACCAGATCCGCAAGCCTGCCCACGCCGTCTTCGTGCTCGACACCAGCGGGTCGATGGAGGGCAGCCGGCTGGCGTCGCTGAAACAGGCGTTTCTCAACCTGACCGGCGCCGACACCAGCGTGACGGGGCAGTTCGCGCAGTTCCGGCAGCGCGAGGAGATCTCGATCATCCTGTTCAACGGTCGACCCTATGACCGCCGCGACTTCACGGTGAACGACATCGCACCGGGCAGCCCCGACTTCGCGGCGATCAGCCGCTACGTCAGCCAGATCCGGGCCAGCGACGGGACGGCTATCTACGACTCGCTGATGACCGCTTACGGACTGGTCGAGGCAGCGATGAAGACCGAGCCTGACCGCTACTTCTCGATCGTTCTGATGACCGACGGCGAGAACAACACCGGGCGCGACGGGCGCCGATTCATTTCGGACTACAACGCCCTGCCGGCGAGTGTGCGGGCCGTCAAGACGTTCCCGATCATCTTCGGCGAGGCCAGTCCCGCGGAGCTGAACGGCGTGGCGACCGCCACCGGCGGCCGTACCTTCGACAGCCGCGGCGCGTCCCTGGCTCAGGTTTTCAAGGAGATACGTGGCTACCAGTAGCCAGCCTTTCAGCAGGCGCCTGATCCGCTATCTCGCCAGCCCCAAGAACATCGTCGGAAGCCTGCTCGCGCTGGCTGGGCTCGCCCTTTTCTTCCTGGGGGTGATCGGCGCCATGTGGCCGCTGGTGGTGGCCGCGCTCTATCTGATCGGAACTCTGGTCGCGCCTGGGCCTCGGCGCTACGACCTGGCCGGCAACTTCGACCCCGAGGAGATCCGTACGGCCGTCGCCCGGGTCGGACGAATGGCACAGGGTAAGCTGCCGCCCGAAGGGCTGGCCAAGGTCAACGACATCCTGAAGAGGATCACCGAAGTGCTGCCGAACGCGGACAGCTTTCCGGCCGGCTCGCAGGACCTGTTCGTGATTCAGCGCATGGCCACCGACTACCTGCCGTCGACGCTTCAGCCGTACCTTGCGCTCCCTCCTGACTACGCCAGGACGCGCCAGCTGGCGAACGGCCGGACAGCTCTCCAGATTCTGCTCGATCAGCTGGACCTGCTCGACTCCAAGATGGAGGAGATCGCGGATGCGGTCCACCAGAAAGACCGCGACCGGCTGCTCGCCAACGGACGCTTTCTCGAGGAGCGCTTCGGAGGCGCCGGGAGCGGACTTTCGCTGCCGGGACCACCCAAGGAGCACTAGAGAACTTCTGGTCGCGGGTCGACCGATGAGTCTCAGCCAACGCTTCCGTCTATAGAGGCATGAAGACATCGCCGTCGCTCCCTGATCAGCTGGTCCAGGTGTCGCAGGCGGTGCGGCCACTGGTCGAAGCCGACATGGCGCGCCGGAAATAGAATCGGGTGGTGGCTGAGGCGACCGAGTCAGCGTCCACCATCGAGGAGATCGAGCGTCACCGGCCGGAACTCCTCGCCTACTGCTACCGAATACTCGGCTCCCCCTTCGACGCCGAGGATGCGGTGCAGGAGACGATGACCCGCGCCTGGCGGAACCTCGAGCGCTTCGAGGGCCGCTCACAGCTGCGCTCGTGGCTCTACCGGATCGCGACCAACGTCTGCATGGACGTTTTGCGCGGGAAGGAGCGGCGGGTGCGGCCGATGGACCTCGGACCGGCGACGGCGCCGCTGGAGTCGAATCTCAATGTCCCACTCGACCCGCACTGGATCGAGCCCATCCCCGACTCGGCGATCGCGGCCACGGCCGCGGCCGATCCCGCCGAGATCGCGGTCGCGCGGGATTCCGTGCGGCTCGCGCTCGTCGCCGCGCTCCAGGAGCTGCCCCCCAGGCAGCGTGCGGTGCTGATCCTCCGAGAGGTGCTGCGCTGGGAGGCCTCGGAAGTCGCGGAGCTGCTGGACACCACCGTCGCCTCGGTCAACAGCGCGCTGCAGCGGGCGCGGGCAACGTTGGAGCGGGTGGCGCCGGACATCGCCTCGCCCCGGCCACCGCTGACGGACTCGGATCGAGCCCTGCTCGATCGCTATGTCCGCGCCTTCGAGCGCTACGACCTGACCGCCTTGACGCATCTCATCCGCGAGGACGCGACCCAGTCGATGCCCCCGTACGACATGTGGTTCGCCGGCCGGGACGATATCTTCGCCTGGTGGTGGGGACCGGGCATCAGCTGCCGAGGCTCTCGGGTGCTGCCCGTTGGGATGGCCAGCGGATCGCCCGCTTTCGGCCAGTACAAGCCGAGCCCAGCAGGTGGTTACGAACCGTGGGCGCTGCAGGTGCTGGAGATCGAGAACGGGCAGATCAAAGAGCTCACGTTCTTCCTCGACACCGAGCGGCTATTCCCCCTCTTCGGGCTCCCGCCCCGTCTCGACTGACCGGCACTCGAGGACGTCCTCAAGGCCGGTCAGGGCGATCAGTTCGCCGAGGTGGGGGCCGCTGACCTGAAGGACAAGGTCGCCACCCGCGCGCTTCAACGCCAGCTGCAGACGAAGAAGTGCGTCAAGGTCGGCCAAATCCGGTTCACGGAAGCCGGAACAATCGACAGTGACCTTCGGGCGGCCCATTCATCTACATGACGGAGGCGAGCTCCCAGATTCATCGCCCGAGGCTTTTTGGCCGGGCGCCGATGAGTTTTTGCCGGCCGCTGCGTCCAAGCTGGCATGACACGCTCGCGCTGGCTCTCCCTCCTGATTCTCTGCACCGGCTTCCTGCTGATCGTCGTCGACATGACGATCGTCAATGTGGCTCTGCCCTCCATCGGACGCGACCTGCACTTCACGTCCGAGGGGCTGGCGTGGGTGATCAACGGATACCTGATCGCATTCGCCGGGCTCCTGCTGCTGGCGGGCCGGCTCGCAGACCTCTGCGGGGCCAAGCGTGTGTTCCTCGCCGGCCTGGTCATCTTCACCGCCGCGTCGGCGGCCTGCGGCTTGGCGCCTAACCAGGAGGTCCTGATAGCCACGCGGTTCGTGCAGGGTGTCGGGGGCGCGGCCAGCTCGGCGGTGATCCTGGCCATGATCGTCACCCTCTTCCCGGAGCCCGGCGACCAGGCGCGGGCGTTCGGGGTCTTCAGCCTCGTCGCCTCCGCCGGCGCAGCCGTCGGCCTGGTGGCGGGCGGCCTCATCACCTCGGCGGTGAACTGGCACTGGATCTTCTTCGTCAACGTTCCGGTGGGCGTCGCGACCCTGGTATTTGCGCTACGGACACTGCCGTCGGTGCCTGGCCTGGGGCTGACAGCCGGAGCCGACGTGGTAGGCGCGGTGCTGGGGACGGCCGCACTGATGCTGGGCGTCTACGCGATCGTTGGGGCTGCAGGCTGGGTGGGACTGATAGCCGTGGTGCTGCTCGCCGCCTTCATCGTGCGGCAGGCGACGGCGGCGACCCCGATGGTGCCGCTGCGGATCTTCCGGTCGCGTGTGATCTCGGGCTCGAACGCGGTGCAGGCGCTCCTCTCAGCCGGGTTTCTGAGCTTCTTCTTCCTCGGCTCGCTCTACTTCGAGCGCGTGCTCGGATTCGGCCCGCTGGCGATCGGCCTCGCGTTCCTGCCGATCGCGGTGGTGATGGGAGGGTTCTCTGTGCGCTTCTCGGCCCAGCTGATGATGCGCTTTGGCGCCTACCGGGTCATGGTTGGCGGCCAGGTCCTGGCCGCGGCCGCGCTGCTGATCGTGGCAATGGGTCCGGTCCACGCCTCCTACTTCGTGAACTTCTTGCTGCCGATGGTCATGTTCGGACTTGGCGGCGGTCTTACATTCCCGGCCCTGACGATGGTCGCAATGTCGGGCGCAGCACCGTCCGACACCGGGCTGGCCTCCGGCCTGCTGAACACGACCGGGCAGATGGGTGGAGCGCTCGGCCTGGCGGTGCTGGCGACGGTCGCGGCCGGCCGGAGCGCAGCGCTCGCCGGTGCCGGGGCGGGCGACGGCGTGGCCCTGGCCGGCGGGTTCCACGCTGCCTGGATCACAGCTGCCGTGATCGTCGTAGTCGCGATCGCGGTCACCCTGGCGATGCTGCGGCCGCGGCCGGCCGAGGCCCTCGAGCCGGAGACCGTCGACGAGGCTGCCTAGTCGACAGCTTTAGGAACCGCGCGCAGTTAGCGGAGGGCCGGCATGTTTGCTGGGAGGATCCTGCGGCTGATTGAGAAGCGGCGCGCTAACCTGACCCTCTTCCTTACGAATTCGTGCGGCAGGAACCAGCATGCGGGAGCAGGGGCGGAAGCCGACCAATCGCCGAAACGCGATCGCCGGTTATTACGAGGTCTACCACCGTGAGCCGCGTACTTTCATCGAGGCGGACGAGGTTCGCGAGCTTATCGATCGCTACTTGCAGCCTGGGGTCCGCTGCCTCGACATTGGTTGCGGCGAGGGGGAACCGGTAGGAGTCCGGGCCCGGCAGCGTGGCAGCAAGTACGTCGGGGTGGACATCGCCACCGCGGCCGTTCGGAAGACGAAGGCGCGGGGTCTGGACGTGTGTCAGATCGCCGACGCCTCCTCACTCCCATTCGCCGACGACACGTTCGAGGTCGCTTTCTGCCTGGAGGTGATCGAGCACCTTTTCGATCCTGAGGCGGCTCTGCGGGAGGCGCGGCGAGTGGTGGTCCCGCACGGCAGTCTCATCGTCACCACCCCAAACGTCGCTTACTGGCGGCGGCGCCTCGACCTCGGTCTGCTCGGGCGGTGGAACCCGCTCGGCTACGGTCAAGCGGTCGCCGAGCCCTGGGCGGATCCCCACATTCGGTTCTTCAACCCGGGCTCGCTTCGCCGGCTGCTGGCGAAGACCGGCTATCAGGTCGAGCAGCTGGGGGGTCATGGTGGGTCGATCGCCGGCGATCTCCCCTGGCTTGGGCACGCGCTGTTCCCGTATGGCGCGCGCGCCTCGTGGCCTTACCGGCGGTTGGAAGAGCTGACACCTTCGCTCTTCGGCTGCTTCCTGCATGCAGTCGGGGTGAAGCCTGCTCGAGAACGATCCTGATCAGCCGCCTGCTGAGCAGTCAAAAAGCAGGCCAGCCACATGGCCGGCCTGATCTGGAAGGGGATTGGCCCAGCCGCCTGCAGGACAACTAACCGGGGGGCCAATCAGCCTGTCATCAAATCTCACTGTACGCACATGTCCCGGCGGCTGCAGGCGCAAACGGGAGTAGGCTAGCGGCATAGCGATATATCATTGAGCTATCGTGATAGAGAAGGAGGAGAAATCCATGTTTCACCAAGAACCATCCGATTGGGCCTACGAGAGCCGCTCCGTGGGTCTCGGTTTTCTTCGCCGGCGGTATAGAGGCCCGTTTGGCGGTAGGGGCGGGATGTTCGGCCGGGGCCCGTTCGGCGGTCCGTTCGGCCCCGGATTTGGAGGCCGCGGACGCAGGCGCCGGGGTGACGTCCGGACCGCGCTCCTGCTCCTGCTGGCGGAAGGGCCCCGCAACGGCTATCAGCTGATGCAGACGCTGGAGGAGCGCACGGGCGGTCGCTGGCGGCCAAGCCCCGGCTCCGTCTACCCGGCGCTTGCTCAGCTCGAGGACGAGGGGCTGGTCCGCTCGGTCGAGGGCGAGTCCGGGCGGACGTTCGAGATCACGGATGCCGGCCGCCAGCACGTCGCCGAGCGCGGCGAGCAGACGCCGCCGTGGGAGGCCGAGGCCGAGGCCGACGACGCGTTCCACGCATACCGGCACGCGATCGTCTCCACGGCCAAGGCTGCCTGGCAAGTGGCCCAGGACGGCGACGAGAAGCAGCTCGCCAAGGCGACTGAACTGCTGAACGAGACGCGGCGCGGCCTGTACCGGCTGCTGGCCGGCGACGCCGAGGGCTGATCTCTACGCGACCTGGAGGACGGAGCCTTGGAGCGGCGGCTCCAGGCTCCGTCTAGGAGTTCGACTAGCTACAGCTGAACGTGGAGTTGCTGTACTGGATCTGATTGCCGTTCGTCACGTGGACGTCATAGGCATACGTGCACGTGACGCTGCCGCCGTACGACCAGGTGTCCGTGTAGTGCACCCCACCCTCCTGGAGGACAGTCCTGTTATCTGTCATGAGGATGTGTTCGTGGAAGGTGTTTGAGTTCGAATACTCGACGGTGCCGTTGAACGCGAATGTGTAGTCGATGTTGGCATTGACCTCACCGCTCCAATTTCCAGACGGCGTCGACGTGACGTTCTCCTCGCCTTTAGCTGTCGAGCAGTAGGTGTAGGGCCCCCAGCTCGAGCAGCCACTGTAGTCGGACAGATCCACGTGCTGAGTCGTCGCACCGGAGGCTGATGCCGGCCCTGCCAGCAACACCGTCGTTGCCAAGGCAGCAAAGACAGCCAAGATCGTTCTGCGCATCCAATTCTCTCCCGTTCCGTTAGCCAGGCAATCCTGGGGTTTGGACTGACCAGCCGCCGCACGGTGTCCGAACCGGACGTGTATGTAACAGATCTGTTGCGGCAGTCAAGGCTGAAGATCTGCTGAAGAAGTGATGCCGGTGCAGTTAGACCTGGTCGGGTATCACAAGAGCAGGTTGCAATGAGATGCGATGCCGCCCATATAAGGTACGGGCCCCATCAAGAAGACGCCCACGTCGACTCGGACCGCTAGCGGGCGAGAGAACAATTATGGCGAGAGCGCGGGCGAATTAAAACGTCGTTAAGGCGCGGCGATCATCGCGATCAGCTGCTGTTGGAAGTGCGAACCGTTGGTGCCGTCGTCGATCGTCGTCACCGAGCTGGTTAAGAAGGCTGCTCCCGCCGCCGTGTTGCCGAAGTAATCGCCGATGAAGCCGCGCGCGATGCTGCAGCCGCAAGCGTAGAGATCTGAGTTCAGCTCGGGGTCAAAGCTGTAGCGCGAGAGGCGCACGTTGTGGCCGATCGGCGCCAGAGACCCCGAGTAGAACTGGATTGAGGTGTTGGCGCAGTAGTTGGCGGCACCGTAGGGCGGCGTTGCGCTGTAGTGCGGGTTGTTAGTGTCAAGCGCCAGGCCCGCCACCGCGGCCGCTTTGCTCCCCGTGGCCGGGCAGGCGAGGCGCCGGTCGTAAAAGGCGACGCCAACCGTCCCGCCGGCAGCCACAGCGAGGTTGGGCTGGAACTCGTCAACGTTCGGGTTGAGGTTGTCGTTGACCAGAGTCCCGTTGCTCCAAGTGTTGCCGCCGTCGTTGGAAGCGGTGATGTAGATCTTCGCGTAGCCGGTTGAGTAGTCCTCCCAGGCGACATAGAGCGGGTACTTGCCGGCGCCGTTGCGCCCTGGTCCGATCGCAAAGGTGTCAGTGATGCCGGAGCGCGTGTTGGTGTTGCTGTAGCAGCAGTAGGGAGGCAGCACCGTGTTGGCGGTGGGGGTGACCGTGAGCGGGCCCTGGAACGACGCGCCGCCGTCAGCCGAATAGTCGAGGTAGGTGGTAGTCAGGCTGCGCTGGTCACCGCTCGGGAAATTGCTGACCACGGTGTAGACGGTGCCATCGGGGGCGACCTGGGGGATCAGGTAGGTGTCACTGGCGGTCGCGTTGGTCGTGGGCAGGATGGTGGGAGCACTCCAGGCGGTGTGGGTGCCGTCAGCGTTGGCGTGCGCGGTCGAGTAGTAGGGCTTGCTGTTGAAGCCGTCGAAGACCACCCACATCGCGTAGATCGTGTTGTAGAAGGGGCTCGATGGGTTGCTGTCGATGGCGATCCACTGCTTGTCCGGCTCCTGTCCCTTCATCGGATAGCTGGCGATGATGTCGGGCGAGCGGTTGGTCGACCACTCCCGGGCCGAAGTCGATCCATGGGGACGAACTGCCACGCCGACCACCTCGGCCGGCTGCGAACGATTTGGCGTCAGGTTCGGATTGGTCTGGAAGTCGTGGGCGCCGCTCGGATCGTAGAAGAACTGGTAGGCGAGCACGAACTCGTAGTAGTTGCCGAATCCGTCAAATGCGCCGACCGGATCGGTGTTGTCGGTCCACCCTTCGTAGCCCGGAATGTGGCCCTGGACCGGCCACGTCTGGCCGCCGTCCCATGACTCGTAGAAGCCGAGCTCGTGGTTGTATCCCTCGGCGCTGACAAACCATTTCGAAGAACCGATCAGGTGCTTTGCGTTCAGCGGGTCTACGACCACGTTCGACTCCGCGTGGTTCTTGACCAGCATCGGCGAAGCCGCTGGGTAACCGGGGTTGCTGCCGGCCTGGGTCGGGTAGGGCCCCACGTCCTCTCCGGTCGTGGCCGCGGCGCCGCATTCCGACATTCCGCTGTAGCCCTCGGCCGGACCGTTGTTCAGGAAATAGGGCACCTCCGGCGTGAAGCAGCTTGTCCGCTGCGTCGTCGCGATGGTGTTGAAAACGCCAGCCTTCGTGAAGCTGCTGGCGTAAGCGGCGTCCGATTGGTAGCCCTGAGGCGGGCTGGCAGCCAACGCCGGTGTTGAGCCTGAAGCGAATACCACGACCAGAGATGAACCCGCGACCGCAAACAGACGCCGCATCCGCAATCCCCCTTCGCGCTGACCGCTGTTTGCGTCAAGAGGTTATTCAGCTGCTCGTCAGTTGTCCATATTTGAGATCGAGTGGTAACACGCGGCGGCTACAGACATACATCCCGACGGTGGTCAGCCGGCGCGACGTCCACTAACATCAGCCTGCCGAGGCGGTGTTGAGCGACCCGACCTTCACCGGAATAGAGGTCCTGGTTGCGGCGTGCCTGTTCTCGGGACTCGGGGGCTATTTTCTCCGCTCCCTTCAAGGGCATCCGATCGGCCGCACTCGCATCGCCTTGATCTTTTCCGGTTACGTTGTCTCGGTCGCCATCTTCGTCACGGTAGGCATTCGGGCTTTGATGCGCGCCCATGCAGTGCACTGAACGCTGAAAGTCACGGGACCGTTGCCGGCAGTCGGCGTCCGGACTAGGCCAACTGCTCGGCGGTCGCCGCCGGCAGCAAGTGCCGGCGCCACGCGAGCAGGAAGAGAAGTCCGACGAGCCCGGCCAGGACGCTGGCCACACCGCCGAGGACGAAGCCCGCTCGGGGTCCCAGCGACTGGCAGACCCAGCCGACGAGCGGGCCGCCGATCGGCGTCGTCCCGACGAACACCATCACGTAGAGGGCCATCACGCGCCCCCGGAGGCGCGGCTCGGAGAGGGTCTGGAGGAGCGAGTTGGCGGTCGCCTGGAAGAGGATCATCGCGGTGCCGAGCGGGACGAGGACCGCCATCTCGAGCCCCTGCGTCGGCATCCCGGCTGCGAGCAGCATCAGAACGCCGAGGGCCATCGCGGCGGTCGCCAGCTGAGTGTGCGTCGGATTGGCGCGTCCAGCTGAGGCGAGCGCGCCCGCGAAGGCACCCGCACCCATTACGGACATCAGGGCGCCAAAGCCGGTGGCGCCCGAGTGGAAGCCGTCGCTGGCGAGCAGCGGCAGCACGACCGAGAAGTTGAAGGCGAGCGTCCCCACCACCAACATCACCAGGAGCGGGAGCCGCAGCTCGCGTCGCGTCCAGACGTAGCGCAGGCCCTCCACGATCTGCCCGCGGCCACGGGGCAGTGGCTGTGCGCGGTGCAGGTCCTGGGAGCGCATGAGCAGCAGAGCAGCGACAACCGCGAAGTAGGAAAGGCCGTTGTAGAGGAAGCACCAGCCGGTCCCGACGAAGCTGATGAGCAGGCCCGCGACCGCCGGTCCGACCATGCGAGCGGAGGTGAAGACGGCGCTGTTGAGGCTGACCGCGTTGGCGACCTGGGCGGGGCCGACCATTTCGGTCACGAAGCTCTGCCGGGTCGGGTTGTCGACCGCGCTCACGCAGCCGAGCGCGAGCGCGAGCGCGTACACCATCCAGACCTGGACCACGCCGGAGAGGGTTAGCGCGGCCAGGACGAGCGCAACCGCACCTGCGGCGGACTGCGTCAGCAGGAGCAGGCGGCGCTTGTCCGAGCGGTCAGCGAGCAGCCCGCCCCAGCTTGCGAAGAGCAGGGTGGGCAGGAACTGCAGGGCCGTCGTGATGCCGAGGTCGAGGCCGCTGCCGGTGAGCCGGAGGACCAGCCACATCTGGGCGATCGACTGCATCCAGGTGCCAACCACGGAGACGATCTGACCGAGGAAGAAGAGCCGGTAGTTGCGGACTCCCAGAGAACCGAAAGTCGCGCGCGCCCGCGCGCGAGCGCTCGTCACCGCCCCTCCTCGAGCAGCCGTTCCAGGATCGTAACCGCACGCGCCAGCGTCTCCAGTTCCTCGGGGGCAAGGGCCCGCAGCTGTCGCGCCAGGTAGGCGTTGCGGCGCGTGCGGCTGGCCTGCAGGACACGCGCGCCGCGACTGGTCAGCCGGACCTTGACCAAACGCCGGTCCTGAGGGTCGATTTCGCGCGCGATCAGGCCCTGCGCCTCCAGCGCTGCCGCCTGCGCGGTCAGGCTGGGCCGAGAGACGCCCTCGGCGTCGGCGACCTCGCCCAGAGTTGGCGCTCCCAAGCGGCGGATGCTGGCGAGGGCCGAGATCGCCGAGGGCGAGTAGCCGCCGTCGGTCTCCCGCTTGAGCCGGCGGACGATCCGGGACATGGCCAGGCGCAGCCGCTCCGCCACCGCCTCTGTGCCTGCCGAGATTTCGTTAAGCAAACTAACGAATCAGTGTACCAGGGACAGTAAGTCGCCGTTCGCAACTACGCAGCGTGCGAAGCCCTCATCGACAGCACGCCCTGCACGGGCCGAACTCACCGGTCAACTGGCGAAGACCTCGAGTAGCCAAACTCAGCCGGCAGCCGGTCTTCCTGATGGCGGACCCGGAGCAGGTTCGACGGCTGTCAAGGTGGTGCGCCTGGCAGGAATCGAACCTGCTACCTCATGCTCCGCAGGCATGCGCT
>CAZHAC010000054.1:0-14131 GCA_964529765.1 uncultured Actinomycetes bacterium
TCCCTAGCTACATCACTGCGCTGGTGTGGAAGTTCTTCTTCAACGGCGAGTTCGGGACGCTGAACCAGGTCTATCGGGTATTCGCCAGCCCGCATGCCGGCCTGCCGTGGCTGACCGATCCCAACTGGGCGTTCGGCTCGCTGGTGCTCGCCAACGTGTGGATGTCCTATCCATTCTTCATGGTCGTCATCCTCGGCGCGCTGCAGAGCATTCCCACCGAGTTGTACGAGGCGGCCGCGGTGGATGGAGCGTCGGTGTGGAGGCAGTTCTGGCGGATCACGCTGCCGCTGCTGCGACCGGCGATCCTGCCGGCGGTGGTACTCAGCGCCGTTCTCACGTTCAACACTCTCAACACGGCCTACCTGATCACCGAAGGCGGCCCATTCGCCAGCGCTGCCAAGCCGGGGGCGACTGAGTTTGTGATGGTCTACGCGTTCCGCGAGGCCTTCCAGCTCTTCAACTTCGGGTACGTCGCCGCCTTCGCCGTCGTCGTCTTCCTGATCCTCTTCGGGACGACGCTCGGCAGCCTTCGCTACAGTCGGTTAGTCCAGGAAGAGGTCAGATGAAGATGCTGGCGCGGGTCGGCGTCCCTGCCCTCATCTATCTATTCCTGGCGGCGATGGTGGTCTTCGCCGTGTTTCCCGTCTTCTTCGTCCTCCAGGCCGCGTTCCGGCCTGGCCAGTCTCTTTATTCGCTCACACTGAGCCTGTGGCCAGACCATCCGACCTGGGACAACTTCACCTATATCTGGACGCGGCTGCCGTTCCCGCTGTGGCTGCGCAACAGCCTCGGCATCTCAGTGAGCACGATGGTCGCCGGGCTGGTCGGTTCGGCGGCTGCCGCTTATGCGCTGTCGCGCTTCCGCTTTGCCGGCAGGCAGATCACCCTGATCCTGCTGCTCGCCATCCAGGCCTTTCCTACGGTGCTGGCCTTGATCCCGATCTACCTGATTCTGAAGGCGATCGGCCTGATCGGCTCGCCGTTCGGCCTGGTCCTCGCCTACATGTCGATCGCTCTGGTGTTCTGCTCGTGGAACCTGAAGGGGTATTTCGACACCATCCCGCGCGAGCTTGACGAGGCGGCGATCGTCGACGGCTGCACGGTGACGCAGGCCTTCATCCGGATCATCCTGCCGTTGTCTCTGCCGGCGCTAGCGGTCACTGCGCTGCTGATGTTCCTGACCGCCTGGAACGAGTGGGTGATGGCCAACACCCTGCTGCTCGATGAGAACCTGTACACGGTGCCGGTGGGTCTCTACGGCCTCCAGAATGACTACCGGGTCCCCTGGGGCTACTTCGCGGCCGCCTCTCTGGTCGTCTCGATCCCGGTGATGGTGCTTTTCCTCGCGCTGCAGCGCTACTTCCGGACCGGACTCACTGTCGGGGGCGTCAAGGGATAGATGGGCGGCTACTTCGTCGGCACGGTTGGTAACGGCCGCCTGCTCGCCAGGGTCACCGCGGAGGGCAGCCTGCTCGGCCTCTGCGCCCCGCAGCTCGATCGCGAGCTGCTCCAGGAGCCGCTTCATGCCCTGCTCCAGGTTGGCGACGGGATGCCGCTCCCGATCTACGGTCACGACTGGAATCACCACTGCGATTACCTCTCGGGCACCAACGTGCTCAGGGTGATATCCGAACATGCGAGCGGCATCAAGCTCGAGCGGCGGCTAGCCGCGATCGGCGAGCGCTTGCTCGTCGCCTTCCGGTGTGACGGCGACGCGGCTGTTCGCTGGGAGCGCGGCATCGAAGGAGTGGTGCCCGAGGCGGCCATGCGATTCGACGGCGAGTGGCCTGTCGGCTTCGACGTGCCGGCGCTCGCCGGCGCCACGCGCGCGGCTGTGGTGTCCCGCATCCCCGACCTGCCCGACACCGCAGCCGACCTCTATGCGCGCAGCGTCCTGGTCATCGCGCAGCATCACGACCGCTCCGGAGCCTTTGCGGCCGCGACCGCCGACGCCGTGCTGGCAGCCCACGCTCTCGACGTCTGCGGAGAGCGCGGCGCGGCGCGGGCGTTCTTCGAGTGGGCGGTTGAGAACGCACAGCCGAGCGGCCTGCTCGCCTGGGCCCTCGAACGCCACCTCCACTGGTCGAAGAGCCCGGCTTTGCGCTCGCGCCTTGAGGAGTTGAAGGCCGAGTCGGGCACGGAGCCACCGCTGGCGTCGGCCGATGGACCGAGCGCGGCGCTCTGGTTCGCGTGGCAGAGCGCAGTCTCGAACCGCCACGTCGAAGCGATCGGCGCTCTTCATACAGCAACTTCCGCTCGATCGGGACTGGGGCTGTTCCTCGGGGAAGGTGGCGTCGACGTGCGGGCGCACGCACTGTACTTGATCGCGGTTCACGCGTTGATCCCACCGCGGAAGACCTTGGATGACGGGTTCTTCGAGCACCAGGCCTCCAGCCAGCAGACGCGGCGGGCGCGGGCCCTGTACGGCGGCGCGTACCACCCCGGCATGCCCGAGCCGCGGGAGCCGGACCGGTTGGCGGTCGAGGTGCGATCCGATCTCGACGTGACTGCAGTCACACTTGAGGTCGCGGGCCGTCAGCCGCAGCAAATGGAAGTGGATGCGGCCGGCGACGGCCAGCGCTGGAGCGCCAGGCTCGCGGCCACCGAAGCCGACAAGGTCACGCGTTACAAAATCCGCGTCCAACTTCGGGATCCGCAGACCACGCCGGTATGGGCCTCCGACTCGGATCCCCGGCCCGGCGGACAGGAGTTTGCGTATGAATCAGCCGCCCCGGCGCCACCAGAGTGGGTGCGCGATGCGCTGTGCTACCACGTGATGGTCGATCGCTTCGCGCGTCAAGGGCAAAGTCTGCCCGTGCCGGGCGATCCGACAGCGCTGTATGGCGGCACCCTGGACGGCATCCGCGAGCACCTCGACCACGTCGAAGACCTCGGCTGCAACCTGCTCTGGCTCAGCCCAATCCACAGGGCGTCCACGCACCACGGCTACGACGTCGAGGACTACTTCGAGGTGGAGCCGCGCTACGGCGGTGAGAGCGCGCTCGTGCGCCTGGTCGACGACGCGCATCGGCGAGGCATGCGCGTGATGCTGGACTTCGTCCCCAACCACACCGGTCGCGGTCATCCCCTGTTCCGGGACGCTGTCCGAAGCGACAGCGGCGCGGCCGCTTACTACCGGTTCTGGCAGTGGCCACACTACTACCGCTGCTTCGGCGACGTCGTCTCGCTGCCCGAGCTCGACACAGGCAACGAGATCGTCCAGGACCATCTCCTCCGGGCCGCCAGGCACTGGCTGACGGCGTACGGAATCGACGCCATCCGCTGCGACCATATGGCCGGTGTCGATCCGTCGTTCTGGCTCGCGTTGCGTCGCGCTGTGCGGGAGGTCAAGCCCGATGCGTTGATCCTCGGCGAGGCCACGGGTACGAGCGACTGGCTGGCCCGCTACTCCGGCCGCAT
Organism: uncultured Actinomycetes bacterium; assembly: GCA_964529765.1. GTDB lineage: Bacteria > Chloroflexota > Dormibacteria > Dormibacterales > Dormibacteraceae > CAZHAC01. The sequence continues at coordinate 3,421 of CAZHAC010000054.1, forward strand.
CGATGCGATCTTCGACTTCTTCCTCGCTTACTACATACGCGAGGCGCTGGGGCGCGGGCGCATGGACGGCCCCGCCTTCGCAAGCTGCCTCGAGGAACATGAACAGGCCTACCCTGGCCTAGCCCTGGCAACCCTGCTGGACAACCACGACATGAACCGCTTCCTGTGGGTGGCCCGTGGAAGCGTCGACCGGCTCAAGCTGGCGGCCACACTTCTGATGACCTTGCCTGGAATGCCCGTGATGTATTACGGAACCGAGGTCGGCCTCAGCCAGCGCTACGACGGTGTAATCGAGAACGCGGAGGCCCGCCTGCCGATGCTCTGGGGCGCCGACCAGAACCATGACCTGCTCGCTCACTTCCGGGGCCTCGGGCGCATGCGGCGTGATTCGCGGGCGCTGCGCCAGGGCTCCTGGCGCACGTTGCTCGCCGACGCAGAGGTGTTCGCCTACGAGCGCCGAGCTGGCGACGAGAGCGTGGTGGTCGCTCTCAACTTCAGCGAGCAGCCGCAGCATCGCGATCTGCCCGGCCTGAAGGAGCAGGTCGAGCTGGCTCCGCTGGGATCGGCGATGTTCACGTCTCGCTAAGGCGGATTCCCCGAACGCCTCAGCACAACGGAGATCCGTGCCCCTCACGCCTCATGCGTCGAGCCGCGCGAAGGCGGCTAGATTCATTCACGCAGCGGATGTCTTCGCGTGGCCGTCCTCAGTGGCTCACGCGTATGACGTAGCCACCGAGGGCGATGCGAAGGGCCAGCCAGCGCGAACAGTCGCAGGAACTGGCACTCCGCGCACACGCATCGGTTAGTCGGAGCTTAGCGTCAGCCCGCTCCTAGGCTCGAATCGCCCATGAGGCATCTGAGCTGATCATCCCGGTCCAGCAACTCGCCGCTATAGCTAGGCAGGCATGAAGGAGGTAGCGTACTGATGAGCATCTCGAGATTTGCGCCTCCTCTACTTTTAGTCGATACGCTGTAGCGCAGTTGTACAGTCCTCTTGGTGATTGGCCACTCGTCGCATTCACCGATTCCTGTTTCTGCATTCCGGGCCGTGAGGTCTGAGGCGTAGAGCGCCGGATCAGAGAACAGCGTCGGTTCGTTATCGTAGGAGAGAATCCACCGGTACTTCGTGCGACAACGCAAGTACTTCGCCAGCCGGTAATGCTGCCAGCCGCTCTCAGCCCAGCCAGCAAGCGCTGCGCTTGACTTGGCTGCGTAGCCGCCCGAGGGATCAAACGAACGTCCGTACAGCTTCTCAGATTTTTGAAAGTAGGGAGGGTCTAAGTAGGCGACTACTCGCTCCTCGTCGAGTCGCGAGAAGTGTTGCCCGATGTCTAGCAGCGTCGCCTCCCAATCCTTCCACCACACGTCCGCAATACGGTTTGCACGATATAAATCACCGACGTAGCGAAGCCGCTTCTCCAATGCCGGCTTGTTGAAGCGACAGCCAAGATCATAGGCACCGTTCTGGGACCTACCGCCAATCGGTCCAGCTCTCCCGTGCAAGATCCCCGAAAAAGTGGTGCGGTTGAGGAAGAGACATTTGACCGCCAGGTCACGGTCCATAGGGCTGGTCGGCATCCATGAGCGCCAGTAGTCCCAACGTTCGAGGGTCACGGGCTCTTCGTACATTCGGTCAATCAGCCAACTAGTCTCTGATGCTGCGACCTGCCAGAACCTAGCAACCATCGGGTCGGCATCCGCGAGAAGCACCCGCTCGGCCGCCCCGATCCCCGCTAAGCGCAGCGCAGTGGAAGCCCCGCCTGCAAACGGCTCGACGAACAGCTGGGGTGTACCGAATACCTGCGTCGCGCTCGCAATAACCTGGGCCACCACTCGACCCAGTCCAGCCTTAGCGCCTGGATAACGCAATGGGGACTGATAGCGCATTGCCGCCAAGGATGGCTCAGACAGGGGAAGCACCGGGCCATTTGGCACTGACGATCGGCCCTCAAGGGATACAGGCGCTGTCGAGGCGGACGCCAAGCTCGCAGATTTGGCGGCGCGCCGACGACTTGCTGGAACCTGTGGCTCCTCAGCCGAAGCAGTCACCCCTGGGGAGTCTGGGCAGTGTCGAGCCCTAGCTTCTGGCGAGCCGCGAGCCGGAGTACGTCGGTGCCTACCCCAATCGGGTAGGCGGCCTTGGAATGTGCAAGCGCCACGGGAACCAGTCCGTTTCGATACATGGATGATCCAGTCCTATCGACCACGTCGAGGATCGCTGGCAGCGCCGGGTAAGCTTGCGGCTCCGGTTGACCGCCATGGTCATCGTAGGGTGATCCAGCTGCAGGCAGCACGGTCAGGACGACCATGCGACCATCTACCGCTCGGTAGATAAATTTCCTGCCCCAATACGTTTCCGCTCCGTACGCTGCCGGATTGTCGGCGTTGGTTATTGATGCGATGACATCTGCATCGACAACAAGCAAGTCCCCTGGTTTCAGCACGTCATGACGCGCGAGCGCGGCGGCATAGTCCACCACAGTCCCCGACTTCTCGATACCACAGATGTGAAGACGGCCGTTAGGAACATCTCTCGTCATCTGCTGGAAGTACGTCAGCGCCCACGCCCGCAGTTTTGCTGGTGGGCCATATACCGCCAACGGTCCATCAGTGAGGAACAATGTTCTGGTGAGCAAATTGTCGCGCGCTTGCTCCCACAACAGACTCGACAAGCCGACCGTCACGAGCAGTTCCACGACCTGCATAAGCCGACCGAGTGGCGACTCGTTACTGCCATCCTCCACGACCTCCTCATGAACACGTAGAGTGTCGGTTGGGAGAAGCGCTGTGCCGCAGAGTGGACATTTCGAACCGGAAGGAGGTACCGGTACGTCCTTCGCATCACAATTCTGCGCTGGGCAGTTGACTGGAACTGTGGGTGCGGGATCCCCCGGCACCCCATGAAGCAAGAACAATAGTTCGAGCATGCTTTGGTTGAGCCGATTGACTTCAATCTTCTTTGTGCGAAACAACCGGTGCACCGACTCTCGCCACGACTCTTGTATCGACATGCCTTCCCGGAGATACGCGCCTGATACTGGGAAGTCAAACGAAACCAAGGCTGAGTTAACGGCACGGCCGAGCGCGACCGGATCCACAAATCGCTCGTTTCGCTGCACTTCCATCGCATCTACGTCTAGCCAGATGGCGGCGGTCTGAGCGTATCCGTAGCGGACCGATGGCAGGCCCTCGCGCACTGGCACCACCATCATCGAACCGTCTATCCCGATCACGCCGGTCACACGCTCCAGTTCGGCGACAGTTGGTAGTGAAGAGCGTGGTCGGATCTTGTCCCGTAACCAGTTCAGGTCAATGACATGCTCGGCCGGGACATAGAAGGTCGATTGGTCTGCTAAAGCGCGGACTACGGCGTTAGTATGACCGAGCCGGGATGCGCGCTCAAATCCACTGCCTAGCGAGCGGTATGGCACTTATTGTGAGACTGTAGCCTTAGCCGGCAATGGCGCATCGCCTGCGGCCGCGCGCGCGTCGTTGACGACATCTATGCCATAACGGTCAATCTGCACTGGAACGATATACGGCGATGACATTGTTTTCAGGCGGACGTAACCCTTGTCCTCGTGGCTGATTATGGCGTCGCCAAACGCTTTGAAGTCGTAGAACTTAGCCAGCTCATTCACTTCGCGAGTGTTGTTGAGGTGTGCTACCACCCAGTTCTTTGTGTTGGCGAGGACCTGATGGGCAACTCCGGTCACCTCCTGGGTCGCGTAAATCATTCCTAGGTGTAGCTTGCTTCCTTCCTTGGCGAGTCGTACCCACACATCAAGGTCATCCTGGTACTTGTCCGTTGAGAAGAGGTTGTGGGCCTCTTCGAGGATGACTTGTATGTGTGGCGGCTCCTCTCCACCGGTGAACCGCTCGGTTTGCTGTTCGATTAGGTAACCCGCAAGTTGCTCCGAGAGCCGGCGGACAACGCTGTCAGGACCGAGGTGGAGGTCGACGATAACAATCCGGCCTCCAATTAGTTCGGAATAGATCTCAGGGCGGTAGTCCGACTTTGACGTCGGTGCGTGAAAGGCTCGGACGGGCTTCAGCTTCGTGTATCCGGAAACCGCCCTGCCCTGGTTTTCTTGGGTATAGATCGGCAGTGCTGACTTCCACGGGTCCCCACCTGTGAAGGACTTGAGTCCCTCACCTGCAGCGCCGGTCAAATCGTTTGCAGTCGAGCGTTCAATTAACCAATCGATGACTTCTATGAGAGCCGCTCGTTCAACTCCCACCATCCCTTTGGCACGAGTAATTCGCTCTGTACCAAGCTGAGCTTCCAGTGCATCCGCAAGTTCTCTTCGCATCGTGACCCAAGCACGCCAAGGCCAAGGTTTGCCGTCGGCGGCCGTGTGCACCTTGGGAATTGCAAAATCAGCCTTGGCAAGGGCTCCGAATACAAGTAAGCGTCCACGATTGGCTCGGGCCTTCCGTTGTTCGCTTTCCTCGTTACTTTCGCCCGCTACGGGATCACCCGCGAAGTCGGCTTGGACAAAGGCGCGAACGTAGTCACTCGTGTTGTCGATTAGCTGGTTAGCAATGACAGCTTTGACCGCCTCAATTTGAGCCGGATCAAAGAAGTTGAACCCGAGGGGGCGTACGTTCGAGCTCCGCCCATCTGCGCCGAACTTATAGATCACGACGTGTTGCTCGCCAATCGCAGCCAACTCGGTGCCATCTTGGGTGTTGGGATTGGCGTACTCGCCTTGCGGGTCGAATATGAGCTGGCCGATCGGGGATTGCCCGCCGGCACGCCGGCGTTCAGAAACAGCGAAGACCCGCGCAGCGACGGTCTTCATCGTGTTCGACTTGCCCATCCTGGTCATGCCGAACATCCCGGTCTTGTTGCCGATGAAATCCTCGACGTTCACCAATACCGCCGCATCCGCTTGCTTCGCCGCGAGGGCGCGACGTCTCGTCGAGGCGTAACGAACTGCCCCAAGGCGAACCAATTCGACCACGTCTGACGTTGGCTTGATGAACGATGCGATGGCTGAGAGCCCCTGACCTATGGGCTTGAGGACTCGATACGTAGCCGTTGCGTAGAAGTTGTCGACGTCGTGACCGAACTCAAGGCATAGTTTGCCGTCGCGCACGTCCTCATAGAAGGTGCCGAGAATTCGGCAATCCAACCCGGTGAATGAAACCCGGTTCCGGGTGAAAGGGTCGAGATCAAGATCAAAGACTACCGCCGGCGATGGATTCTCATAGCGTGAGAGAGCGTCTCGTAGCGCCTCCTCACGCACCCCCTGTACATCTGCCTCGAGGGCAAGCGGTGCCGTGCCCTCTACACGCAGAAGAAGGATTTCGTCGTCATCTCCGGCAGCAGCGCCAATCTCGCGAGCCGTCGCCAGCAGGAAGCTAAACTGCGGTATGCCCCCTGTCTCTGCCTTCCACCGATCGTGCGTAAGCACGATGGCGCGGTTGTAGTCAATCCTCTGGACCGCTCCTATGCGAACGGCTCTGTCGTCCGCCAAGAGCACCCGTTCTAGGAGGGTACCGACGCCGACGTTGGGGATGAGATCAGTAGTAGCGGACATCAACACGGTGCTTCGGCAGTGGTAAGTGTCGGGCGCCCATATGATGCGCTTCCAGACACCTCCGTGCGACTCCTTTATCAAAAAAGGTGCCTGCGGCCTTTGGTTGCGATTAGGGGCAATCGCAGGCTCCGCGAGCTCGGCTCGCGGTGCGGTTCGGCGAGATCGGCCTGGTTCATTCGCCCGTGCACGACGACCCCATCCATTTCCTTCAGCCGGCGATGCTTGGCCTGCAGCTTCGACAGTCCGTCCCGCCATGCCACGGGCGAGGCAGGGACCGGCCTCGCACTGCGGTGAGCGCCGGGATCACCGGGGATAGGAGGACTGCACTCAGCACGAACCGCTCGTGATCCGCCGGCGCTATAAGTGTGTCGACCCGACGGAAGCACCGATCTCTTCGTCTGGCGACTGCCACAACGGGTATCCATGGCCAGGATCACCGGGTGGCTGCCGCCCGGGCGGCCGCTGATCCCGAGCTGATCGCTCGACCGAGAAGCGAGCGTGACGAGGATCCAGCCGTGGATCGTCTACCCGCGGACTCGCTGCGGCAATCGGGAGCGGCTGAACCGACTCCTGCTCCTGATGCAGCTGGAGATCAACACGCACGTCGACGGCCGAGAGTTCGGGTGCCTCTCGGACGCCGCCTCCTACTTTGAGGAGCGCGTCGGGCATGAGAATACGGGAATCCCATTCGGCTATCGAGCCAGAGTCACGAGCGTGGCTGTCAACTTGGCTGTCACACTCCCCCATTGCACCGCCGCCAGCACACTGCACTGTTAATCCAGGATATACGTGCCGATCTAAGGGAGTGGCGGGGATGGATGGGAATCGAACCCACCAGAGACGCCTCATCAGCGCCTCTCAGACGGTTTTGAAGACCGCGGAAGGCACCAGCCCCCGTACATCCCCAGACCACTGATCGTAGCCACGGTTGGGCGGCGCCGAGGCCCCGCGCTGACGGCGGACGTTAGCCGGGTCTCAAGCCTCGGTCGGCGGAGCTTCCGCCTCGAGCACCTCCCGGACCGATCGGATCAGAGCCGAGGCGGCATCCGGTCCTGCATCGCCGCCGGCGGCCTGGAACCGCGCGACCGCAACCCCAGCCAGATATGAGGCCAGAGGAGCGAAGCGCCTCTCCTGGGTGTGGGCCGCGACCCGAGCCAGCTCGAGCAGCTCGGCCGCGATATCGCCGGACAGAGCCGGCGCCTCGATCGGGGCGCCTCGCTCCTCGGCCGCATCCGCGAATCGCTGCCCGAGTGCCTCGAACCAGACGTTCAGATCAGGGCCTCGAGCTTCTGCTTGAGATCGTTCTTCAGGTTCGAGCGGTACCCGATCGTCCGATCGGCCGGCCGGCCACCCTTGAAGATGATCAGGGTTGGGATGGACATGATCCCGAGTGTGCTCGGCGTCTGGGGATTGGCGTCGATGTCCATCTTCAGAACACGCACGCGATCACCGAGCTCGGTGTGCAACTCCTCGACCACCGGCGCGATCATTCGGCAGGGCGCGCACCAAGCGGCCCAGAAGTCGACCAGCACCGGCCGATCGGCCTTGAGAACGTCAGTCTCAAACGAAGAGTCGGTGACCGAACCGACCGCGCCCACAGCGAGGAGTTTAGTCGGAAGCGGAAGCGGCTTTGTCGGCGGAGCCGGACTCCGTCTTCGGGCTGGTCTCGGGCTTCTTCTCGGAGGAGCCGTTGGAGGAGGACTCCCCATTTGACGCGCGGTAGTCGGTCGAGTAGAAGCCGCTGCCTTTAAAAAGAACGCCCGCGGGGTAGATCTGGCGCCGCAGCGCCTCTTTACCGCAGGACGGGCACACTCTCAGGGGGGCGTCGGACATCTTCTGGAACGCCTCCACTTCCTGGCCGCAGCTGTCGCACTTGTATCCGTAGGTCGGCATCTGTTTGTTCTCTAACTCCGAAGCTCGGTATTTGGGTCAAGCCGGTGGAAGACCATTCCCGACGGCGGTTTGGGGTCGAAATAGGTCGTCTTCTGCGGCATCGTCATACCCTCGCGCGCCTTGGCCAAAACGACGGCCAGGTCGGGAGGCGCGAGGAAGAATGCCGAAACCGCCCGGCCCTCGTCCACCGCCGCCTTCGCCTCCTGCGGGTCGCGGGTGTAGGAGAGGAAGTCCTCCGGGTTGCGCTTGCCGAGCACATTGTCGATCACCTGCCGGTGCAGCTCGACGACCGGCACCTCACCGTCGTCGAACTCGATCACCTGGTACTTGCCCTTGGCGTAGATGCCGGCCGCGACGCGTCCCTCGAGGGCGGCCAGCATCTCCGGCAAGGAGCCGACCTCGAAGCCTCCGGTCACGGTGACGCCGGCCTTGAGGATCCGGTGCGTCGGCTGGACCATCAAGCCGGGATCGCCGAGGTCGGTCAGCAGCGCCAGCGTGAACCGCGAAGCAGCGTCCGCCGGGCCGCCGATCTCCTGCGAATAGGCCAACGTCGTCTCGTAACGGTGGTGCCCGTCGGCGATCAGCACCGGCTGCTCTCGTAACGAAGACGAGGCGCGCGCGGCCCACTCCGGATCACTCACCGTCCACCATCGGTGGTGCTCGCCGGCCGGGAATTCGAACTCCAGCTCGGCCGGTCGAGCGAGGGCCTCGGTCAGCAGTGCCGGCAGCTCGCTCTGGCGGCCGTCGTAAAGGAACCAGAGGGGCTCCAGGCTCCAGCCCGTGGCTCGAAGCAGCGCCAGCCGGTCTTCCTTCGGGCCGCGATGGGTCCGTTCGTGCGGCAGCACCACGCCGGCCTCATAGGGTTCCAACCGCAGCGCCGCGACCACATCCCGCCGCACGCGCGACCCCCAGCGAACCTCGTGCAGGTACATCGCCGGCTCATCGCGTCTGAGCACGCCGTCCCGCTCCCACTCAGCGAGCTTGCGTGCCGCGCCCCCATAGTCGCCATCCGGTCGTGTGACGTGCACGACGTTGTAGGGCGAGCGCTGGTTGTACAGCGCGACCTGCTCCTCGCTCAGGACGTCGTAGGGCGGGGCGACGACGTCGCCCATGGCCACCCGCGCACGGTCGTACCGGATGCCCGGAAAAGCGCGGATGTCAGCCATCGAGGTGGCCTAGACGGCGAGCGGCGCCTGCGACGCTTCTCCGAGCACCCGCCCGGCGGCCCCAACACCTAGCCCATGGTTGGGCCGGACGTCGAGCTCCTCGAGCGCCTGCTCCATCGCCCAGAGCACCTGCACGAGGTCACCGCCGCTGACGGCGCCCAGGTGGCCGACCCGGATGATCTGGCCGTCGGCCTTGCCCTGGCCGCCGGCGATCACCACGCCGAACCTCTCGCGCAGCAGCTTGCGATAGGTCTTGATGTCCACCCCTTCCGGCGGCCGGGCGGCGGTCACCGTCGCCGAGCGGAAGCCGGGCGCCGCGTAGAGCTGGAAGCCGATCGCCTCGAGTCCCGCTGCGCACGCCTCGGCGATCTCGCGGTGACGGCGGTACACGTTGTCCAGCCCCTCCTCGAGCAGCATTCGGATCCCCTCGCGGACGCCGTAAAGCACTCCCACAGCAGGAGTCCAGGGCGTCGAGCCCTTGGGGGCGAACTTCCGAGCCTGCTGGTAGTCGAAGTAGTAGCGCGGCGACCGCGCCTGCGCCTGGCGCTCCCAGGCCGCCTCGCTGACAGTGGCGAAGGCGATGCCCGGAGGCGCCATCCAGCCCTTCTGGCTGGCTGACACGCAGACGTCGATCCCCAACCGGTCGACGTCAACCGGCATCGAGCTCACGCTGGAGACGCCGTCGACCAAAGCCAGCCGGCCGGCGTCCTTTACGACCCGCACCAGCTCCGCGAGCGGGTTGGTGAGGCCGGTCGAGGTCTCGTTGTGGGTGAGCAGCACGATTGCGGCGTCGGGGTGCTGATCGAGCAGCTGGCGCAGGTCCGCCGCCTCCGCCGGCTGACCCCACTCCACCTCGTAGCTGATCACCTCGGCTCCGTAGGCCTGGGCGATCGAACGGAAGCGCTCGCCGAAGTTGCCGACCACGACCGAGAGCACCTTGTCGCCCGGCGAGACCAGGTTGGCGATCGCCGACTCCAGCCCGCCGGTTCCCGAAGAGGTGAGGACGAGCACCTCCTTTTCGGTTCCGAAGACCCGCTGAGCGCCCGTCGTCACCTCGGCGAGCAGGTCCGCGAACTCGGGACCCCGGTGGTCGATCATGGGCGCGCTCATGGCCCTGGTCACCCGCTCGGGGAGCGGGGTGGGACCGGGGACGCGGAGCTGGGGCTGGAAGATCATCGGTGGTGCCTCCTCGGGGTATTACCGCGAGATGTCCGCCGTATAGGGCAAAAGCGCGATCTGACGGGCGCGCTCCAGGGCGTCGGTCAGCGCCCGCTGGTGCTTCGCGCAGGTGCCGGTCAGGCGCCGGGGCAGGATCTTGCCCCGCTCGGAAACGAACCGGCGGAGCCGGCCAACCTCCTTGTAATCGATGTAGTCGACTTTCTCAACGCAGAACTGGCAGACCTTGCGGCTGGACCGCTTCGGCTTGCCTTCGCGCATGCGTACTGCCATTTGTCTTGGTTGCTCCTAAAAGGGGATGTCTTCAGGGTCGACGTCGCGGGGGCCGGACTCCTCCATCGGTGGCGCGTCGTCGCCGTGGCCGTAAGCACGCCCACCGCCGGCGGACGGGGCGCCCTCGCTGCGGGTGTCGAGGAACTGGACGTCGTTGGCCACGATCTCGGTGGCCTTTCGCTTCTGACCGTCCTGGCCCTCCCAGGAGCGGGTCTGGATACGGCCCTCGACGTAGACCATCGACCCCTTCTTCAGGTACTGGGCGACGAGCTCGGCAAGGTTCCGTTTGCCGATGTTCCAGCAGACGATGTTGTGGTAGTCGGTGTACTCGCGCCGGTCGCCGTCCGGCCCTGACGCGTAGCGATTGGTGGCGATCGAGAAGCTGGTCACCGGCTGGCCGCTCGGTGTGTAGCGCATCTCGGGATCCCTGGTGAGGCGGCCGATCAGTTCGGCTCGATTCAGGCTCATGCCTCTGCTTCCTCCTCGGGCTCAGGCGCCACCGCTGCCGCCGGCGCCTCGGCGGTGGCGGCAGCTGCCGCCGGCTGTGCCTGCTCACGCGGCGCCCGTTCGCCATCTCCCCTGGCGCCGGCGCTTCGCTCGCCCTGGCGCTTCGCCTTCTCAGGCTTGCGGGTCACCAGGTGCCGGAAGACGGTGTCG
>CAZHAC010000055.1:0-13815 GCA_964529765.1 uncultured Actinomycetes bacterium
GTGCACCGGTAGCAGAGCACGCAGCGCTCGCGGTCGAGCGCGATCTTGTCGGAGAGCGGGATCGGCTTCTTGAAGTGGAGCCGCGGGGCGTCGATCCGGCTGGTCGGATATCCGTGCCGGAAGGTGTAGTCCTGAAGTGGGCACTCGCCACCCTTGTCGCAGACCGGGCAGTCGAGCGGGTGGTTGACGAGCTCGTACTCGAGGATGTCGGCGCGACCACTGACGGCCAGGGCGCTGTTGGTCTTCACCACCATGCCCTCGGCCACCGGCGTTGTGCAGGCGGTGGTCGGCCGCGGCGGCCCGGGCGAGATCTCGACCAGGCAGAGCCGGCAGGCGCCGACCGGGTCCATCTTGTGGTGGTAGCAGAAGACCGGGATTTCGATGTCGAGCAGCTTTGCCGCCTCGACCACCAGCGTGCCCTTCGGCACGCTCACCGCGCGGCCGTCGATCGTGAGCGTTACCTGGTCGTCAGGCACTGATCGCCGGCTCCTTGATCACCGAGTCCGGCTTGTTGAGGACCCGCCTTTCGAACTCCTCCGGGAAGTGCCGCATCGCCGACATGACCACCCAGCCTGCGGAGTCGCCAAGACCGCAAAGGCAGCGCCCATCCTGGAGGCTGGCCTGAATGCGATCGAGGATCTGGAGGTCGACGACGGACCCCTCGCCGGACATGATCTTCTGGACGGTGCGAACGGCCCAGTTGCCGCCCACCCGGCAGGGGGTGCACTTGCCGCAGGACTCGTGTGCGTAGAACTGGAGCAGGCGCAGCGTCGTCTCGACGATGTCCGCGCGATCGTCGGCGACCATGATCCCGCCCGATCCGGCCATGGAGCCGGCCGCGGCCAGGGACTCGATGTCGGAGCGGACGTCCATCATCGACGCCGGCAGTACCGGTGCCGAAGAGCCGCCCGGCCAGAAGGCTTTGAACTGGTGCCCCGGCAGCGGGCCCCCCGCGATGTCGTTGAAGATCTCTGTGAAGGGTGTCCCGTTCTCGATCTCGTAGCACCCGGGCTTAGCCACATGCCCGCTGATCGAGACGACTCGGGTTCCCGGATTCTTCTCGGTCCCGAACTTCGCGTACTCGGCGCCGCCGTGGCGAAGGATCCAGGGCAGGGTGGCGAGGGTCTCGACGTTGTTGAGCAGTGTCGGCCGGCCCCAGGCGCCTTTGACCGCAGGGAAGGGCGGGCGGGAGCGCGGCTGAGCCCGCTTGCCTTCCAGCGACTCCAGGAGCGCCGTCTCCTCTCCGCAGATGTAGGCGCCGTGGCCGCGGTAGACCTGGATGTCGAAGGCGAAGGGCTTGCCGAACGGCTTGTCGCCGAGGATGCCCGCGTCGCGGATCTCGGCGATCGCCTCCTTGAGCATCTCGTAGGGCCGGTCGTACTCGCCGCGGACGTAAACCCATGCTTGAGTTGCCTGGATCGCCCAGCCCGCGATCAGGATGCCCTCGAGGAGCATGTGCGGCGAGTTCTCCATGAGGTAGCGGTCTTTGCTCGTCCCCGGCTCGGACTCATCGGCGTTGATGACGACGTAGCGGGGACCGCCGTCCGGCGGCGGCAAGAACGACCATTTGGTGCCGGTGGGGAAGCCGGCGCCGCCCCGCCCGCGCAGGCCGGACGTCCTGACCTCCTCGACGATCGTCTTCGGGTCCATCTCAAGCGCCTTCCGGAATCCGATGTAGCCCTCGGCTTGCTCGCGGTACACGCCGAGGGTGTGGAGACCGGGAGTACCGAAGTCGCGCGTCAGCAGGTGCGTGCGGCCGGGACCATAAGAGCCCCGGAGCTCGGCGCTCGGGTCGTTGGTCGGCAGGCTCGGCTTGCGGCGCTCTCTGTGTGAAGGCAGTTCTCGTTCAGTCACCGGATGGGGTTCCTTTTGTCGACTTGCGCTGCTTGGATGGCTTGGTTGTGCCGGGCTCGGCACCCTCGATGGCTCCGCCCGTGCTGGCCGCCTGGCGGCGCTCGGCCACCAGCTGGTCGATCTTTTCCGGGGTCAGGTCGTAGTGGTAGGCGTGGTCGAGGCGCATCATCGGCGCGTACTCGCAGGCACCGAGGCACTCGACCTCCTCGACGCTGAAGAGCCCGTCCGGGGAGACCTCGTCGAGGTTCTCGACTCCGACCGCTTTCTTGACGTGGTCGACGATGTCGTAAGCCCCCCTGAGCATGCAGGCCAGGTTGGTGCACATGTAGAAGCGGTGCTTACCCACGGGCTCGAGGTGGAAGAGCGTGTAGAAGGTGGCAACACCCTCGACGTAGCCCGCGTCCAGCTCCAGGGCCTCCGCGACCTGCGCCATCGCCGATGGCGTGAGATAGCCGATCTCCTCCTGGGCGATGTCGAGGGCGGGCATGACCGCCGAGCGTGGGTGCGGATAGCGCGCGGGCAGCTCGCGGATCTCATCGAGGGCGTGCTCGCTCAGCCGGATGTCAGCCGCCTGCTGAATCAGGCTGTCCTCGCCCGGCCGGGCTGAGGCCTGCTCCGAGCGGGCTCCACTCATCGGTCGGCGTCTCCCAGCACGGCGTCTGCGGTGCCGATGATGGCGATCATGTCGGCGACCATCGAGCCGAGCGCCATCCGCTCCAGGGCCTGCAGGTTGACGAATGAGGACGAGCGGAACTTGATCCGCCGCGGCTTGTGCGTGCCGTCGGAGACCGCGTAGACGCCGTGCTCGCCGCGCGGCCCCTCGACCCCTACATAGACGTCGCCGGGCGGCACCGAGTAACCCTCGGTGAAGAGCTTGAAGTGATGGATCACCGCCTCCATCGAGGTCTCCAGCTCCTCCCGCGGTGGCGGCAGGACCTTGCGGTCGTCGACGTTGACCGGACCGCCCGGAATCGTCTCCATCGCCTGTTTGATGATCCGCACCGACTCGCGCATCTCCTTCATGCGGATCTGGTAGCGGCCGTAGCAGTCGCAGAGGTCGCTGGTGGCGACGTCGAAGTCGTACTTCTCATAGCCGGAGTAGGGCCGCGTCTTGCGGAGGTCGTAGGGGATGCCGGAGCCGCGAATCATCGGCCCCGTCGCACCCAGCGCGACCGCGTCCTCCGCGCTGAGAACTCCGATTCCCTTTGTGCGCCGAATCCAGATCGGGTTGTTGGTGAGCAGGTCCTCGTATTCGTCCACGCGCGTTGGCATGTACTCGACGAACGTATGGAGCAGCTCCCAGAAGCGTTCGGTGGCGTCCCCGCTGACCCCGCCCGGGCGGATGTACGACGTGTGCATCCGGTAGCCGGAGATCTCCTCGTTCAGGTCCATCACCTTGTCCCGCTCGCGAAGGGCGTACATGAAGACCGACATCGCGCCCAACTCGAGGGCGCTGGTGCCGATCCAGATGCAGTGCGAGGAGATGCGGTTGAGCTCGCACATGATCACGCGCAGCGCCTGCGCGCGTTCGGGGGCCTCGATCCCGAGGAGCCGCTCGACGGCCAGCGCGTAAGCCAGGTTGTTGATGAGCGGTGCGAGGTAGTCGTGGCGGTCGGTGACCACGACGGCTTGCTGCCAGCGCAGCGCCTCCGCCTGCTTCTCGATCCCGGTGTGCAGGTAGCCGATCACAGGCTTGACCCGGCGGATGACTTCTCCGTCGAGATCGACGATGAGCCGCAGCACGCCGTGGGTCGACGGGTGCTGTGGACCGAAGTTGACCGTGAGAACCTCGGTACCGGGTAGGTCGCCGGGAGCCGTAGTGACCGACATTCGGTGGCGGTCGATTTCCTCTTTGGTCTCCATCAGGCTTCCTCCGGAGCCGTCTGCCAGGTCTCGAACTCCTCGGAGAAGTCGACCGGCTCGCCGCCGACCGGGTAATCGCGCCGAAGTGGGTGGCCGATCCAGTCGTCCGGCATCAGGATGCGGACCAGGTCCGGATGCCCCTCGAAGCGGATTCCGAACAGATCCCAGGTCTCCCGCTCATCCCAGTTGGCGGGCAGGAAGATGTCGTGCACGCTCGGGACGACGGGGTCGTGCTCGGGCACGTAGACGCGAACGCGGAACTCCTCGTAGGTCTCCTGGTGGCGCACCTGATAGACCATCTCGAACCGTTCTGGCGGAGCCGGCCGGACCGGCGTGGCCAGGTGGTCAACGCAGCTGACGAAGCAGTAGCTGCGGTAGCCGTCCTCTTTCAATGCGACCAGCGTGTCCCGGATCGATTCCCGGTCGACTGTGATCCAGCGATCGCCGGCGGAGATGCCTTCGTCCTTCACAAAACCGCGCCAGGCAGGGCTCGCCGAACTCTTGACCGCTCCTTTGGCTTTGCTCACAGGCGCGGCTTGATCCCCTGGGCCTTGATCTTCTCCTGCAGGATCATGATCCCGTTGAGGAGGTCTTCTGGGCGCGGCGGGCAACCGGGGATGTAGACGTCGACGGGCACTACCTTGTCGACGCCCTGGAGCAGTGCGTAGTTGTTGAAGACCCCGCCTGTCGACGCGCAGGCGCCCATCGAGATGACCCACTTCGGTTCCGGCATCTGGTCGTATATCTGCCGCAGAACCGGGGCCATTTTGTGGGCCACGCGGCCAGCCACGATCATCAAGTCGGACTGGCGCGGCGAGGCGCGAAACGCCTCGGAGCCAAAGCGGGCGATGTCCAAGGTGGGACCCGTCGCGGGAAACATCTCGATCGCGCAGCAGGCGAGGCCGAACTGCGCCGGCCAGACCGAGTTGCCGCGACCCCAGCCGACCAGCTTGCCGAGCGTGGTCGTCAGCACGTTCTCGCCCAGCGTTTCGTAGAGAGCCTCTACTCCCAATCCAGCCCTCCTTTACGCCAGATATGGGCGAGGGCGACGGCGAGGATGAGCATGAACACGAACATCTCGATCACGCCGTACCAGCGGAGCTGGCGCAGGAGCACGGCCCACGGGTAGAAGAAGATCGCCTCGACGTCGAAGATGATGAAGAGCATCGCCGTCAGGTAGAAGCGGACCGACATCCGCCGCCTGCCCGGCGTGGTGGGGATGATGCCCGACTCGTAGGGCAGCAGCTTGGCTCGATACGGCTTGGAGGGACCGAGGACGAAGGAGAGGGTCACCAACAGACCGACCACCAGGAGCACGATCGCCGCGTAGATGGCGAGCGGTACGTACGCGTTCAGCAAGTCGAGATGGCTTCTCCGTGTGAAAACTGCAGCTCGGGAACTCGCCTAATTCTAGGTAGGCGCAAAACTCGGCGTGATCGCCGGCGCGCTTCGGGACAGCAGGCCGCTATGCCAGGTGCTTGTGCTGGACTTCGATCCGGGCGCCGTGCGTGAGAGTCGCGTCGACCGGGCAGTACTGGTTGCAGGCCTGGTCGAGCGCCTCTGCCACGAGGCTCTCGTCGTACTCCCCGTCCCAGGCGATCGAGAAGGTGATCCGGATGTTCTTGAAGGCCTTCGGCCACTCCTCCTGCTGGTCGCCTTCGACTTCGACCTGGAGTGAGCGATAGGGCTGCTTGTACTTCTTGAGGAGAAGGACCGCGTTGACGCCGGTGCAGGCGCCGAGCGCGCCCAGCAGCATCTCGGTCGGCCGCATGCCGAGGTCGTCGCCGAAGACCGGCGGTTCGTCGACCACCACCGTGTGGCCGGAGTCCGAATGCACCTCGAAAGTCGTGATCGGCTGGCCGCCCTCGCGCCGCCGCCCCGCCCAGTTGACCGTCACCTTGCCACTCATCGGCTGAATCGTAGACTGCCCCGGTGAGCGACCTGGAAGCGGGGGAGACGGTGTTCCTGCACGACCGGGCCGGCCGGCGCTACCGGGTCCGGCTGGAGCCCGGCGGCCGCACCTCTCTCCACACGGGCGTCGTCGAGCACGACGCGCTGATTGGCCATCCCGATGGCACCATCGTGAGCACGGCGCGCGGGAGCCGGCTGCTCGCGCTCCGGCCGACGTTCGCCGAGGCGGTCGTCGAGCGCAAGCGGCGCGCGCAGCCGATATATCCAAAGGACCTGGGCGCGATCCTCGTCTTCGCCGACATCTTTCCCGGTGCCCGGGTCCTGGAAGCAGGCACGGGAACGGGCGCCCTGACGATGGCTCTGCTGCGCGCCGTCGGCCCCGGGGGACATGTCACCTCGGTCGAACTGCGTGACGAGTTCCTCGACCTGGCTCGCATGGCGATCGAGGAAACGCTTGGCGCGCTGCCCGGCAACCTAACGCTGTGCACAGGCGACGCCTATGGCGACATCGAGGAGCGCGACCTGGACCGGGTTCTGCTCGACCTGCCCGAGCCCTGGCTGGCCACCGGATGGGTGCAGCGGGCGCTCCGGCCGGGCGGCATCGTCTTCGCCCTCTGCCCGAACATCTCGCAGGTGCAGCGCTTCACCGACGGACTCCGCGAGGTGCGCGGCTTCGGGATGATCGAAGTCATCGAGCTCCTCCAGCGGGGCTGGACGGTGCGCGGCCGCTCCCTGCGCCCGGCTCACCGCATGGTCGCCCACACGGCCTTCCTCGTCTTCGCGCGCCGGCTGAGCGGGGACGAGGTCTTCGAGACCGAGGGCGAAGGGTTTTGAAGTGGACGGTTCACGGCGAGCGTGAGATCTACGGCAGCCCGTGGGTCCGGATTTCGATCGCCGACGTGGAGCTGCCGGACGCCACCCGGATCGATCACCACGTCGTCCGGGTGCCCACCGGCTCGGCGGCAGCCGTGGTGCACCAGGGCGGCGAGGTGTTGCTCCTCTACCGGCACCGCTTCATCGTCGACGGCTGGGGCTGGGAGGTCCCAGGCGGCCGCATCGACCCCGGCGAGCAGGACCCGATAACGGCTGCGCGCCGCGAGGTGCTGGAGGAGACGGGCTGGCTGGCCGGTGAGGGCCGGCTCCTCGTGTCTGGCTACCCGATGCCCGGGCTGGCCGACATCCTCCACCACGTGGTCCTTTTCGAAGGCGCCGAGCGGGCGGGCGAGGCAAGCGACCCCTTCGAGGCCGAGCGCGTCGAATGGGTACCGGTCGCCCGCGCGCGCGAGCTGATCGGCGCCGGCGAGATGCCCGACGGCTACTCCCAGTACGCGCTGCTCGCGTGGTTTGCGCTCGCGTCCGAGGTGTAGCGCCTAGGCCGGGAGGAGCTCCCGCACCTCTGAGCGTTCCGCCTCCAGCTCTAAGCGCGGGGGGAACCTAGGTTCCCCCCGCGAACCCGCCCTCCTCTTTGTCGACGCTGCAGAGCTGGTACTCGCTTGGAAGACGGACTCAAACGGGCCGGCAAAGCCGGCCCTTACGGCAGCGCCTGTGAATTAGGCCGGGAGGAGCTCCCGCACCTCTGAGCGTTCCGCCTCCAGCTCGGCGGTCGTCTTCAGGATCCTTTCCTGCGCCATCTGGTCCAGCTCGATGTCCTCGACGACCTTCCAGCCCTGGTGATCGGTCTGGACCGGGAAGCCGAACTGCAGTCCGGGGGGAATGCCGTATTGGCCATGGCTGACGACGGCCAGGCTGGTCCAGTCGCCGTGCGGCGTGCCCCGCCAGATGCTGTTCACTGAGTCAATGGCGGCGTTGGCGGCCGACGCCGCCGAGGATGACCCGCGGGCCTTGATCACGGCGGCGCCGCGCTGCTGAACGCTGCTCACGAACTCGCCCAGCAGCCACTCCTCGTCGTCGATCACCTCCGGGACCGCTCGCCCGTCGATCCTGGCATTGCGGGCGTCGGGGAACTGGGTCGCCGAGTGGTTCCCCCAGATGGTCATGTTCGTGACCTTCGCAACCGAGACGCCGGCTCGCTTGGCAAGCAAGCTCTTGGCTCGGTTCTCGTCCAGCCGCGTCATTGCGAACCAGCGGTCCTCGGGGATGTCGGGCGCGTTCGAGCGCGCGATCAGGCAGTTGGTGTTACAGGGGTTGCCCACCACGAGCACGCGGATGTCCGGTGCCGCCACGTCGTTCAATGCCCGGCCCTGGACCGAGAAGATGCCGGCGTTGGCGCCAAGCAGGTCCCGCCGCTCCATCCCCTCCTTGCGGGGCATGGCGCCGACCAGCAGGGCCCAGGAGGCGCCGTCGAAGGCTTTCAACGGATCGCTCGCCGTCTCGACGCCGGCCAGCAGCGGGAAGGCGCAGTCGTCGAGCTCCATGACCACGCCCTGAAGCGCGTTCATCGCCGGCTCGACCTCGAGGAGCCGGAGGACGACTGGCTGGTCAGGGCCGAGCAGCTGGCCCGAGGCAATCCGGAAGAGAAGCTGATATCCGATCTGCCCAGCGGCGCCGGTGACGGCAACCTGGACGGGCGTCTTGCTGTCAGTCACGAACTCAGTCTAGTTGTCGGCGACTGACGAAACCGCGAAGCGGACAGCTAACTGACAGCTAAGAGAAGGCGTTGCCGTAAGGCCTGGCTTGGCCAGGCCGTGTGAGTCCCTGATCCAGGCGTTGACGACTTGGCGACGGGGTCCAGAAAAAGGGAGGTAGGGTCCGGGGGAGGAACCGCAGGTTCTTCCCCCGCTTAACTCAGTCTAGTTGCCGGTGACTGACGAAAAGAGTGGGTGGGCGGCCGCCATGCCTGACCGCCCAGCCCACCCGTATGGGGATTGTCGTTAGTCGTGGCTGCCCGACTGACTCGTCTCGTGCTCGCCGCTCTCGCGGTGCTGCGAGGCCGCAGTCGCCACGGGCTTAGGCGTCTCTGACTCGTGCTCGTTCTCCGCCGCCTCGGCGGACTCGTGCTCGTCGTCATTGGCTTCGGGCGTCTCAGTCGCTTCGGGCGATGGCGTCTCGCTCGGTTCCGGCGTCGCCGCCGGGGCGGTCTCGTCCGGTTCCGGACTCGCGCTGGGCTCCGGCTGGTCCAGCCGCGGCGCCGTGGCGGTCTCGTCTTCGAACTTGCTCGCGCCGGAGAGCCCATGGGCGCTGGCCGCGGCTGCGGCCCCGACGACGAGCACGCCTGCCGCGATGAGCGCGGTGGCGGCACGTGGAAGTCGCTTCAGCATTCGGTTCCTCCTGCATTGGGATAAAGGCTGCCGGCCTAAAAGGAGCAACGCGCAGCGGCGATGAAGTCGGAAGCCGGAGGAAGTCGGAAGCCGGAGTTAGTGGCCCGACTCGCCGTCCGCAGGAGACGGCGACGCGGCCGGCGGGGCTTGTCCGCCTTCCCGCTCGGCGGTCGACGTCGGCTGCGGTTTGGGCCGCTCGCCGGCGTCATGGTCGGCCTCCGGTCGGGATGGAGCGGCCTTGCTATCCCCGGCCTCCGGCTTCTCGGTCGGTTCCCCGCGCACCGGCGCGGGCTCCTCGGTTGCGCGCGCTGGAGCCACCGCCGGAGCGGTGGAAGGCGCCTCGGAGGGTTCGGGCGAAGGCGTCGCCGCCGGTGTCGTGAACGGCAGCCGGTCGGCCTGGAGCCAGTGCAGGACCCGAGGTGGGCCGACGGCGGCGGTGGCTCCGGCGCCGAGCACGAGGGCGGCGACGGTGGCCAGCACGGCCGCGGTCGCCAGGCGACGCCAGCCGCCATTAGCGCCGGGGCCCAAACGCTGATAGCGGGCGCCGGCGGGATGCGGCGTGGCCAGGGGCACTTCGTCAAGCTCTTCAGCCAGGCGCGCTCGCAGCCCCTCAGAGATCGGATCCGAATCAGTCACCCACTATCTCTCCAACATTGGAAACGCCTTCGGGGCCCGGAGTCGGAAGTACTTCCCAGTTCGGACCGAGAGCGTCGAGCAGGGTGGCCCGGGCCTGGGCCAGGCGGAGCCCGACCGTCCGCTCGGAGACCCCGGTGGCAGCCGCGATCTCCCGGTTGTTGTAGCCGTGGTAGTGACGGAGGACGAAGGCCGCCGCCACTTTCGGAGGCAGCCGGCGCAGGGCGGCAACCAGGTCGCCTTGCTCTACGTGGCTGGCGGGATCGGGCGGCGGCGCCGGCCGGCCCAGGCGCCGGATCAGCTCCCCAACCTCACGCAGCTTCATCTTCCGCTTGTACGAAATGGCGACATTGAGGGCGATCTGGTGGACCCAGGCCTCCGCCGGTCGGTCGGGCCGGAACCGCGGCCACGCTCTGAAGGCGCGGACGAAGGCCTCCTGCGCGCAGTCCTCAGCGGCCGCCGGATCCCCGAGCACCGCGTAGAGGGTCCTGACGAGGCGCGGATAGGTTTCGCGGTAGAGCCGGTCGAAGTCGGCTTTTGAGCCCGGCTCATACCTGGAGGGGCCCGACATGATGGAGACGGCTACCCTACAGGCTCCCCCAGCCCGGCGGCCGGCGTCTGCCGGTACCGCCGGCCCGGCCACCTATCCTTGAGAGCGTGGCCATCGTTCGTCACACGTATCCCTTCAGCGCGATCGTCGGGCAGGAGAAGATGAAGCTCGCCCTCCTGCTCAACGCGGTCAATCCGACGATCGGCGGCGTCCTCATCCGGGGCGAGCGGGGAACCGGGAAGTCGACCGCGGTACGCGCGCTGGCCCGGCTGCTTCCCGAGCGGCACGTTGTCGAGGGCTGTCACTACGGGTGCAACCCGGAGGAGCGCGAAACCTGGTGCGCGGACTGCATCCAGCGCTCGCACGATGGTCCGCTGCCCGCCGTCACTCGCCGCATGCGGGTGGTCGACCTTCCGATCAACGCCTCTGAGGACCGCGTCGTGGGCACCATCGACATCGAGTCGGCTCTCCAGCACGGCACTCGCCGGTTCGAGCCGGGCGTGCTCGCCGAAGCCAACCACAACATCCTTTACGTCGACGAGGTCAACCTCCTCGACGACCACATCGTCGACGTCCTCCTGGATGCGGCGGCGATGGGGGTCAACACGGTCGAGCGGGAGGGCATCTCGGTGACCCATCCCTCTCGCTTCATCCTGGTCGGCACCATGAACCCCGAGGAGGGCGAGCTGCGGCCGCAGCTGCTCGACCGCTTCGGCCTCTGCGTGGACGTGGAGGGGATTCGCGATCCCGACCTAAGGATCGAGATCGCCGAGCGGGACCAAGCGTTCCGGCGCAGCGACCCCGAGTTCCTGAGCCACTGGGAGGCGGTGGACGCGCAGATCGCCGCCCGCCTCGTCGAGGCGATCGAAACCCTTCCCGGAATCCCTCTCGCCCAGGCCCAGGCGCGGTTGATCTCGGCGATCTGCGTCGAGGCCCAGGTCCAGGGTCACCGGGGGGACGTCGTGACCGGCCGCACCGCCCGGGCGCTGGCGGCGCTCCGCGAGCACCACGCGCCCACGCGCGATGACATCTACGACGCCGCCGAGCTGGCGCTTCTGCACCGCGCTCGCGCGCCCATCCAGCGCGAACGAAGTGAGGAACCCGAGCCCCAGCAGGCAGAGGCGCAGGACTCCGGCGAGCGGCAGGAGGCGGAGGGCACGCCTTCCGAGCCTTCGGCAGCGGAGGGCGAGCAGGAAGCGGAGGGCGAGCCGCAGGCCAGCGAGAACGAGAGTGGCCAGCAGTCGACTGGTACCGACGAGGGCACGACCAGCGGGGCCTCGGGCGGCACCGAGGCGGGTGTCGAGGCGAGCGAGCTCTTCAATCTGCGCAAGATCGAGCTGCCCCGGCAGCGCCGCCAGCGCAAACAGGGCGGGAAGCGGGCCGCATCGCAATCGGCCGATCGCCGTGGGCGCTACGTGCGCGCCGAGGCCCAGGAAAAGGTCACCGACCTGGCGCTCGACGCCACGGTGCGCGCCGCCGCCCCCTACCAGCCGCGACGAGGGCGGGAGGAGGGTGGGAGGCTGCTGCTGGAGCGACAGGACCTGCATCAGAAGGTGCGCGAGCGCAAGGTCGGCAACTTGATCGTCTTCGTCGTCGACGCCTCCGCCTCGATGGACGCCGAGCAGCGGATGGCGGCCACCAAGGGCGCCATCCTGTCGCTCCTCCAGGACGCCTACGTTCGCCGGGACAAGGTGGCGGTCGTGATCTTCAAGAACCGCGCCGCCGAGGTCGTGCTCCGGCCAACCTCGTCGGTCTCCCTCGCTCAGCGCCGCCTGGAACGTCTCTCGGTAGGCGGCACCACGCCCCTGACGCACGGCCTGATGGCGGGCTACAAGGTGATCAAGACCGAGCTCATGCGAGATCCCACCACCCGCCCGCTGCTCGTGCTCATCTCGGACGGCCGCGGCAACATCTCGATGTTCAAGGAGGAGCCGCTGGTCGAGGCCCAGAAGGTCGCGGCGCTGATCAACTCCGAGCACGTCGAGTCCTTGGTCATCGACTCCGCCCGCGACTTCTCGCACCTGCCATCGGTCCAGCACCTGGCGCGAGTGGCGCCGATGTACCAGACCTATGCGATCAATGCCTGCGCGGACCTCGCCGAGCGAATGGGCGCACGCTACTACGGCCTCTACGACCTGTCGCGGGACGAGATCGCGCGGGCCGTGGAGTCGCAGCTCCGCCGGTAGACCACCGGTAGGTCGATCGGCCGCCGGTAAACTGCGGATTCGCCCATGGCAGTAGACCGCTACACCTTCCCCTTCACCGCGATCGTCGGCCAGGACCGCATGAAGCTGGCCCTCGTCCTGAACGCGATCCATCCCCCGGTCGGGGGCGTCCTCATCCGGGGCGAGAAAGGCACCGCGAAGTCGACCGCGGTGCGTGCTCTGGCACGCCTTCTGCCCGAACAGCAGGTGGTGGCCGGATGCCACTTCGGCTGTCACCCCGACGACCGCGAGACGCTCTGCAGCGACTGCCGCGAACGGTTGGAAAACGGCGAAGACCCGCTTCCGAGCACGATCAGGCGGATGCGGGTGGTTGAGCTGCCGATCAACGCCTCCGAGGACCGGGTGGTGGGGACGATCGACCTCGAGGCCGCCCTAAAGGAGGGTTCGCGCCGGTTCGAGCCGGGCGTGCTCGCCGAGGCCAACCGCAACATCCTTTACGTCGACGAGGTCAACCTGCTCGACGACCACATCGTCGACGTGCTTCTCGACGCCGCCGCCATGGGCGTCAACACGGTCGAGCGCGAAGGCGTTTCTGTGACCCATCCGGCGCGATTCATCCTGGTCGGCACCATGAATCCGGAAGAGGGTGAGCTGCGGCCCCAGCTGCTTGACCGCTTCGGCCTTTGTGTGGACGTCGAGGGCATCCGGGACCTCGAACAGCGGGTGGCGATCGTCGAGCAGCGCGCGGCCTGGGAAGACGACCCGGGCGCGTTTTTCGACTCCCACAGCGCCGAAGAGAGCTCGGTCAAGGAGCGGATCGCGGAGGCGATCAACACCTACCCGGAGGTTGCGCTGCCGCGCGAGATCCTGCGCCTGATCGCGCAGCTCTCGGTCGCCCTCGAGGTGGACGGCCACCGAGCCGACCTCGTCTGCGCGCGGGCCGCCCAGGCGAAGGCGGCCTATGACAGCGCGGACGAGGTCTCCATCGGCCACGTGAGCCAGGTTGCCGAGATGGTGTACTCCCACCGGCTGCGCACGGTGCCCTTTGGCCGCGGCGCCCCGAGCCTGGGGGAGGTCATCTCCCGGGTGATCGGCTCCCCTAACTAACTCCTAGAACATCCGGCGGCGCCGCCAGCCGGTCCCGGTGAATAGGCGGATCAGCGCAAGCAGGATGGCCGCGCCGATGAAGGCGACGATGATCTCGCCCAGCAGGGTGGAGGCCACCACGCCGAGCGCACCCAGGATGAACGCGCCCAGGAACGCTCCAATCACGCCTACGACCAGGTCACCGAGGAGGCCGAAGCCGCGCCCGGCGACGAGGTGTGAGGCAAGGAAGCCGGCGACCACGCCGACCAGTAGGAGGACGACCAGATGGTCGGGATTGATGACCGGATGAACGTCCAATGCTTGAACCTCCCTGTGATGAAAACGCTATAGCAAGCATATCAAGAAAGCCTTCCAGTAAGGGCGGGAAAGAAAGCCCGGACGGTAGAATCCGCCCACCGTTTGAGGGAGGTGACGAGCGCCGTCGAACGGGGAGTCTATGGGGGTCGCTGGCCATCATCAGACGAGCTGCGTCAGCTGCGGGCTAAGCTGGGCTCGAAGTGACTGAGACGATCGC
>CAZHAC010000056.1:0-13715 GCA_964529765.1 uncultured Actinomycetes bacterium
CGCTGCTCGAGCACGTGCGCCCCGGGCCCGGGGGCGCGCTCTTCCTGGGGGTGGCCTTTGCCTTCGGCTGGACGCCCTGCATCGGTCCCATCCTGGGCGGAATCCTCTATTTGGCTTCGAGCACCCAGACCGCCACCGCGGGTGCGGCGCTGCTGCTCCTCTACTCGCTGGGTCTAGGTGTGCCCTTCTTGCTGGCCGCGGTCTTCCTTGACCGCTTCGGCTGGCTTTCGGCCCGGATCCGGCGATGGTCGGCGCCTCTCAACGTGCTGGGCGGGGTGCTGCTGGTGGCGATGGGCGTGCTCGTCTTCAGCGACCGCCTGCAGGCCTTCCTGGCACCCGCGACATCGATCTACGCCCAGCTCCGCTGGCCCCCGATCTAGATCCGGTCGCGGCCGCGGCTCACGAGATTCCGGCCCCTTTTCCCGACGCACACACGCGGGCTGCGACCCAGTCCCTGACGTTGAGCACTGCTTTACGACCACCGTTGACAGCCCGGCTAAGCTCGGCGTGTCCCCCGGGTGGGAGGTTTGGCGGCGGGTCGGTTAGGCAGGGCTTTGAGAGCACTGCAACCGGGCATTACAAATTCTTGACAGGCCTCCCAGCCAATCCCCAGGTTTAGCCGTCTGTAATTCCCGCACAACACTTTGTTGGGGCGCTCGCGCGCCCCGGCGAGCGAGCGAGGTAGAGCATGGCAGTTCCCCGTCCCCTTCAGTTTCCTGGGCCTCGGCGCCGGCTGCCGTTGAATCAGCAGACGCTGGCGACCGCCGGTTTGGCTTTGGTCGCCATCGTCCTGGCGGCGCTGATCTCCCACGACTTCGTCTTCCCACCCAGCCAGAACACGGCCGCCAACCTCCGCACCGCGACGGTGACGCTGGGCACGGTCCGCTCGGCGGTTTCGGCTACCGGCACACTGGTCCCAGCACAGCAGCTGAACGTCGGATTCAAAACGCCTGGGACGCTCACCGAGGTCGACGTCAAGGTCGGCGACAAGGTCACCGCGGGCCAGGTGCTGGCCAAGCTCGACCCGACCCAGCTTCAGCTGGCGCTCGACCAGGCCAACGCCAGTCTCACCTCCGCCCAGGCCAACCTCCAGAACACCGAAAACGGGACCGCGCTCGTCCAGGCTCAGCACGCGCTCGACCAGGCACGCCAGAACTACAACAACGCGGTCAACAGCCAGAACGCCGACCAGAACACGCTGAACGCGGACACCAACACCCTCAACGCCGACCAGGGCACCTACGCGTACCAGCAGTACTTGACGACGCTGCAGCAGTACCAGAGCAGCCTCACTCAGGACCAAGCGAAGTACCAGGCCGACGGTTGCCTCGGATCATCCCCGTCTCCTAACTGCACGACGGGCACACCAAGTAACCCAAGCGACCAGCAGCGCCTGCAGACCGACCAGAACAACATCTCCTGCCTCCAGACTGGCAACGCCATCGCGGGTGGCTCCTGCACCTTCCAACAGCAGCAGATGGCCAGCGCATACAAGACCGTCCAGGCCGACCAGGGCCGCGTCAACGGCGACCAGGCCAAGGTCAACGCCGACGCGTCGCAAGTGCAGTCGGCCCAGAACCAGGTCACCAACGCGCAGGACAGCTACAACAACCAGGCGGCCAACCGGCCGGCGACGATCGCCCAGCAGCAGGCGGCGGTGGCGAGCGCGCAGGCGGCGGTGAACACCGCCCAGAACAACATCAACAGCGCCGTCCTGACGGCTCCAAGCGACGGTGTGGTCTCGGCGATCAACGGCGGTCCCGGCGACAGCGTGACAGCCCAATCGTCGAGCGCCATCGCCCAGGCCCCGGGCAGCACGGCGCCGCTGCCGTCGAGCAGTAGCGGCTCCGGCTCCGGCTCGTCCGGTTCCAGTGGCGGCAGCGCCTTCATCACGCTTCTCAACACCACCGGCTACCAGGCGGTGGTCAACTTCGCCGAGTCGGACGCGGCCAAGGTCAAGACCGGCCAGGCGGGCACCGTCACCTTCGACGCACTGCCGAACCTGACCATCCCGGTACATGTGCTGGCGCTTGCGCCGTCCTCGACCACCGTCTCCAACGTCGTCAACTATTACGTGACGCTGACGCTCGACAACCTCAACAGCAACTTGAGGGCGGGCCTCACGACCAACGCCCAGATCATCGTCTCCCAGGCCGCGAACGTCCTGACCGTGCCCAACTCGGCGATCACCCGCCTCGGGCAGAACGCCTTTGTCACCGTCCTCGGCGCCAACGGTGTGCAGACCCGAACGCCCGTCCAGGTCGGTGTTGCCGGTGACTCCTTGACCGAGATCACCTCGGGCCTCCAGGCGGGCGACAAGGTCGTCCTCCCCCAGCTGCGCGCGAGCAGCGCCAACGGCGGCCGCGGGCTTGGCGGCGGCTTCGGCGGCGGCCCCGTCCAGGTCGTCGGCGGCGGTACCAAGGGCTAGGCCGGTTGGAAAACAAGGCACCGCTCATCCACCTGTCCGGGATCACAAAGGTCTACCGGATGGGTGACATCGAGGTCCATGCCCTGCGCGGCGTGGACCTCGACATCGCCGAGGGCGATTTCGTCGCCATCATGGGCGCTTCGGGCTCGGGCAAGTCGACGCTGATGAACGTGCTCGGCTGCCTCGACCTGCCCACCACCGGCACCTACCTGCTGGACGGCGTCGACGTCCGCCACCTGGACGACAACCAGCTCGCCGTCATCCGCAACCGCAAGATCGGCTTCGTCTTCCAGAGCTTCAACCTGATCCCACGCTCGAGCGCGGTCCACAACGTCGAGATGCCTCTCATCTACGCGGGCGAAAGCCAGGGCCGCCGCGAGCGCGCGCTGGCGGCGCTGGCCGAAGTCGGCCTGGCCGACCGGGCCGGCCACCTGCCCTCCGAGCTCTCGGGTGGGCAGCAGCAGCGGGCGGCGATCGCGCGCGCGCTGGTCACCGAGCCGGCGATCCTGCTCGCCGACGAGCCGACCGGCAACCTCGACTCCGAATCCAGCGTCGACATCATGCGGTTGCTCTCGAAGCTCAACGAGGAGGGCCGCACGGTGATCCTGATCACGCACGAAGCCGACATCGCCGCCTTTGCAAAGCGGGTGGTCCGCGTCAAGGACGGCTTGATCGTCGGCGACCAGCTGCAGGAGCCCCTGGAGCCGGAGGTGGCCACCTCATGAGCCTGCTCGAAGGCCTCGCGCTCGCCTGGCAGGGCCTGATGGCCAACCGCCTGCGCTCCGGCCTGACCATGCTTGGCATCCTGATCGGCGTCGCCGCCGTGATCGTCCTGGTCGCGGTCGGTAACGGGTCCTCCGTTCAGGTCCAGCAGCAGGTCCAGGCCCTGGGTGCCAACATCGTCTACATCTATCCGTCCGCGAGCCGCGTGGGCGGTGTGTCACAGGGCTTCGGCAGCGGATCGAGCCTCAGCCAGGCCGACGTCGACGCGCTCAACGACAAGACCCAGGCGCCGCACATAGTGACCGCGATCCCGGTCACCAACGCGGCCGGCAACATGGTCTGGCAGAGCCAGAACTGGTTCGCCCAGACCACGGGCTCCACGCAGGACTTCGCGCAGGTGCGCTCCTACGACATGGCCAGCGGCAGCATGTTCACGGCCAGCGACGTCACCAGCGCCGCCAAGGTCGTGGTGGTTGGGCAGACGGTGGTCGACCAGCTCTTCCAGGGCCAGGACCCCGTCGGCCAGACGATCAAGATCAACCGGCAGTCCTTCCGAGTGGTCGGAACCTTCGCCTCAAAGGGATCCGCCTCGCTTGGCAACCAGGACAACGTGGCCGTGGTGCCGATCACCGCCGCCTGGGCCTACCTCACGGGCGGGCGCGGCAAGAACATCAGTCAGATCGTCATCGAGGCCAGTGACGCCAGCTCAGTGTCCCAGGCTCAGCAAGAGGCGACACAGATCCTGCTCAACCGCCACAACATCGGCGATCCGACACAGGCCGACTTCACCACTCAGAGCCAGCAGGACATCCAGAACAGCCTGGGCTCGATCACTCAGACGCTGACGATCCTGCTCGGCGCCATCGCCGCCATCTCCCTGGTCGTGGGCGGCATCGGGATCATGAACATCATGCTGGTGACGGTCACTGAGCGGACCCGCGAGATCGGCATTCGCAAGGCGATCGGGGCCCGCCGTCAGGACATCCTGCTCCAGTTCCTGATCGAGTCGATGTTCCTTTCCGGCCTCGGCGGCCTGCTCGGCATCGCGATCGGCTGGCTCTTCTCAAGCCAGGTCGGCAACGTCAAGATCGGCTCCCTGGCCTCACTGCCGCCTCCGATCGTGTCGTGGCCATCCGTGCTGGTCGCCTTTGGCGTGTCGGTCGGGATCGGGCTCTTCTTCGGGATCTACCCGGCCAACCGGGCGGCCGCACTCCGTCCAATCGAAGCATTGAGGTACGAGTAATGCGAAATTTGACCATCGCCCTTGGCCTGCTGATCTTCGGCCTGGGTGGCTTTTACGGCGGCGCCAAGTTCGAGGCCGGAAAGGGGCCCGCGACGCCAGCCCTTACGAACGCCGGCGCGAACGCCGGATCGAACGCCGCCGGCGCCACTGGCGGGCGTGGCGCGAACGCGGGAACCGGCGGTGGAAACGGGACCCCGACCGGCGCCGGTGGGGCGGGCGCCGGCTTCGGCGGCGGCTTTGTAAACCGCGGCACTTTCGGCCAGGTCACCGCGATCAACGGTGACACCCTGACGCTGCAGGACGCCCAGGGCAATCAAATCAAGGTTCAGCTCCAGCCCAACACGACGGTGACCAAATCGGTTCAGGGGGCGAAGTCCGACCTCAGCACCGGGATCACGGTGACGGTCGCCGGTCAGCGCGGAACTGATGGCACCGTGACCGCCAACGCGATCACGATCGTCCCCGCCGGCAGCTCGCCCGCGGCACGCGGTTAGGCGCTGCTGGCGGTCGAGACGCGCCACTCTTCGAGCAGCTCCTGCACCTGCGGAACATGCTCTCGGTAGTGGTCGCGCAGCCAGCCGATCACCTCGACCGCGCCGGTCGGGTAGGGCTCGCCCTCCCCATAGACGACCGGAGCCCGGCGCTCCCAGTCGGGCAGGGACTGCAGCTGGTGGAGGAGGGCGTCATGGGCGGCCGCGACCCCGGCCAGCGCGGACGCGCAGCCGCCCGGCCAGGCACCGGTTCGGGTCTGTTCGTCGAGCACGGCCAGTCCGGGCGGATCCTCGGCCTGGACCTGCGACCAGCCCGCATTGTCGGCAGCCGCCAGCACTGCCGTGTAACGCCGGATGATCGCTTCGACGTGGGCGGCGAGGCCGCCGAGGGCGTAGTCATCACCAGGCCGGAGGTAGGGCAGAGCGTCGTCGGGCACGGCCGCCATCGCGGCCACGAACTCCGAACGAGCGCCTTCGAAGTCAGACAAGAGCGCTTCGCGCTCCATACCCGCAGCCTAACTCCGTGGACGCGGTCGAGCACGCGCAAAAAGGGGATGCTGTGAATCGGTTGACCTGGCTGGTCGTGGCCGCGATCCTGCTGATGCTCGGCTATGAGATGCTGGCCCGCGAGCTGCTGGGGTGGGCTGGTTATGTGGTGGCGGGAACGGGCATCGGAATCGCCACCTCGGTCGCCGGCTCCCTCTTTCACGACCTCCTGGCCGCCCCTCGCGAGCGCCTGTAAGCGACTGGCCTGGCACGGCCCCTCTCCGCGCGGCGGGGAGGGGATCAGGGGAGGGGCCAGCAGGGCCGCGGACGCGTCTCTCCCGGATAATCGCGAGCGAGTGGACCGCATCTTGATGGAGGGCATGACGTTCTTCGGCCGGCACGGGGTCTTCCCCGCCGAGCGCGAGCTGGGCGCCCGTTTCACCGTGGACGTCGAGCTCGAGAGCGACCTCTCAGCTGCCGGTCGCAGCGACCGCCTCGCCGACACGCTCAACTACGCCCACGCCTATGAGCTCGTTCGTGAGGTCGTCGAGGGCGACCCCTGCCACCTGCTGGAGGCAGTGGCGGAGCGGATCGCGGACCGGATGCTCAGCCTGGAGCGTGTGGAGCGGGCGACTGTTCGCGTGTACAAGAAACCTCCACTCGAGGGCGAGTTCCGATCCTTCGGCGTCGAGCTGGTGCGGGGCCGTCGATGACGCTGGCTTACTTCGACTGCTTCAGCGGGATCTCCGGCGACATGGCGCTGGGCGCACTGGTCGACGCCGGCGGCGACCTGGCGGTGGTCGAGGCGGCGGTGGAGGCGCTCGGGTTGACGGCCGAGGTCAAGGTCAGCGCCCAGCACGAGCAGCGTGGCCACCTGGGCGGCACGCGGGTGATCGTCGAGACCAGCGACGGCCCCTCGCGAGCTGTGCCTCAGCTGCTGGCAACGATCGAGAGCGCCGGCCTGCCGGCGAACGTCAAGGAGCAGGCACTGGCGGCAGTCCGGCGACTGGGAGACGGCGAGTCTTTGGTGCACGGGCTCCCCGCCGCCGAGCTGCACCTCCACGAGCTGGGCGGCGCCGACACCCTGGTCGACCTGGTCGGGGTCTTCTGGCTGCTCGATTCGCTGGGCGTACATGCGGTCCACGCGAGCCCCCTACCGGCTCCGCGCGGCTGGCTTTCTGCCGAGCTTCCCCTCCCCGGTCCCGCGGTGATGCGCGTGCTCGCCGGCTCGGGGGCTGTCCTGGAGCCCGACCCCCGCGACGTCGAGCTGGTCACCCCGACAGGCGCCGCCATCCTGGCGACCGCCGCCTCCTTCGAGCGCCCCGCGATGAGGGTCGACCGGGTCGGCTACGGCGTCGGCGCTCGAGAAGCGCCGGCCAACGCGCTGGGCGTCTGGATCGGGGAGCCGGTGCCCGAGACCGCGACCGTGGCCGAGGTCGAGACTCACCTCGACGACATGCCCCCCGCGCAGCTGGCGGCGGCCCTCGACAGCCTGCTCGCGGCTGGCGCGCTCGACGTCTCGGTGGCCCCGATCGTGATGAAGAAAGGCCGCGCCGGGCATCGCGTGACTGTGCTTTGCGAGACGGCGATGGCGCAGACGGTGGCGGACGCGCTGCTGCGTCAAACAACGGCCCTCGGCGTACGCGTACGCCGAGCGGAGCGCGTGCTCGCCGGGCGCAGCTTCCGCACGGCGGCCACCCCCTGGGGAGCAGTGCGAGTCAAGGTCAAGGAGCTGGGCGGCGCGGCAGTTGACGTGGCGGCGGAGCAGGACGACTGCCTTCGGCTGGCGCGCGAAGCCGGGGCCGACCCGCGGGTGGTGGCTCGGGCGGCTGAGGAATCGGTTCGCAAGGAGCTTGGCCTCAAATGACCGCGGTTGTCTTGAGCGGCCGTCCGATCGCCGACAAGGTACTCGCCGAAGTCCGAGCGGGCGTCGAGCGGCTGGTGGCGGCCGGGCGGCCGCGACCGCACCTGGCGGTCGTCCTTGTGGGCCACGACCCCGCTTCCGAGACCTACGTTCGCGGCAAGCGGCGGGACGCCGACCTGGTCGGGATCGAATCTTCCGACCACCGACTGCCGGAGACGGCCACGACCGCGGAGGTGCTCGCCCTGATCGCCAGCCTCAACGCCGATCCCCACGTCACCGGCGTGCTGGTCCAGCAGCCGCTGCCAAAGCAGGTCGACGTCGCCGCCTGTGTGGAAGCGATCGACCCGGCCAAAGACGTCGACGGCTTCCATCCCTTCAGCGTCGGCCGCCTCCTGCTCGGCCAGCCCGGCCTGCGGCCGGCCACGCCGGCCGGTGTGCTTCGGATGCTGGACGAGGCGGGCATCGAGCTGACCGGCAAGCACGCGGTCGTGGTCGGCCGCAGCAACATCGTCGGCAAGCCGGTCGCCTTGATGCTCCTGGAGCGCAACGCCACCGTCACCATCTGCCACAGCCGCACGCCCGACCTGGGCGCCGAGTGCCGGCGGGCCGACGTCCTGGTGGTGGCGATCGGCCGTCCCCACCTCGTCACGGCCGAAATGGTCAAGCCCGGCGCCGCCGTCATCGACGTCGGGATCACGCCGGTGGAGGGCAAGCTTCAGGGCGACGTCGATCCGGGTGTGGCCGAGGTCGCGGGCTGGCTGACGCCGGTACCCGGCGGGGTCGGCCTGATGACGCGCGCCATGCTGATGGCCAATACGCTGAGAGCCGAGGAACTACGAGCCGTTTGACTTATCAGGAGGCCGTGGCCTGGCTGACCGGCCTCGGCCGCTTCGGGGTCAAGCTCGGGCTGGCGAGGACCCAGGCCCTGCTCAACGAGGTCGGGAACCCTCAGCGCGGCCGCCGGGGGGCGCTGGTCGGGGGAACCAATGGCAAGGGCTCGACCTGTGCGTTTCTGGCCTCCATCCTGGAGGCCGCGGGCCTCAGGACCGGGACCATGCCGAGCCCTCACCTCAAGTCGTACACGGAACGCATCCAGCTTTCGGGCACGCCGATCAGCGAGGCCGAGTTCGCGGCTGCGGTAGAGGCTGCGCGGCCGGCCGCCGAACGGGTGGCGGCGGCTCACGGCGAACCCACCGAGTTCGAGCTGCTGACCGCGATCGCGCTCGCCTGGCTCGGACCGCGCTGCGACCGCCTGGTCATCGAGGTCGGCATGGGCGGCCGCCTGGACGCGACCAACGTTCTCGACCTCGGCCTCGCCATCGTGACCAACGTCTCGCTCGACCACATGCGGTGGCTGGGCGACACGGTGGAGGAGATCGCGGGCGAGAAGGCGGCGATCATCAAGGGCGGCAACCTGGCCCTGACCGCCGCCGAGGAGCCGGCCCTGAGCGTCATACGCTCGCGCTGCGACGCGGTGGGAGCCCGGCTTTGGAGGCTGGGCGACGAGGTGCTGGTCAGCGCTCGCTCCTTGGGCTGGGACGGCAGCGAAGCCGACGTCTGCGGTCCCGGGTACGAGCACCGGGGCCTGCACATCCCGCTGGTCGGCGGCTTCCAGCCGCTCAACGCGGCGCTCGCCGTGGCGGCGGCGGAGAGGCTTGGGGATGCCAGCCCGGAGGCGGTGCGGGCGGGCGTCGCCGCCACCCGCTGGCCAGGCCGGATCGAAGTCCTGCCACAAAGCCCGCGGGTGGTACTCGATGGCGCCCACAATCCGGCCGGCCTGGCCGCGCTGGTGGACACGCTCGAACCACTGCTGGAGCGGCCGCCGGTGGTGGTGTTCGCGGCCATGCGGGACAAGGACCTGCCGAAGATGCTCGGCCAGCTGCGCCGCCTCCGACCGCGCGCGGTTTTCTTCACCCGTGCTGCTTCGGGCGCGCAGCGGAGCGCCGACCCGGGCCAGCTGCTGGCCCTCTGGGGCGATGCCGGCGGGCACGTGGTCGAAGTCCCCGCGGAGGCGCTGAACGCCGCCCGCGAGGAGGCCGGCGCCCACGGCACGGTAATCGCCTGCGGCACCCTCTACATGCTCGGCGAGCTCGGATAAGTCAGATGATTGCGGTCAGCGCCGAGCGCCGCGTGGCCCGCGCTTTCGGGTACCCGTTCCGGCCGGGGGCGGCTCGGACCTGGATTCCGGCCATGTTCTGCATGCTCCTGCTGCCGCTGGGCCTGGTCCCGCTGCTCGGCTACACGGCCCGCGCCATCCGCGTCTCAGCCGCCGATCCCGAGTCCGCGCCGCCCTCGATGCGCCTCGACCGCCGGCTCCTGAGCGACGGTGTGCGGCTGCTCTTGGCGATGCTCCTGCTGGCACTCCCCTTCCTGCTCGCCGCCCCCGCCGTCTATGCCGCGATCGAGCGATCAGGCGTCTTCGCGGCCGGCGCCGACGCCTTCTTTAACGCCGCTTACACCGGCACGGCGACGGCATTCATGCTCCTGCTCGCCTGGGCGCTCGCCTTCTTCTTTCTAGGGCCGCCCAACATCGCCGCCTTCGCGATCACCGGGCGGCTGCGCGACCTGCTCGACCCGATCGCCGCCGGCCGCCGGGTCCGGCAGGCGCTGATTGACTGGAACCTGGTCACCGTCGTCGTGGCCACCAGCTGGACGATCGCTATCCTCGGCGCCGCCCTGCTTTGCGTCGGCGTCATCCCGGCAGCCGTCTACGCAATGCTTGTCACTGCCCATGCCACCTCAACCCTCGCGCCCCGCGATGACCAAACCAGCGGCCAGGCCTCGTAGCCCAGCGGTCAAGGTCCACCCGCTGGGTGACGCGGCGGCGCTGGTCGAGCTCGGGAGCCGCATCGACACCGCGCTCAACACCCGCGCCATCGGGCTCGCCGCCGCTCTCCGTAAGCGTCGGGGCGTGCGCGAGGCGGTGCCCGGCTACGCTTCCGTTACCGTTCACTATGACCCTGAGCAGGTGACCTTCGATCAGCTCGTGACGAGCACGCGCAACCTGGTCCGCCAGCGCTCCGGGCCGAAGACGCCGGGCCGCCTGCACCGCATCCCCGTCTACTACGACGGGCCAGACCTCCAGGAGACCGCCGAGCGCATCGGGGTCCCGATTCCAGAGCTGATCCGGCTCCACACCGAGCCCACCTACCGTGTGTTCATGATCGGTTTCGTGCCCGGCTGGGCCTACCTGGGTCCGCTGCCTGAGAAGCTTCGCCTGCCCCGGCGCAGCGTTCCCCGCACGCAGGTGCCCGCGGGCTCGGTGGCCATCGCCGGCGCCCAGACCGGCGTCTATCCACTGCCTACCCCGGGCGGCTGGCACCTCCTCGGCCGCACCGAGGTCCCCATGTTCCTGCCCGATTCCGATCCGCCGCTTCTGCTGCGCAGCGGAGACCGCGTCAAGTTCTTCGAGGTCCGGTGAAGGGCGACCTCACAACCGTCTTGACACCCGTCTTGCCACCCACCTTGCGAGTCGAGAATCCGGGTGTGCAGACGACGGTGCAGGATCTCGGCCGTCCCGGCCGCCGGCTGGCCGGGGTTCCGCCCGGGGGAGCCATGGACCGCTTCGCGATCTGCGCCGCCAACCGGCTGGTCGGCAACGCGGAAGGTGCGGGAGCGCTCGAATGCACGCTTACGGGGCCGGCCCTGGTCGCGCTCGCCGGCTGCCTGGTAGCGGTGACCGGCGGCGATCTCGACCCGCGCCTGAACGGCGAGGAAGCGCCCATGTGGACCAGCTTCTGGATGGCTGAGGGCGACCGAATGACATTCGGCGGCCGCCGGAGCGGCGCTCGCTGCTACATCGCGGTGGCAGGCGGAATCGCCGGCGATCGCTGGCTGGGCTCGGTCGCCACCTATCGCCTGATTGCACGCGGCGGGGTCAAGGGACGCCCGCTCAAAGCGGGCGACGAGCTCGCATTGGCGGCGGAGCCCGTCCGGCCGGCCGTTGCCGGCCGCGAGCTTCCAGAGCAGAGCCGGCCACCGTACTCCGGCAGCCCTGCTCTGGCGGCGATTCCCGGACCTCATGTCAGCCACCTCTCGCCGGCGTCCAGAAACGCCTTTTTCAACGCGCACTGGAGCGTCAGCCAGGAGGCCGACCGGATGGGCTTCCGGCTCGAGGGCGAGACGCTTGAGGTGGAGGGACCCGAGATGATCTCGTTCGGACTCACATTCGGCTGCGTGCAGGTGCCGGCGTCCGGCCAGCCGATCCTGCTCATGGCCGATCACCAGACCGCCGGCGGCTACCCGGTGGTGGCCGCCGTCGCCCGCGTCGACCTGGCCTTGGCGGCCCAGCTGCTGCCCGGCGACTCGCTGCGCTTCGAGGAGACGTCGGTGGAGGAGGCCCAAGAGCGCTGGCGCGTGCAGCGAACCGGTCTGGAGGCGATTCGTTGAACGACTTCGACACCTACGCCGACTGGTACGTCTGGGCCAAGCGCAACCTCTCGACCGACGCCTTGGTCTGCCATGGCGCCGCGGCCGCCGCCACCGACGCGATCGAGGCCGGTGGCGACCGCCAGCAAGCGATCGCCGCCGCCCGGCAGTCGCTGACCACCGCCGCCCACCTTGACGTGGCCGACGCCGACATCCGGCGGCGGACATACGCGGAGTGGTTCGACTGGGCGCGCCGCGAATTCGGCGGGGTTCGCGAGCAGCAGCAGGCGGCTGCCCGGGCGGCCCTGTCGACGCTCGACGCCGGCCGTGGTGCCAACGCCGCGATGGCTGCGGCTCGCGCCGTTTACGGAGCCGAACCGCCCGCTCCTACGCAGCCATCCCCCGAGACCCCATCAGCGCTTTCGGCCCCGCAGCCCTATGCGCCGTATCCGGTGTACCAGCCGTCCACCATCCCTGAACCTCCGTCCTTCCTCGGCTACGCGGGTTTCTGGCGGCGGTTGGCGGCTTACCTGCTCGACTACCTGATTCTGGTGGCGGCGGTCGCGCTGGCGGCGTTCATCATCGGCATCTTCATCGGCATCACCGTGGCCCTCTCGGGCCGCCAGGTCGACACCAATGCCGCCGCCAACCTGCTGGTAATCCCGCTCCAGGTGATCAGCGTGGCCCTGACCTGGCTCTACTACACCATCCTCGAATCGTCCGCCTGGCAGGCGACTCCGGGTAAGCGCGCGCTGGGCATCAAGGTCACCGACCTCGAGGGGCACCGCATCGGCTGGGGTCGCGCCAACGGCCGCTTCTGGTCGAAGATCCTGTCCGGGCTGATCCTGGGCATCGGCTACCTGATGATCGCGTTCACGCCGCGCAAGCAGGCGCTGCAGGACATCATCGCCAGCACCCTCGTCGTCCGCACTCGTTAAGTAGCGCGGAGACCCTGCTTAAGCGGCGCTCTTGCCGCGGTTGAAGAGGTTGCCCAACCGGCGGCCAAGGCTGCGCTGCTGCTTCCAGTCGTTGACCGTGATCTCGATTACGAGGTCGCTGAGCGTGTCACCGTCGACCAGCGTCACCCCGTAGACCGCGGCCGCCGCCACCGCCTCTTCCGTGAACGTCCCCGCGGTGAACATCCAGCCGGCGGTGGCGCCCTGCGCGTGGGCCTCAGCCGCCAGCTCGTTGACGTAGACCGCCGGAATAACCGCTTCGTCACGGAGGCGGTACTGGACCACCAGCCGCTCTTCGCCACGCTCGGCCCAGACATCGCCGACCGAGGGACTGTCCTCCGGCATGAGAAGCGTGATGTAGCCGTCGCGGTGGAAGAGGTCGAGGACCAGCGCCCCGTAGGCAACCCAGGACATCTGCTTGATGCTGGCGAGAACCGCGTCGCGCTGCGCCTTCTGCTCGACTTCCTGCTGCTGGCGCCGGCGTTCCGCCTGTTCGGCCAGGCGGTCGGCGATGCGCTGCCGGAAGCCTGGACGGGCCTCGAGAGGGGCGGCAGGGGGCGGAGCGGGTAGCGGCGGTTCGAGCCCGACCGGCGGCGCGGGCGCGGGTTGCGGTGGCGCCGGCTGGGCCGCGACCGGAACCTGGGGCGCGGGCGGCTGGACGGGCGCGGGGGGCTGGACGGGCGCAGGGGGCTGGACCGGCGGCGCGGGCACAGGCGGCTGGATGGGCGGAGCCGGCTGGACAGGCGGGGACGCGGGGGCGGGTGGCTGGACCGGCGGAGCCGGCTGCACGGGTGGAGGCGCGGGGGCGGGCGGCTGGACGGGCGGAGCCGGCTGCACGGGCGGAGGCACGGCTGCAGGCGGCTGGACGGGCGGAGCCGGTTGCACCGGTGGAGGCACGGCTGCAGGCGGCTGGACCGGCGGAGCCGCGGGCGGGGCCGGCTGGGCGGGCGGAGCCGCGGGCGCGGGCGGCTGCTGGATGGGCGGAGCCGGCGGCCACGTAGGCGGCGCGGCTGGAGGCGCAGGCGGCGCGGGTGGCTGGACGGGCGGAGCCGCCGGCCACACAGGCGGCGCGGCTGGAGCGGCCGGCGCGGGCTGCGGTGACGGAGGTGCAGCAGGCGGGGGTGCCGAGGGCGCGGCAGGTAGCGGCGGGGGCACC
>CAZHAC010000057.1:0-13634 GCA_964529765.1 uncultured Actinomycetes bacterium
TCGACGTGGGGACCAAGCAGCAGATCTACGAGGTGATCCGCGAGCTCGCCGACGGCGGCGCCGCGGTTCTCTTGTTCACCTCGGAGCTGCCCGAGATTCAGCTCGCCTGCGACCGCGCGCTCGTCCTCTTCGGTGGCCGGATCGTCCAGGAGCTGAAAGCATCGGACGCTACCGAGGGGGCGCTCCTGCGCGCCTCCCACGGACTTCCGGTCGAGATCGTGGAAGCTGTCGAAGCGGCGGAGGCGGAGGCCGGGGCATGAGCGTGGAACGGTTGCGGCAGCGGAAGGTGGCTGGGCTGGACGTGGAGCGGCTGGTGCGCCGTAACGGCTGGCCGATCGGCGTCTACGCGCTGCTTGTCGTCCTGCTCGGCTTCACCGTCGTCATCCACCCGAGCTTCGGGCCGTTCGACGTGCAGTCGCTGGCGGTCGGGGCGCTCCCGCTCGCGTTTGCGGCGGTCGCCCAGACCTGCGTCGTGCTCGCCGGCGGGATCGACCTCTCGATCGGCGCCCTGATGGCGGTGGCGAACGTCCTCGCCGCGCGCTACATGGTGGGGCACAGCCTCGAGGAGGCACTCGCCGTCTCCGCCCTGATCCTGGTCGCGGGAATCGCCGCCGGCGCGCTCAACGGCACGGTCGCCGTCAACACGCGCATCCCTGACATCGTGGTCACCCTGGCGATGTCGTTCGTCTGGGGCGGGGTCGCCCTCCTGATCATGGCCAAGCCAGGCGGCGGCGCCCCGGTCAGCTACCAGAACCTGGCCACTGGAACGCTGGGGACGGAGTGGCTGCCCAATGCGCTCATCGTCCTCGTCGCCGCCATCGGGATCGTCTGGCTGCCGCTCCGGCGAAGCCGTCCCGGGCTGGCCCTTTATGCAGTCGGCAGCGACCGCGTCGCTGCCTTCCGGAGTGGCATCGCGGTCGGCCGCGTCAAGATCCTGGCCTACGCGCTCGGCGGCTTCTTCGCCGCCTGGGGCGGGCTGGCACTGACTATGACGACTGGAATCGGCTCGCCAAAGGCGGGGATCATCTACACGCTGAGCGGGATCTCCGCCATCGTGCTCGGCGGGGTCAGCCTGGCCGGCGGCCGGGGCGGGGTGCTGGCGCCGGTCGGCGCCGCCTTCATCCTGACGCTGGTGCCGGCGGACCTGATCCTCATGGGGACGGACCCCAACCTCGGCCAGGTCATCCAGGGCGCCCTGATCGTGTTCGTGGTCATGGCCGGCGGCCTGGCCACCCTGCTCCGGAGGCCCGCCTGATGGCAGCGGAACCGCAGGTCCGCCGGGCAGCTCAGAGCCGCATGACCGAGGTCGTGCGCGAACGCCCGATCCTCGTGCTCTGCGCCGTCCTCGTCGTTCTCATCGCCGGCCTCGACCTGGCGCGGCCGGGAATGGTGAGCGCGGGCTGGATCTCGAACACGGTGCTCTTCGCGGCCCCGCTCGGAATCGTCGCCGCCGGCCAGACGCTGGTGATGCTGACGGGTGGCATCGACCTTTCGGTGGCGACGGTCATGACGGCGGCGGCTTACGTGGCCGCGAGTCAGTCGAGCTACGGCGCGGGGAGGGCCATCTTCCTTGCCCTCCTGGTCGCTTTCCTGGTCGGCGTGATCAACGGCCTCGGGGTTGCCGTCTTCCGCGTCCAGCCACTGATCATGACGTTGGGCATGGGGCTGGTGGTGGCAGGGGTGCTCCTCGTCTACAGCCTGGCTCAGAACCGGACCGGGCCGCCGGCCGTCCCCGACTTCATCCGCTTCGCGGGCTCCGACAAGCTTTACGGGATCATTCCGGTCAGCCTGATTCCGTGGGCGGCGATTGCGGCAGCGATCCTGATCGGGCTGCGCCGGACGGGGTTTGGACGGCTTCTCTACGCGGTCGGCGACAACCCCGTCGCCTGCCGCCTGGCCGGGGTTCGGACGTGGACGGTCCTGCTCGCCACCTACACCATCTGCGGGTTCCTGAGCGGGGTCGCCGGCCTGCTCCTGGTCGGCGCCACCAACGCCGCCGACCTCTCGCTCGGCGACGTCTATTTGCTGCCGTCGATCGCGGCGGTCGTGATCGGCGGGACCTCGATATACGGTGGTCAGGGCGGCTACGGGGGCACGATCGTGGGCACCCTCATCCTGACTGTGCTGAACAGTCTTTTCACGGTGCTCGACGCGCCCGACCCGGTCAAGCAGGTCCTCTACGGCGCGATCGTGCTCCTCCTGGCCGGGGTTTACGCCCGCGCCGCCGCCGAACAGGACTAGCTCCGCAAAGTACGGCAGAGGCCCACGCACCCCTCCGTCGCCGCTGCGCGCCGACACCTCAATACCGAGATAGGACCCGAAAATGGGGTCGTTCCCCGGCGAGCGGGGAGGGGGAGGCCGTTGGCTGCCCAAGGCCTCCCCTGTTTGCCGGGCGGCTTAGCCTTCTGCCGCGTAGAAGATGACCTGCTCTGACTTGATCTTGTCGTTCTCGTCTATGAGGTACAGGCGAGCGCCGGGAAGGGTCACCTTGTTTCCGCCGAAGTCTGCTTCGACTGTGAGAATGATCAGGGCGTTGTGCTGGTCGCCCGTACTTGCCAGGACGCGTGCGCTGCCGGGCGTGACGCCGCTGGCAAAGTAGACGAGACCTTTCATGTAGTCGTCCACTCCGGTGGTGTTCACTGGCGCCATGATCGGCTGAGTAGTGTTCACCAACACCTTGACATCGTCGGCGAGCAGGTTCCTGGCTGTCTCCCAATCCTGGTGGCTCCACGCCTCCACATGCGCCTTCGCAATGCTGACGGCCGGCGGTTCGGTACTGACCATCTCGATCCTCCTTGACAATTCTTCGGGCCTCGCCAGTCGAGCACTGATTGCCCCACGTCGGTCCCGCTCTTGATTGCGTAGACACCGGGGCTGGCCAAAAATGGGCGGGGCAGGCGAACCGCGTAAGCGCGCAACCCGGGCCGAGCGGGGACCAGGAGTTGACCGCCCAGTTTCTCGGCGCCCGGGTGTCTATGAGAGTGAGACCGGAGTGAGCGAGGGTGTCGCGAGATTGTGGGCGTGGCTACAGAACTAATCGACCGAGCGCGAATGGGCGACGAGCAGGCGTTTCGCGAGCTCGTAGATCCGTACAGGCGCGACCTACAGCTGCACTGCTACAGGATCCTCGGGTCGGTCCACGACGCCGAGGACGCCCTCCAGGACACGCTGCTGGCCGCCTGGCAGGCTCTGCGCACCTTCGAAGGGCGCTCTTCGCTCCGCACATGGCTGTACCGCATCGCTACCAATCGCTGTCTGAACAAGGTGCGAGCCGAGAGTCGCCGGCCGCGGCCGGCGACGGCCGAGATGGCTGAGATGCCTGAGGTTGAGCTGCCCGAGCCGACCAGGCTCGGCGAGGTGCGGTGGCTGGAACCGTACCCGGACGCGATGATGGAGGGACTCGCGGATCCGGCCCCGGGTCCAGATGCGCGCTACGAAGCAAAGGAAGCGGTCTCCCTCGCATTCGTGACTGCGCTTCAGCTGTTGCCGCCCCGCCAGCGCGCTGTTCTCATCCTTCGCGATGTACTCGGGTATCACGCCTCCGAGGTGGCACTGACGCTCGACTCTTCCGAGGAGTCGGTTACAAGCGCGCTGAAGCGAGCGCGGGCCACCTTGCAAGAGCGACTTCCGGACGCTGGCGGGCGAGATCTCGCGCTTTCGCCAAGATCCGAAGCAGAGTCCGCGCTTGTCGAGAGGTTCACCCGAGCGTTCGAATCAAGCGACCTCGATGGCGTGGTCCAGCTCCTGACGGAGGATGTCTGGTTCGCCATGCCACCGATGCCCTACGAGTGGCAGGGGCCCGCG
This sequence comes from uncultured Actinomycetes bacterium, assembly GCA_964529765.1. Taxonomy (GTDB): domain Bacteria; phylum Chloroflexota; class Dormibacteria; order Dormibacterales; family Dormibacteraceae; genus CAZHAC01. The sequence continues at coordinate 3,805 of CAZHAC010000057.1, forward strand.
AACGCGCGCCAGTTCCTGGCGGCGATGTGGGCTGGGCAGACCCGACGGCGCCTTGTCCGGACAAGGGCGAACGGGCAGCCCGCATTCGCTCTCTACTTCCCGGACCTCCATGGCGGGATCATGCACGCGGTTGGCTTCTTGGTCCTTACGCTGGCGGGCGACAGAATCTCCGCGATAACCCGCTTCGAGAACAGCGTGCTGCCGTACTTCGACCTGCCGCGAACGCTACCGAGCGAGGTCACGGAGTAGACCGCTGTAGGTTCTGGTTACCGCGGTTGGCGAAGGCCCGCGGGTAACGAGGGACTGGCCTGGTCCTCACACCCCTCGGTCGCCGCTTCGCTTGTTTGGCGAGGTTCTCGATGAGGCGCGGACCCCCCGTCGCCTGCGGCGACACCTCAATACCGAGATAGGACCCGAAAATGGGGTCGTTCCGAGCCGGCGCCGGGTGAGCACTCGCGTACACCTCGAGTCGAGCGGGGAGGAGGCAGGCGGCCTCGGCTAGCCGAGGCGCTTCTTCATAGCGGGCGGGCGGCCGTGATGCGGTAGATGTCGTCCCAGGGCCTCATCCGCTCGAAGGCCGCGCTGGCCGCGAGCACCGCGTCGTCCGCGCCGCGGCGACCGATGATCTGCATGCCCACCGGCAGGCCGTTGACCATGCCGCACGGGATCGACGCCGCGGGGTGGCCGGTGAAGTTGACCAGGTAGGTCAGGCACCAACCGATCAGCGGATCCACCGCGACGCCATTGATCTGGCGCGGGCCGACCGTGTTTCCGTCCTCGGCATTCTTGACCGGCATGCAGGCGAGCGTCGGCGTCACCAGCAGGTCGTAACTGCCAAACACCGACTCGATCGCGTCGTAGATCTCGCTGCGGACGATCTGGTCGGCCCAGACGTCCATCGCGGTAAGCCGGTAGCCGACCTCGATCCAGTGCCGGTACTCGGGAGGCAGGTCGTCGGGATGGTCCTTCATGAGGTCGATCCCGCCCGCCTTGAGGGACTCGAGACCGCCGATGTTGAGCGGCATCATCAGCCGGCTCCAGACATCGCTCAGCTCCCGCTGCGACCGCTGGATGCCCACCCTGACCTGCTCGACTGAGGCTCCGGCGTCGGAGAACGCCGGGACGGCGGCGCTGACAGTCCTGGCAACCGCGTCCTCGATCGGGAAGACGTCGAAGTCGGGGCTGTAGGCGATCTTCCAGCCTTTGATGGAGCGGCCGACCGCCGGGCTGAAGCTCGGCTTGTCTTGGTAGCAAAGCGGGTCACGGGGGTCGGGACCGGCGAGGGCGTCGAGGGCGAGCGCGGCGTCCTCGACGGTGCGCGTCAAGGTGCCTTCGAAGAGAAAGGGAACCTCGCCCTGGAACGCATTTGGGCGCCCGATCTGGGGCAACCGGCCGTAGGAGGCCTTGTATCCGTAGACGCCGCACCAGGCGGCCGGAATGCGGATCGAGCCGCCGGCGTCGGTGCCCTCGGCGATCGGCACCATCCCGTCGGCGACCGCAGCCGCGCTGCCGCCGGAGGAACCGCCGGTGTTGCGCGTGGTGTCGAACGGGTTGCGCGAGGGGCCGAAAAGGTAGTTGTCGCAGGTGCCCCGCAGGCCCATCGCCGGCGAGTTGGTCTTGCCGACCAGGATCGCGCCCGCCGCCTCCATCCGCTCCGCCCACAGGCAGTAGATGTCGAGGACCTGGTCCTTGAGGGCGGGGATGCCGCCGAAGGTGGCGGGCCAGCCCGGCTTGAAGTCGAAGAGGTCTTTGATGGCAGCGGGTACGCCGTGCAGCGGTCCGAGCTCCTCACCCGACCTGACCGCCCGATCAGCCGTTTCGGCGGCTCGGCGAGCATCCTCATAACCCTTGAAGACGAACGCGTTCAGGGACGGGTTGCGGCGCTCGATTCGCTCGATGGTGGCCTCGATCACTTCAACCGCTGAGATGCGCCGGCGGCGCACCTGGCGGGCGACCTCGGCGGCCGGCATCCAGGCCAGTTCCTCAGACATGTCTCACCTCCCCGCCTCAGACGGCGCCCGACGACCGCAGCTCAGCGATCGACTCCTTCGAATACCCGAGCTCGGCGAGAACCTCGTCGGTGTGCTCGCCCAGCCGCGGCGGTAGGTGCCGGAGCTCGGGCTCTCCGGCGCCGTAGCGAGCGGGATGCTTGAGCACCCGAACGGGGCCCGCCTCGGGATGGTCGAATTCGAGCACCGGATTCAGGGCCTTGACGGCCGGGTCCGCAAAAGCGGTGTCGAGGTCGTTGATCGGTGCGCACCAGAGACCGTCCGCACGCAGGCGGTCAACGACTTCGGTGGTCGGCAGCCTTTCCAGCACGCCGCCCAGCGCCCGGCTGATCTCGTCGCGCTGGGTGAACGCGATGGCGGGATCCTCGAAGGGCGCCAGCTCGGGAGGGTCGCCGAGCGCGTGCCGGATCTTGGCGATCGTCGACATCGAGATGGCGACCGCGCCGTCGCTGGTCGGGTAGATCCCGTAAGGGGCCTCGTGGAAGGTGTCGGTCACCCAGGAGTCGGGCCGGCGCAGCTCGGCTCCGTTCAGGTGATAGACGACCGGCTCGGTGGCCAGGTTGAACGCCGCCTCCATCATCACGACTTCAACGCGCTGCCCCTCACCCGTGCGGTCCCGGTGGAGCACGGCGGCCAGGGTCGCCATCGCAAGCAGGGCGGCACCGTGCTGGTCGATCATCGCGGCGCCCAGCGGCACCGGGACCTCACCAGCCCGGCCCGATAGCGAAGCCAGGCCGGAGACCGCCTGGATCAGGAGGTCCTGGCCGGGGAGATGGCGGTACGGGCCGTCCGCCCCGTACCCGGAGGCGGAGACGTAGACGATGTCCGATCGCAGCTCCTTGGCCGCCTCGTAGCCGAGGCCGAGGCGCTCCATGACGCCCGGCCGGAAGTTCTCGATCACGATGTCGGAGGACGCGATCAGCCGGCGGGCGGCCTCGAGGCCCGCCTCCGACTTCAGGTTGAGTGTGACGCTGCGCAGGTTGCGGTTAGCGAGCATGAAGAACGCACTCACGCCGCCGGGGAAGGTCTCGGCTCCCGCCCAGTGGCGCTCCCAGGCGCCCATACCGGGGGTCTCCACTTTGACGACGTCGGCGCCCAGGTCGGCCAGCAGCTGCACCCCCGCCGGGCCGAGCAGGAACTGGGTGAAAGCCGCGATGCGAACGCCTTCGAGGCTGCGTATCGGCACCGTCAGTCCACCAGCTGCATGACGTGGGTGGCCACCATCACGAGCTCGCCTGACTGGTTGGTGACCTCGATCTTGCTGAGCACGCGCTCCTTCTCGGGCACCAGCTCCGCGATCTCGTAGTTGACGGTGATCGTGTCGCCGAAATAGACCGGCTTCAGGAAGCGAACGCGGTCGTAGCCGACGGAGACCATCGGCCGGTCGAAGTCGTGGAGGATCCTGGTCGAGGCGGCCGAGGTGTAGCCCAGGATCAGCGCTCCATGCGCAATTCGGTGGCCGAAGCTCGTGGTCTTGCAGAACTCCTCGTCGGTGTGGTTCTGGTCGAAATCGCCGGTGATCCCGGCGAAGAGGTAGACGTCGGACTCGCTGACGGTCTTGCTGACCTTCGTTTTGAGTCCGAGCGGTATGTCCGCCACCGAATTACCCCGCACTCCCCGCTCGCTCACGACCTCATCTCCTCCTTTCACCACCAGTCGCTGCCCATCGTCATGCCGCCGTCGACGACCAGGGTCTGGCCGGTGACGTAGCGAGCCGCCTCCGAGGCGAAGAACAGGACGACGTCGGCCACGTCCTCGGTTTCCCCCAGCCGGCGGAGCGGCGTGTGCGCAATCCCGGCCGCCACCTTATCCGGGTTGGCGTCGGCGTAGGCCTGGATGAGGGGCGTGCGGATGATGCCCGGCGCCACAGCGTTGACCGTCGTCCCCGACGGTCCCCACTCGACGGCCAGCGCCCTCGTCAGCGCCGAGACCGCGCCCTTGGTTCCGCAGTAGGCGGCGCGCAGCTTCTGCCCGTGGACGGCGCTGATCGAGCTGGTCATGACGACCCGGCCGCCCGGCCGTCTGAGCAGCAGCGGGCCGAACACCTGGCAGGTGATGAAGACGCCGTAATAGTTGGTGTCGATCATCGTCCGCAGCGACTCCTCATCGAGGTCGAGCGCCTCGACGCGCGTCGCCACGCCGGCGTTGGGAACCAGGATGTGGAGCTCGTCAAGCCTGTCGCGCACCCGCTCCAGGCTGGCGCGATCGCGAACGTCGGCCACCTCGACTCGCATCCGGGGGTCGCCGCCGAATTCCTCACGGATCGCCGCCACCTGGTCGGGCTGGCTGCTTATGGCAACGACCGTGGCGCCCTCGCGATGGAGGGCCCGGCTGATCGCCAGGCCGATCCCCCGCGTGCCCCCCGTGACGAGCGCCGTCTTGTTGCTGAACTGCGTCATGCGACCGGCGACTTCCGGCTCGGTTCGACGTCCTTGAACGGTTCCAGCAGGTGCTTGGCGAAGAGGTCCAACTGGCTCAGGTCGGCGGTCATCGTGTGCAGGAACATGTGCTCGATGCCGACGTCGATGCGCGCCTGGATCCGGCGCTGGACCTCGTCGACGGTGCCCGTCAGGTAGACCGCCTCGATGTACTCCCAGGGCCGCTCGTCGGAGACGACGCCCAGCATGTACTTCTTCTGCTCGGCGACCGCCTCCTCGCGGTTGGTCTTTTCGGTCAGCCAGCAGAAGTTCTCGTGGGCGACGGCGAAATTGCGCTCGGCGCGTGACGTGCCCTGGCTGGCGAACTCGGCGTCGATCTCCTCGAGGTCGAGCGCGAGCTGATCGGGGGGCGACGTCGGGCGCGCGATCCAACCGTCCCAGCGGCAGATCCGCTTGAGGACGTTGGCATCCATCTTGTTCTGGTCCGGCGAGGCCTCATGCGCGTACTGCCGGCCGCCCGCGACCCACACCGGGGGAACGTGGCTGAGCGGTTCGACGGTGATGTCCTCGAAGTTGTAGTGGCGACCGTGGAAGGTCTGGTTGGGCGCCTTCATCAGCTGCATCGAGGCCTCCAGGACCTCGTCCGTCCGGCGCCCGCGCTGCTGGCGAGTGCCGCCCGTGGACTCGAACTCAGGCGGGTACCAGCCGGTGCCGATTCCGTAGATGTAGCGGCCGCCGCTGAGATGCTGCAGCGTCGCGATCTCTTTAGCGAGCACGACCGGGTTGTGGGTGGGGAGCACGAGAACCGACGTCCCGAGCTTGACCCGGCTGGTCACGGCCGCGACATGTGAGAGCGTCATCAGGGGCTCGGTCCAGCTGACCCGGTAGAAGCGGCGTGCGGTCAGCAGGTGGTCGGTGATCCACAGCGAGTCAAATCCGAGCTCCTCGGCGCGGGCCGCGAAGCGCCGGATCTGATCACCGTGCTGCGCATCGTTGCCGGGGAGCAGGTAAGAGGGAACGAAAACTCCGAGCTTCATCCGTGGTCGGGCCTCCCTGTATCAGCAGCCGCTGATGGATTTGTTGGCGTAGGACGTATTGAGGTTGGGAGCGAAGGAATCCTGCGCCCGTCCACGAGCAGCAGCGCCCCCATCTAGACACCCCTCGAAGGATGCGTCAGCGGGCGGAGAGAGGAGTTCTGCGCCAGCGACAACAAACCTTTTCCGGAAATGGTTTTCCTTGCGACTGGCCGATAGTATTTTCGGCGTCTTGAAGATGTCAATCGAAACCACGCTGGTCGGCAGCTACCCCGTCCCCGACTGGCTGCGGGCATACCCGACGCGGCAGGGTTTGGAGGACGCGACAAGGGTCGTCCTGGCCATCCAGGAGCAAGCTGGGATCGACCTCCTGACCGACGGCGAGCTGTCGCGTTTCGACGTCAACCATCCCGAGACGAACGGGATGATCGAGTACTTCGTTCGCCCAATGTCCGGAGTCCGGAGCGAGGTCACCCGCGCCGACCTGCGGCTCTTCGAGTCCTTGCCCCATTTCGACTTCCGGCGCCGGCCGGCGGCCGTGGTAACCGGCGAGCTGGGCGAGGGATCGCTCGATCTTCCGGAGGCCTACCGGAGTGCCCGCGCGCTGACGCGGGCACCGCTCAAGTTCACGGTGACCAGTCCGTACATGCTCGGCCGGATGCTGCTCGACACGCATTACGGCGATCTCGAGGCGCTGGTTCGCGCGCTCGCACAGGTGCTGGCGGCGCAGGTCGCGGAGATCGACGCCGACGTCGTCCAGGTCGACGAGGCCAACCTGCCGGGCCGGTCGGAAGACGCCGTAATGGCGGCGGCGGCGGTGAACATCGTGCTCGACGCCGTCCCCCGGCGTCCGGCCCTGCACCTCTGCTTCGGCAATTACGGCGGCAACCGCATTCAGTCGGGTCGCCTGGGAGCGCTGCGGCCGTTCTTCGAGCGACTTCGCGCCGACCACCTGGTACTGGAAGCAGCGCGCACGGACTTCGCCGACCTCGACGAGCTGCGCGATCTCAGCAACGTGCGCTTTGGCGTCGGCGTAATCGACATCAAGGACACGGCCACGGAGACGCCCAGCGAGGTTGCCCGGCGCATCGAGCGAGCCGCTGCCATCCTCGGCGGCCCGGAAAGGATCGCCTACGTCCATCCCGATTGCGGCTTCTGGATGCTCTCACGCTCGGTCGCCGACGGCAAGATCCGGGCCCTGGTCGCCGGCCGCGACCTCTACCTCGGCGCCCAGAGCTCAGCCGCCTCGTGAACGCCGGGCTGGCCCTTGAAGCGACCGCCGGCCACATCACGCCGGTGGCGTTCGTCGACGAGGCGGCGATGGAGGACAACCTCGCTCGAATGAGCAAGGCGGCGCACGCCGCCGGCGTTCGCCTCCGGCCGCACGGAAAGACGCACAAGAGCGCCTTCGTGGCGCAGCGCCAGCTCGCCCACGGCGCCACCGGCATCACGGCAGCGACGCTGCTCGAGGCCGAGAAGTTCCTGGCCGCGGGCGTCAACGACCTGCTGCTCGCGCACCCACCCGCCGGAGCCACCAAGCTGCGGCGCCTCGAGGCACTGGCGGGCAGCGGCGCGCGGCTCGCGGTGAGTGTGGACGACGTCGAGCTGGCGGCCGCGCTGCCCCAGTCGGTCGAGGTCCTCTGGGAGGTCGACACGGGTCTTGGCCGGCTGGGCAGCCAGCCCGGTGCCGAGAGCGCCGACGCCGTCTGCGAGTTGCTGGAGCGGATCGGCTCTGAGCGGGTGCGCGGCCTCCTGACCCACGGCGGCCACTCCTACCGAGCCGAGAACCAGGCGGCTCGCCGGCGGGCCGCCGAGGAAGAGGCGTCGGGGCTGGAGGTGACGGCGGCCGTGCTCCAGGAGCGCGGGCTCGAGATGCGGGAGCTGAGCGTGGGGGCGACCCCGACGGCAGACCTGCTGCCGGCCGGCTCCAGGATCACCGAGATGCGGCCGGGCACCTATGTCTTCGGCGACGCCAACCAGGTAGCGCTGGGAAGCATGCGGCTGGACCAGGTCGCCCTCGGTGTCGTCGCCACCGTCGTCTCGACTCCCGCCCGCGACCGGGCCGTGATCGACGCCGGTTCCAAGGCGCTCTCCAACGATCTGCGGGTTCCCACTTTGGAGGGCTTTGGCCGCGTCCTCGGCCACGAACATCTTCGGTTGGACCGGATGAGCGAGGAGCACGGGGTGCTCGTGGCCGATGGTCCCACCGGTCTGCGAATCGGCGATCGCGTGGTCGTCGTCCCCGCCCACGCCTGCACCACCGTCAACCTCCATCCCGGCCTCCTCTTCGTCACCGCGGCGGGCACGCGCTGGGAAGCCTCTGCGATGCACGGCTGGTGATGAATGCGAAGGAGTCACATGGCTGAGTCAGTCCGGATCCCGACGCCCGACGGTGCGCTCTCCGATTACACCGTGCAGGGTCAGTTCCGCTACGCGGAGCGGGGCGACCCGCCCAAGTCCAGGATCCCGTACGCGGCGGTCCACGTCGTCGCCGACCCGATGGCCGATACCACGCCCTCTTCGCCGGCCGCGGTCGACTGGGAGGCGACGCTCGCCTTTCGGCGCCACATCTGGTCCTATGGACTTGGGGTTGCCGAGGCGATGGACACCGCCCAGCGCGGTATGGGACTCGACTGGGAGGCGGCCAAGGAGCTGATCCGGCGCTCGGTCGCGGAGGCGAAGGCGGCCGGGGGCCGGATCGTGTGCGGGGCGCAGACGGATCACCTGGCGCCGGGCACCGCGCGCACATTGCGCGATGTCGAGGCCGCCTACGAGGAGCAGTGCGAGTTCGTCGAGGCGGTCGGCGGCCAGGTCGTCCTGATGGCCAGCCGTGAGCTGACGCGAATTGCCCGGAGTGCCGACGACTATCGCGAGGTCTACGGGAACGTGCTCTCGAAGCTGTCGCGCCCCGCGCTGATTCACTGGCTGGGCGACATGTTCGATCCCCAGCTGGCCGGTTACTGGGGATCCAGGGACCTCGACGAGGCGATGCAGGTTCTGCTGGGCATCATCGAGTCGAACCGCCCGCAGGTGGAGGGGCTGAAGCTGTCGCTGCTCGACCAGCGCCGGGAGCTGACGATGCGCAGCCGGTTGCCAGAGGGCGTGCACATGTTCACCGGCGACGACTTCGACTTCCCGACGACGATCGGGGGTGACGCCGACGGCCGCCACAGCGACGCGCTGCTGGGCGCCTTCGACGTAATCGCGCCCGCCGCGTCGGCGGCCCTGCTGGCACTCGACGCCGGCGACCACGAGGCTTTCCAGACCATCCTCGCGCCGACCGTCCCGCTCTCCCGGCACATATTCAAGTCGCCGACCTACTACTACAAGACCGGGGTCGTCTTCATGGCCTACCTGAACGGCCACCAGGACCACTTCCGGATGGCGGGCGGCCTGGAGAGCGGGCGCTCCACGGTGCATCTGGCCGAGCTCTTCGTGCTCGCTGACCGGGCAGGGCTCCTGCGGGACGCGGAGATCGCCGCCGACCGCATGCGCAAGGTGCTCTCGGTGTTCGGCGTCGAGCAGCCATGACGAGGTGCGAGTGAGGTCGTCATGGACCTGAACGGGCGCGTCGCGATCGTGACCGGCGGTGGCACCGGGATCGGCCGGGCGATCTGCGAGGCCCTGGCGAGGGCCGGCGTGCAGGGCCTGGTCGTCAACTATTCGCGCTCGGCCGATGAGGCGGAGGCGGCAGCGGCGGGCCTGAGCGGGCTTGGCGCCGACGCGCTGGCGGTGCGTGCGGACGTGACCGATGAGGACGCGGTGGCGGAGATGGTCGGCCGCGCCGTCGACCGCTGGGGCCGCCTGGACATCCTGGTCAACAATGCCGGCACCACCCGCTTCATCCCGTTCCCCGACCTGGACGCCGCCACTGACGAGGTCTGGGACGAGCTCTTCGCCATCAACGTGAAAGGGGCCTTCCGGTGCGTGCGCCTGGCCGCGCCTCACCTGAGGCGGCAGCGCGGCGCCGTCATCAACCTCGGCTCCACGGCCGGCCTCCGGGGGAGCGGCTCCTCGCTCCCCTACGCGGTGTCCAAAGCAGCCGTCCACCACCTGACGCGGACGCTCGCGGTGGCTCTCGCTCCTGAGGTCCGGGTCAACGCGATCGCTCCCGGGACCGTCGCCACCAACTGGTACCGCGGTCGCTTCGGGGATGAGAAGGCGGACGCGGCCGAGCGGGCTGTGACCGAGACGACCCCGCTACGCGGTGTGGCGAGCGCGGAGGACTGCGCGGCGGCCGTCATCGCGCTCCTGGCCAGCGACTGGGTGACGGGTCAGGTGCTCGTCGTCGACGGCGGCAAGCACCTGACCTACTAGGCCGGTTGTCCCCTAGTCCAGGCCTCCCCAGTCCCGGCGGCGGTCCCAGATGTTGTCGGCGCAGCGCAGCGCCAGGGCCTGGATCGTGTGCG
>CAZHAC010000058.1:0-13544 GCA_964529765.1 uncultured Actinomycetes bacterium
CCGAGCGTGGGAAGAGCTCGTACCAGGCGCTGAAGCGGGCTCGCTCGCGCTCGACCAGAACCCTCGGCGCCGGCTCGTAGCAGCTCGCCTGCGAGCGATCCGCGTACTTGAACATCAGCTGACCGAGGGCGGCACTTCTGGCTGCGCGGGCGCCGCCGCGGCTGCGCAGCGCGTGGGCGTGCCGGATCAGCCGGGCGGCGTCTGCCTCGGGCGCCCGCCGCGCGGCATCCTCCACCATGCGCGCCCCCACCTCGAGCTCGACGGCGACGTCCTGGCCGGCTTCAACGCGGCGCTCGAGCTCGTGCTCCCAGGTCGCGAAGTCGTCGACCCAGGCCTGGATCGTTAACTCATGGAGCCCGGTGCGTCGCGGAGTGAACTCGCCTGCCCAGCGATCGTTGATGACCAGGCGCATCGGAACTTCCGAGGTGCGGCCACTGCCGTCCTTCCAGAGGAGGACCGCCGCGACCAGGTCATGACCGTCGGCGAAGATGTCTGCCTCGACGGTGACTGGCTCGCCCAGCGACCCCTTGGCCGCGTAGCGACCGCCGTCGATCTCGGGGCGGACGTTCTCGATGACGACGCGGAGGTGACCGTCCTGCGGCAGTTCCACCACCAACATGGTGGCAAACCTGGGCAGCTTCGCGGGCGGTGCTGGGTCACACGCCCCCTCCTGGTCCTCCCCCCGGCCAGCGGGGGGAGGCGAAAACCACCCCCGGCTAGTGGAGCCCCGCTTGACGGGCATGCGCGAGCTCGATCCAGTAGAGGAGCTGTTCGATCACCCGATCCCAGGTGAATTGACGGGCGGTTTCCCTGCCCTGCCTGCGTAGCTGTTCGGCCCAACCAGGAAAGGCGCGCACCTGGCGGAGTCCCGTGACCAACTCGAGCGGGTCGTCGGTCTCGATCACCAGCGCGTTGCGGAACGGCTCGGCGTAGTCCTCGCCGCTGGAGCCGGTGACCGCCAAGCCGCCCGCCGCCATCACCTCGAGACCGACCAAGCCGAACGGCTCATGGCCTGAGTTGGCGAGGACGGCGTCGGTGGCCGCATAGATCGTGCCCAGCAGCTCCTCGGGCAGGAAGGAGACGAGGTTGATGACGTCTGCCCGGCGATGGTTGTGGAAGAGCTTTGCCAATCCATTGATGTCGCGAGGGGCACGGGCGTCCTCCACCGCCAGCCCGTGGGTCGCCGCGTGGGCAATCACATCGGCCCCGTGCGGCTCCCGGCCGCCACGCATCAGCAGGCGAACGCGCAAGCCCTGCCGCTTAAGGAGTCCCAACGCTGTGATCGCCATCAGCCAGCGCTTGTCTGGATCGAAACGCCCGATCTTGAAGCACAGCAGGTCGGCGCCCGCCGCCACCCGCATGTCTTTGACGCCTTCCGCCGGGGGATCGACGAGGGCACCATTTGGGATGCCGTTGGGGATGACGATCGGATTCACATCCTCCTGCCACATCCGGTGCTTCATGTACCTGCTGACCGTGGTCACCGTGGCCGCTGCCTGCAGCGCCCGCCAGTCGATGCGGTCGAAGCCGTAGGTGTTGTTGGCGTTCCAGAGAACCACGACGCGGTCGCGCAGGCCGCGGTAGAAGACCGCATCGGCGAGCTGGATCACCGACTGTGCGGTCTGCCACTCCTCGCTCAGAACCACCACCCGCTTGCCGGCGCGAATAGCGGGCTCGATGACGTCGTCGAGCAGGGCCGGCGGCAGGCTCCGGTTCCAGTCGGCGATCTTCTGCTCCTCGCCCTCATAGACGCCGCCTCGAAAACTCTTGGAGATCCACTGCCCCCAGCGGTGGAGGCACAGCCGGCCATCGACCTGACGCTCGATCGCCGGCAGCTCGGGGTCGCCCACGAAGAACAGGTGGGTCTCATAGCCCATCTCCGCGAGAGCGCGCGAAAGCTCCTTCATTCGGACGCCGAGGCCGCCCGCCTGGCTGTACACGTCAGGACCCTCGAGGGAGAGGAGGACGAAGACCGTCGAGTCGGGCGCGAAGCTCATTCCTGGGCGAGGGCGTCCAGTGCCGTGCGATGGACACCGGGGTCGAGCGCGCAGAGGAGATGTGTCCGCGAAGTCAGGCTCGCCTCCACGTTCCAGATGTCGCCGCCTTCGCAGTCGGTCGCCACCCCGCCCGCCTCCCGGAGCATGAGCAGGCTCGCCGACATGTCGAGGGTGCGGGCGTGGAAAGGGGCCGCGAAGACGTCGATGCCGCCCGTGGCGACGTGCACGATGGAGAGCGCCATCGAGCCCAGGAGGCGGAGCTTCGACGCGCGTTCGAGTAAAGGCTGAGCCCGGAGCACGGACCGCGGAGAGCTCTCGAGCGCCAGTACCTCGAAGTCGCGGCGCCCCCGCTGGACCTGCAGAGAGCGCACGGAGAGTCCGTTCCGGAAGAAACCACCGCCCCTGATCCCGGCGAATGCCTCTCCGGTTGCGATGTTGAGCACGTAGCCGGCCACCGCATCGCCCAGAAGCGGGCCCTTGAGGAGCGTGAGCATGACGGCGTAAAGGGGCACGCCCTGCTTGGCGTTGAGGCTGCCGTCGATCGGGTCCACCAGGACCAGCGGCCACTCGGCGCCGTGGTTGATGCGTCCGGTCTCCTCAGAGAGGATCGAGAATCTCAAACCGCGCTCGGCAATGTCTTCGAGTCCGCCGAGTACCAGGCGCTCCGCCACGCGGTCGATTTCGACCGTGATGTCGCCGCCGGCACCCTGGCTGTACTGGGTCCGCCCCGCCTCGGTTCCGGACAGCGGGTTGGCAGCCACACGCACGCTCTTACCGATCTCGGCGAATGCCGAGACCCAGGCCTCAGGGGTCAGGGTTAGCGCGACCTCCGCCAGAGGAGCAGCAGACCGAGCCCGATCAAAACCACCGGGCCCACTATGCGCTCATCGACCAGACCGAGACTGAAGACCAGGGAGACCAGCCCGACCACGATCAGCGCCACGCTGAACACGCGCCGGGGGCGGTCGGCGGCGCGGCCAAGTTCCGGCAGATGGAAATCGAGCTCCTTGACCCAACCGGGGCGCCGGATGAGACCGAAGAGGCCGACGGCGACCAGGACCAGCGGCCAGAACCGGTAGACCGATGATGGGAGCACCGAGTAGGTCACGGCGAGCGCGACCAGGCCGACGGCGACCAGGAGCAGGCCTAGCCCGGAAAGGCCGCGCCGCTGGCTGACGTTGCGAGGCGGAACGTCGCGGCTACGGATCCGGCGGGCGCTCATCATCCGTCGGGCCGGGTTTACTGCCCGGAGACCAGCAGGTCGAGCGGGTTGCGGCGGCGCCGCCGGCGGCGCCGTTCGACCACGACTTTGACCAGGAACGGCTGCTGGATGGCCCACACCTTTTCGATCAGCTGGGTGATGGTGAACTTCTCAGGCGTCTCGACGCCGATTTCCAGGAGCCGGATGCGCAGCACTTCAGGCAGCTCGGTGCGGTCGTGGAGGTTCAGCTGCTCGAGGGCCTCGAGGACGTCGTCGAGGCGGCGAAGCCGGAGGCGCCGCTCGTCATGCGGTAGCTGCTCGCCCGACTCCATTTTCTTCGTGCAGCAGTTTATCCGCCCGAGGCGCCTTTGGATTGGGCGAGCAGCTGCCTGGAAACCTCGGCGGGGCGCTCCTGCTGAAGCCAGTGACCGGCTCCTTCCAGGACATGGAGCGCGTAGGGCCCACTCACGAGCTCGCCAGTCATCTCGGCCTGACGGCGGCCGAGGGCGATGTCGCGGTCGCCCCAGATCAGGATTGTCGGCGCCGTCACGTCACCCATCGCCGAAGAGAGGTCGCGGAGAGCGCTCCGGTAGTAGTTGAGGGCGGCGGTCAGGCGGCCGGGTCGCGCGAAGCCCTCGATGAAGCGGTCGACGATCGCCTCCGGAAAGGCTCCCGCGTACATCTCACGCAGCCGCCGGTAGCCCTCCTCGGCGAGCAGCGTTTCCGCCTTGCCCGCAATCCTGAAGAGCCGGATGTATTCGGAGCGGCGCCGCTGATCCTCGTCCTCCGCCGCCGCGCGGGCGGCGGCGACCGGGTGCCCGACCGAGAGAGCGGCCCAGGAGCGGACCAGCTCGGGGTGCTGGGAGACGAAGACCCATCCGATCAGCGAGCCCCAGTCGTGACCGGCCACGTGCGCCGGCGGGCCCAAGGCCTCGACCAGTCCACGCACATCCGCCACCAGCTCTCCAATCCGGTAGGCGTCCTCCCCTTCCGGACAGTCGGTTCCGCCGTAGCCGCGCAGGTCGGGGGCCAGCCCTCGGCAACCGGCGCCGCCCAGCGCCTCCAGCTGGGGAAGCCACGACTCAGCGCCCTCCGGGAAACCATGCAGGAGGAGCACCGGCACGCCATCGGCCGGACCAGCGGCGAGGGCCCGAAAGCGCAAGCCATTCGCCTCCAGCCAGAGCTCTTCGATCACCCCGCCAGCGTAAGCAGGAATCCCGCCGCCAGGTCGAGCGCCTCGTCTAAGTGGCCCTGGAGCCCGTGACCGGCTCTCTCGATAAGGACGAGCCGCCCGGACGGCAGCCTGCTGGCCGCCGCCAGCATCTCCTGGGCAGGCGCCAGCTGGTCGTCGCGGCCGTTCACGATCAGGACCGGGCATCGAATGCGCTCGAAGTGAGCGGTCCGCTCGGCGGCGCGGCCGGCGAGCGGAAAGCTGAAGCAGACCAGGGCGGCAAAGTCCGCCTCGGCCGCGGCCAGGCTGGCGGCGCGCCCTCCGAACGAGTGTCCCCCCACGGCATCGCTGGAGAATGGCGCGAACGCCGGAGCCGCGCGCTCGGCGCGCCCCCTCGGAAGGTCGATGGCGATCGCGTCGATGCCTCGCTTGCGCAGGCCGTCCATGTACAGACGCATGGAAGCGGCACTTCCGAAGGCACCGGGACCGAGGACGAGCCTCACGCCGCGGGGCGTAGCCCGCGCACGAACATCCGCAGCTCGTCAGGCTGAACGGCCCGCAGCGCGATCACTGTCGCCCCATAGGTCACGATCCCGACCGGCACCGCGTAGTAGATCGAGTGCTGGGCGAAGGGCAGGAGCACCACCCCCATGTAGATGCCGGCGAGCAGGATGCGCCAGCTGAGCCGGAACCATGGGAGCCTGTAGACCCGCGCGACGAACCACCAGCCGGCGACTGAAAACGCGGCTTCCGTGATCACGGTGGTGGCACTGGCCGCGAGGTAGCCGGCGATCGGGATCAGGATCAGGTTGAGCCCGACATTGACGACGACTGCGATTCCGGTTGACCAGGCGAAGCGGTCCTGGCGGTCGATCGCGTACAGCATGGCGGTGAAGGCCGAGTTGGCGAAGAGGAAGACGATGCCCAGGCTCAGGATCTGGAGCGATGGCTCGGACTGCGGGAAGAGACGAAAGAGGCGGCCCACGGGGTGGACGAGCACGTAGGTGCCCACTGTCAGCGGCCAGCCGAGAAGGATCAGGACTTTGAAGAAGCGCTCGTAGGCTGGTCCCAGCTGGCCAGGCGAGCGTCGGTGGTACACGGCGAGGACCGGGTAGACCACCGTCTGGATGGCCAGCGGCACGAACTGGAGCGCCTCGAAGGGCTTGTAGGCGAATGTGTACCAGCCGACCTCCTGGAAGGGGCGGAAGTGCTGGAGGATGGGGACGTCGGCGCGGAAGTAAAGGTTGGTGAGCAGGAAGCCGACCGCGAACGGAAAGCTCAGGCGCAGCCATTGCTGGAGCAGGCTCATGTTGAGGTCGACTCGCAGCGCTGCCAGCTTTCGCAGCTCGATGACCGCGGCGGCGAAGAGGGCCGTGCCCAGGGCGGAGGCGACGTAGACCCAGACGAAGAAGGCGACGCCCGCGCCCAGGCGGACGCCGGCCACGATGCCGGCGGCCTGGATCGCGATCTCGAGCAGAATCGCGACCGCCTCGAACTCCAGACGGCCCAACGCGTAGAAGGTGTTGCGGAGCAGGGCCGAGTAGGTGGTGGCGACCAGCAGGAAGCCGCCCGGGATGGCTAGGTCGCCGACACCCGCCAGGGTTAGCGCCACCGCGAGCACGGCGAAAGCCAGAAGGCCGAGGAAGGCTTTGCCTCCCAGAAGAGTCGCCATGAACTGTCCCAGGCGCTCCGGCTGGCGCGCTGCCTCGCGGGTGAAAAGGGTGTTCAGGCCGAGGTCGGCGAGGACGCTGACCAGCGCGCTGTAGGCGACCATCGTCGTGTAGCGGCCATAGGCAGCATCTCCCAGGTGGTTGGCCAGGATGACCACCGTAATCAGGGCGACCAGCCTCGAGATCACCCGGGAGCTGAGAACCAGGAGGCTGTTGCGGACGGCACGGCTTCCCAGGCGGGAAGCGATTCCGGGTGCCTCTTCGTCCATTCCGGGAAAGTTTGCCGCGTACCGGCGCTGGAGCGGCGACCGCTATGGTACGGAGGCATGCTGAGGTGGGTCCAGGCGACCTTCGCGGCGATCGCGGTCCTCGCCGGTGCGGGATCGGCCGGGCTGGCCTACTACGACTCGCGGCACCACGCCCTGGTCGCCTTGCCGGAGCCGAGCACGGCGGTGGTGATCTCGGCGCCTCCGACCACCACGCCCACTGCCGCGCCCGAGGCCACACCGACAGCCACGCCCATCCCGCCCTCGCTGTTCATCAAGGGCGTGCCCTACACCGTGCAGTCGCCCTTCGACCAATGGGGAGCCAACGATCCTCATCAGGAGTACTGCGAAGCGGCCGCCTTGCTGATGACCGGCCGTTACTACAAGGGCCAGACCTATCCGAATGACCGGATACCGCCCAGCGATGCCGACCAGGGAATGGGCCAGATCGTGCAGGTCGAGCGGCAGACCTACCCCGGCGTGCTCGACCTTTCGCTGGACAAGGTGGCTGCGATTGGAAAGACGGTCTACAACCTCAACGGGCAGATCCAGCCCGCCACGCTCGACAACGTCAAGGCGGCGCTCGCCTCAGGCAAGCCCGTGCTGATCCCGGTCAACACGCATGGAGCGCCTGGCGGCCAGAAGATCGCGCCCTATTACGGCTCGCCTGGCGTTTATCACGTGGTCGTGCTCATCGGCTACGACGGCAACACCGTTTACGCCAACGACGCGGGGTTCTTCCAGGGGCAGCGGTACCAGTACCAGTGGTCGACGCTGGAGGCGGCGATGGACGCGCAGGCGGGACTGCCGAAGCCGCAGACCCAGGGCCGGGTGATGCTTACCTTCTCACCTGCCGCCGGCTAGCACCGCGGCGCCCTGAGGGGCCCTCAGTTAAGAGACGCTACCCGCTGCTGCTTGAGCCACTCTTCGGAGATCTTGACCTCGAAGCGGCCGATGCACTTGGCGCACCAGATCCGCTCGCAGCGCTCGCAGGCGATGTGCTGGTGGTCCTGCGTGAGGTCCAGCTGCATCGTGTACGTCCCGCACTCCAGGCAGGGAACCGGGCACTTCATTTCGCCATCGCCTTACCGAACTCGGGGAAATAGTGCTCGATGTCCACGAGATCGAAGCTCTTCAAGATCTGATCGGGCGGCTCACGATCGAGCAGGAACTCGAACGCCCGCCGCACCAGGTCCTCCGGGGATCCGCCGCGACCCCAGCGCTCGATGTCGGCATGGGTGACGCGAACGTTGTGCCGGCTGGCGTTGGCCTGCCCGGCGTTGATCTCCACGGTCGCGTCCCAACCGCCGCGGGTAGGCAGCGATTCGACCTCGATCATCGCTTCGAAATGCTACCCCCCACCATGCCCGCCAGCCGCTCGGCGGTGATCGGCGCCAGCAGGATGCCGTTGCGATTGTGGCCGCTCGCGACCAGGACATTGCTGTAGCCGGCCGCCGGCGCCACGATCTCACGGCCGTCCGCGGTCGCCGGGCGGAGGGCCGCCCACAGCCACTCCACTGTCGCCTCGCCAAGGGCCGGAACGACCGACCGCGAGAACCTGACAAGCGACTCCACGCCCGCTGCGGTTACTCGCACGTCGAAGCCGGCGGCTTCCTCAGTGCTGCCGGCGACCACGGTCCCATCCGGCTTGGGCACCAGGTAGTGACCGCGCCAGGTCAGCATCCGGTTCAGCCGCCGCTGCCCCGCCGGCAGGCGGAAGCGGACGAGCTGGCCACGGCTCGGCCACACCGGCACCTCGGATCCGAGCCGGGCAGCGACTTCCGCAGTCCAGGGGCCCGCAGCGAGGACGACGAAGTCGGCGGCCAGGCGGCGGCCAGGCGCCAGGACCGCGGTAACCGAACCGCTGGCCATCTCGAAGCCGGCCGCCGGCGCCCCTTCGAGTATCTCGGCCCCTCGCCAGGCGGCAGCGGTGGCGAGGGCGGCCGTGAAGCGAGGCGGCGTCACCTGTGATTCGGGGAAGATGACCGCGCCCCGCGCATCCGGGTGGACGGCGGGTTCGGCACGCTGGAGTTCGACGGCGTCCAGCCAGCGACCGCCGGCGAGGCCCTGGAGTGCGGCCTCCTCCTGGGGGTCCATGGCCGGCGTGATGCTCTCCCCCGCTCGGTATTCGATGTCGATTCCGGTTTCCTTTTCCAGCCGCTCGGCGAGCTCTGGAAACATGGCCAGACTGCGGGCGCCGTCGTTCTCCTCCCCCTCGCTGTAGGGCGCCAGCAGGCCGGCGGCGGCGCCAGAGGCGTGGGCTCCGATCCGATCGCGCTCGACCAGGATGACCGAGTGCCCGTCGCGTGCCAGGCGCTCGGCCGCGGAGCATCCGATCACACCTCCGCCGACGATCACGATCCGGGCCATAACGGCATTTTCCGGGCTTGCCTGTTCGAACATCTGTTCGTTACGATGGGACTGCCTCCGGCTCTTACTTCGCGTCTTTCCATCGGAGGCCAACACCGAAGGGAGAGATGCAGACGGAGACCCAGCGCCTTCAGGGTGCGATTGACGCCATCCATGTCCGCTTCGGCGACCAGGCGCTGCTGCGCGCCAGCCGGCTCGGAACCGTCGAGCCCTGGTCGACCGGAATCGGCGAGCTCGACCGGCTGACCGGCATCCACGGCCTGCCGGGTGGGCGGCTGAGCGTGCTCCAGGGGCCGGAGGGATCGGGCAAGCTCTCGATCGCGCTCGCGCTCCTCGCCCGCGCCACCCGCGAGTTGGCGCAGGCGGTCGTCCTCGACCACCAGGCCGGCTTCGACCCTTGGGCACTGGAGCCGATGCGGCCGGAGCTGACCCGGCTGATGCTGGTCCGCCCCCCGGACGCCAACGCAGCCGGCGAGGCGGCGGTCGCACTCGCCCGCGCGGGCGCGCCCTTCCTGCTCTTGCTCGGCCTGCTGCCAGAGCCGGCCCTCGGGCCGCTCGAGAGCTCGGCGGCGCGCAGCGGCTGCATTGTCCTCGCGGTTGCCCATTCCCGAGACGCGGCAATGGCGCATGCCTCCAGCCTGACCCTCGGCGTCGAGCGCTCGCTCTGGCTGCGCGAGCGCGGCGAGATTGTCGGCCTCCAGACATGCGTGACCTGTCTCAAAAACCGGCTGGCGGCTCCCGGCGCGGCGACTGAGCTCGAGATCCACTACCCGCTCGGGGCCAGCCACTTCCCGGAGCGGCCGATCGGAATTGTTCAGCACGAAGGAGACCCAAGATGGGTGGTCCGCACTGCTGTGGGCTGATCCCGCACCTCGAGCTCGCCCACCATCCCGATCTCGCCGGTCAGCCCGTGGTGGTCGCTGAGTGGACAGCTGGTGGTCGCGTGCTCGCCGCCAGCGAGGCGGCGGCCGAGCAGGGCGTGCGGGTCGGGATGACGCTGCGCAACGCCGAGCAGCTCTGTCCGGCGGCGGCGATCGTCGAGCCCCGCCCTGAGGAGACGGCGCGCCTGCGCGAGCGACTGGCGGCCGCGCTCTACGACCTGGCGCCGGCGGTCGAGGTGCACAGCGCAGGGGTCGTCTGGGCGAATCTCGAAGGCCTTCCGGCCCGCGTCAAGGCGGAGGCGGTGCGCGAGATGCGCCGGCGGCTGCGCGAGGTCGCCCACACCGAGCCCCGGCTGGGCATCGCACCCGGCCCCTTCGCCGCCCGCCTGGCCGCCAAGCGTGCCCGACCCGGCCGCGTGCTGCGGGTCGACGATGCGGCCGAGTTCCTCAAGCCTCTCCCCGCCACCGAGCTCGACCTTCTCCCCGAACACCACGACCGGCTCGACCTCCTCGGCCTGCGAACTCTTGGTCAGGTGGCGGCAATCGGACCTCGCCGCCTGGAGTCACAGCTTGGCCCGCCTGGCCGCAAAGCCGTGCTTTTGGCCCGGGGTGACGAGCCCGACCCGCTTACGCCCTGGAGCCCGCCCCGCTGCATGGCCGCCTCCCGCCAGCTCGAACCGCCGGTGGAGGACCGCGAGGCCCTGCTCTTCATCGCTCGCGCGCTCTGCGCCGACCTGTCTGCCGAGCTCGGCCTGCGCGGCGCCGGCGCCAAGCAGCTGCGGGTGCGGCTGGGCATCGAGGGTGGCGAGCCCGAACAGCGCGAGTCGCTCGTCCGCCACCCGCTCTCCAGCACCGCCGAACTCCTCGGGCTGGCCGGCGCCTGGCTGCGGGAGTGGCAGCCGGCGGCGCCGGTCGACGAGCTCGCGATCGAGATTCCCGAGCTGGAGCCGGCCGGGCGCCGCCAGCTGCGGCTTTGGGTGGGCGGTGACGCCGCCGCCGAGGAGGTGCAGGCCGCGCTCGAGCGGCTCCAGGAGCGGCACGGCGACGAAGTCGCCGTCCACGTGCGCCGCGCGCTCACCAACTCGGGCATTCCAGCTCAGCGCTACGCGCTTGAACCAGCATGACTTGGGAGGGGTAGGCTAGGTGACCCGGCTGCTGCAGCCCGCACCAGAGGTCGTGGTCGAGCTCGGCCCGGAAGGCGCGCCGGCGCGCCTGCGCGGACAGGTCGGTGGAACGCTGGAGCCGGTCAGCTGCTGGCTGGTCGAGCAGGATTGGTGGGAGCGCCCGGTCGCCCGCGAGTACTGGAAGGTGCTACTCGGCGACCGTCTGCTGCTCGAGGTCTTTCACGACCTGCTCGAGGATCGCTGGCACCTGGAACGCGTCTATGACTAAACCCCTAGACGCAGCCACCGGCGGGGGTGGCGACCACGTCAGAAACTTTCGCGAGCATCCCTCCGTCGGGCAGCAGGTAGATCCCGTCGGCGCTGGCGAACCAGACACCGTGCTGGTCGATGGCGGTTGGCCACACCGACAGCGGCGGCTTCACCGCCTCGAAAATCGTGCGCGCCGTGTTGGGAGCGGTCAGAAGCAGAAACTTGGCGTCGTCACCGCTGAGGTTCTTGAAGGCGAGCACGATCGGCGAACCGTGCCCGTCGATTCCGACGACCGAGAGCGATGTGCTCTCTTGATAGAGCCAGGTCGCTGTACCGCCACCCAGCGTGATCTGGTCGACCTGGTCAGGCTGGTCCTCAAAGCCTGGGAGGGGATGCGGGTCGGCCGGGTTCACCGAACCCGCCCAAACCGTGTCCCCGTCCACGGCGCCAATGTTGATGGCCGACGAGATTGCAGTGACCCGTCCGGAGGATGGATCGACACGCCACACGCCCCTGGTGCCTTCATACGCGCTCGTGATGGTGACGCCTTTGGAGCCGAAATCGATCACTGCGTACGCCGCCGCCGGACCACTACCAGGCAGTGGATAGACAGTTTCGTTGCCGGTCCCCGCGTCCGCTATGTGGAGGCGGATCGTAGACGGCTGACCAGTGAATGGATCGGTGTAGGCGTAGCGTCTGCCGTCCCGCGACACCGCCAGGCGACGGACAGGAAGCCACCGCTTGGCCGCCTGGCTATAGAAGAGAGCTCCCTTCAGCCCCGACAGTCGCGGCTCTGCCTTCGACCTTGCCGCGTATCCATTCTGGTCGATCTCGAACTCGCCGGCCGGGTCGTAGGTCACAGTGCCGGTCACGAGGTCGAGCCAGGCTCCACGCATGCTCGAGGCGGTGATGAATGCCACGGGCAGCCGGCAGGCCATCGCGACTCGAGGCCCGCTCGCGACCCGAGGCGTGGTCGTGACGCGAGGCTCGCTCGCGACACCGGGCGTTGCCAGGGGGGATGGAGGTGCGTCATCCCTCGGCGGGACGGCCACGCGTGGCTGGCCGCAGCCCATGAGCACCAGGGCCAGGCCTACCAGCAGGCATCGCACACCAACCCAACGCTGCACGAGGCGGAATGGTGACGCACCCCTTCGTCGAGCTCCACTGCCACTCCAACTACAGCTTCCTGGACGGTGGGTCCTTTCCTCAGGAACTGGCCGTCCGTGCCGCCCTGTTGGGAATGCCCGCGCTTGCGATCACCGACACCGGCGGCGTCTACGGCGCCGTCAGGTTCATGCAGGCGTGCCGGAAGATGGGCGTCCGCCCGGTAATCGGTGCCGACCTGGAAGTGCAAGGCGAAAACGTCCGGCTACTCGCCAGGACCCTGCGCGGCTACTCGGCGATGACCCGCCTCCTCAGCCTCGCCCACAAAGACCAGCCCAAGGGCGAGGCTCGGAGCGACCTCGCCACGCTTGCTGAGCACGCCACCGACCTCTTCGTGCTCACCGACACCGACTCGCCGGAGCGCCTGGCCCAGCTCCAGGCGGCGGCGGGCCAAAAGAACGTCTTCGTCGAGCTGGTCAATCACCTGCTGCCGGAGGACCGCTGGGTGATGCAGGGGCGGGCTGCGATGGCCAGGCGAGCGGGGGCGGGCACGATCGCAACCAACCAGGTCCGCTACCACGACCCCGCCCGCCGCCCCCTTCACGACGTGCTGGTCGCGATCAAGCACATCAAGACGCTCGACGAGGCGCGACCGCTGCTGCACCCCAACGGCGAGCGCTACCTGAAGAGCGGCGACGAGCTGCGCCCGCTGTTCAAAGACTTCCCGGAGGCGCTGGCCACGCCCTGGGAGCTGGCCCAGGAGTGCGAGTTCGACCTCGACTTTCGGGGGGTCCGCTTCCCCGGCTACCCGGTGCCCCAGGGCGAGACGCCGTTCAGCTACCTCTACGCGCTCTGCCAGCAGGGCGCGCGCGAGAAATACCACCCGATCACGCCCGACGTCGCCCGCCGCCTCCAGCGCGAGCTGGAGGTCATCGAGAAGACCGGCCTGGCCGAGTTCTTCCTCATCAACTGGGACCTGATGCGCTTTGCGCGCGAGCAGGGCGTGCCGGGGCAGGGCCGCGGCTCGGCGGCCGACTCGATCGTCGCCTACGTGCTCGGCGTCACCCGGGTCGACCCGATCGAGCACAACCTGCTCTTCGAGCGCTTCCTGCACGAGGGCATGACGAGCACTCCCGACATCGACATCGACTTCTCGACGGCCCACCGCGAGAAGGTGATCCAGTACATCTACGAGAAGTACGGCTGGGAGCGGACGGCGATGGTCAGCAACGTCGTCACCTTCCGGCCCCGGATGGCGATCCGGCAGGTCGGCAAGGCCCTCGGCTTTCCCCCCGACCTCCTCGATCGCCTGGCCAAGTCGGTCGACCGCTGGTTCGAAGAGGGGATTGAGGACTCGATTGGGGTGGAAATGCCGGCAGACATCGCCGGCTCCCGGCGCTGGCTTCAGTTCCTTCGCCTCTGCCGCGAGGTCCAGGGCTTCCCGCGTCACCTCTCCATCCACGTCGGCGGCATGCTGGTGACCGGCGAGCCGCTGGTCGACATCGTCCCCG
>CAZHAC010000059.1:0-13471 GCA_964529765.1 uncultured Actinomycetes bacterium
TGCTGTACGAGTTCCACAGCGCCATGTGGACCTTCCACCACAAGCACTACGCCGAAGACATGCCCGCCTTTGCCAACGGCCTGGTCTGGGCCTCGATCTGGGCTCGCTGGGCGGCGCTGAGCGCGCGGGCGTCAATGACCAACGACCCGCGAATCTCTCCTTAACAAAGCCGCCTGGCGATGTAGGCTACCGGCGCGGTTCGTTCTCGGGCGCAAGATCAGGGCGGTACCGCGGATCTAGAGAACAGAGTGGTCCAGGACCTGCTGTCCGGCATCGGCATCTGCGTGGCAGTCGCGGCTCTGCTGGCGCTCCTCGGGCACCGGCTCCGGCAGCCGGTCATCCTGGCTTACCTGGTCACCGGGTTCCTGATCGGGCCGGTCGGTCTCAACCTGATCGGCGACCCCCACGCGATCGCGACCATCGCCGAGATCGGGTTGATCCTGCTCCTCTTCATCATCGGCCTCGAGATCGACCTTCGGAAGATCGCGTCCGCTGGCCTGCCAGTGATCCTGACCGGGCTGCTCCAGGTGCCGCTCTGCATCGGTCTCGGGCTCGCCTTCTTCGCCGCTCTCGGCTACCGCGCCGGCAGCGGCGACTTCTCGCTGCTCTATCTGGCCGCCTGTCTGTCGATGAGCAGCACGATGATCGTGGTCAAGCTCCTGCACGACAAGTTCGAGCTGGACACGCTGCCCGGGCGGATCACGCTCGGCGTCCTCGTGCTCCAGGACATCTGGGCGGTGGCGATGCTTGCCGTCCAGCCGAACCTCACCAACCCCAACCTGGCGCCGCTGATCGCCTCCCTTCTCAAGGGCGTGCTGCTGATCCTCTTCGCGTTCACCAGCAGTCGCTACGCGCTCCCGCACCTCTTCCGCTCGGTGGCCAAGGTCCCCGAGCTGGTCGTGATCAGCGCTCTCGCCTGGTGCTTTTTCCTGGCCGCCGGGGCCACCGTCGCCGGGCTCTCCCGGGAGATGGGGGCCTTGATCGCCGGCATCAGCCTGTCGACCTTCCCCTACAACCT
Organism: uncultured Actinomycetes bacterium; assembly: GCA_964529765.1. Taxonomy (GTDB): domain Bacteria; phylum Chloroflexota; class Dormibacteria; order Dormibacterales; family Dormibacteraceae; genus CAZHAC01. The sequence goes on from CAZHAC010000059.1 coordinate 1,019, forward strand.
CGACGTGATCGCCAAGGTGACCAGCATCCGCGACTTCTTCGTCACCCTCTTCTTCGTCGGCCTGGGCATGGAGATTCCGATCCCGGGCGCCCACGTCGTCTACGTCGCGCTCGCCGCGTCGATCTTCCTGATCGCCAGCCGGCTGGTGGTCGTCCCGGTCCTCTACTCTCTCCGGCTGGGGCAGCGGGCCAGCATCCTGCCTGCCGTCAACCTGGCCCAGCTGAGCGAATTCTCGATCGTGATCGCCTCGCTCGGCCTGGCCCGAGGCCAGATCCGGGCGGACGTGGTGACCGTTGTCAGCCTGGTCTTCGCGATCACCTCGGTGACCTCGACCTACATGATCGGCGCCAACCATGAGATCCAGGAGGCGATCGCGTCGCGCCTCCGGCGCTTCGGGGTCCACGACCTCGATTACGAACACTCGCCCAATGGTGTCGGCCACACCCTCAAGCCGGTCGTATTTCTGGGCTTCTTCCGGGACGCCAGCTCGATCCTCCATGAGCTGGACAGGCGTGGCCGCCGGCGGCAGGCAACCCTGGTCGAGGACCTCCTGGTGGTCGACCTCAACCCCCACGTGATGGCCGGCCTGACCGCGCGGAGGGTGGCCTGCGTTTACGGCGACATAGCGAATCCGGACACGCTGGAGCACGCGCAAATCGGGAGCGCACGCCTGGTCGTCTGCACGATCACCGACGACATCCTGCGGGGCACGACCAACCTGCGCCTGCTGCGGCACATAAGGGCCGCGGCGCCCCGGGCCGCGGTCATCCTGGCCAGCGCCCACCTCGACCACGCGCTCGACCTGTATCACGAGGGCGCGGACTGGGTCTTCATCTCGCGACTGCACGCCGCTTCGGTGGCCGCCGATGTCATCGAGGAGGGCCTGGAGCGTGGCTTCCGGCACATTCGGGCGACCGCTATGCGCGAGCTGCGCCGGCGCGACGAGGTCCTCCGCTAAGGCCGCGCCGTGCGCAGCGACGTCCGCTCGTCGCCCGACGCCGAGGGCCACGTCCCCAAGCAGGTGGTCAGTGACCCCGTGCTCCTCAAAAGGCTGATTCGTGGCCGTAAGGGCCGGCTTTGCTGGCCCGTGTGAGTCCCGTCTTCCAGGCGAGAACCAGCGCTGCGATGCGACAAAAAGGAGGGCGGGTCCGCGGGGGGAACCTTGGTTCCCTCCGCGCTATTCCTGGAAGTCGGGGAGTTCTTCGTCCTCGGCGAGGTCGGTGTGGACGTTGTTGCCGACAACCGCAGTGATGCGCGAAGCGTGGAGCAGGCCACGACCGGCCAAGATTCCCTCGCGGTCGATCACCAGGTCGGTGACCCGGCCCTCGTCGTCCGTCAGGACGCGCTCAACCTTGCCCAGCCGGCGCCGGCCGCGCCAGACCGGACTTCCTTCGGTGATCTCGTGAACCTCGTCCAGGTCCTCTTCCAGGTGCACCGGCGGCACGTAGGGGGACTGCCCGATCAGCGCCTCCGCGATCGCGAGGAAGTTCTCCAGCGCGTAGCCTCCCGGTGGCTGCCAGGTGCTGCCCGGTGCCACCACGTGCTCATGGTTCTCCTCTGGCAGCCGCTTGAGCTGATCGGGTGTGAGATCCGCGACCAGGCCGTCCGGGCCGGCATCCCGCAACCGGCTGGCGGGAAGCAGGCGGCCCTCGACCACCACGTGGGTGACGCGATGGGCGCGCTCGTCGACCACCAGCCGCTCCACACTGCCGAGCCGGCTGCCATCAGGCGCCAGGACGTCCTCTCCGATGTCGATCTCGCGGCTCAGAGCAGATCCTCCTGGGCGGCTTGCTCAGCGGTTTTGGCAGGAGTCTCGCCGCGGACCTCGATCCGCCGGCGCGCCGCCTCCAGCTTCTCCTGGCACGCGCGCAGGTACTCCCGCGCCTCGTCGTAGGCCTTGAGCGACTCTTCCAGGCTGAGAGAGCCGTCCTCGAGCGCGCGCAGCCGCTTGTCGAGCAGCTCGAGTGCCTGCTCGTAGGTGAGATCCGTCATTCCGTGACCTCGACGCGCGCCCCGACCTTGCCGCGCGCCAGCCGCACGCTGACCGGGCGGCCGGGTGCCGTCTCCGAGCTCGACCGGAGAACGTGCCCGGTCTCGCCGTCGAGCGTGATGCTGTAACCGCGCGCGAGCACGTTCTCATGGCTGAGCGCGCTCAGCCGCTCGTCGCGCTGGTGGAGGCGCTCTGCTTCGCGCCCGAGGCGGGCCCCGAGCAGCTCGGGCAGCCGCTCGCTCGCGCGCCGGCGGCTCAGCTCGAGCTGGCGGTCGCGGAGCAGCCTCTGCATGGAGGCTTCCACGCGCTTCGCCTTCTCGGCCAGCGCCTGGCGCCGGAGCTCGATCTGCTGAGCGGGGCTCAGGCGGGCGAGCTCGAGGCGGCTGCGCTCGAGGCGTTCCGCGCGGCGGGTGATCAGTGCCGGAAGGACGCCAGTGAGCCGGCTGGCGCGGCCGCCCAACCGTTCGACCTCCTTCTCCAGCCGGACCACCAACCCGCGGTCGAGCCGGCGCCGGCGGTCGTCCAGCGTCGCGAGCAGGTCGCGCTTGAGGGGCACGACCCGGGCTCCCGCCTCGGTCGGCGTTCGGCACTCGGCATCGGCGACCATATCCGCGACCGTGCGGTCGGAAGTGTGCCCGAGCGCGGTCACGACCGGGATCCGGGAGGCCAGGATCGCGCGCGCAACCGGCTCGGTGTTGAACGCGTAGAGCTCCTCGAAGCTCCCGCCGCCGCGGGCGATGACGACGACGTCCGAATCCCCGTCGCGGTTGCACCGGCGGAGCGCGGTCACGATCGAGCCGGCGGCGGCCGTGCCCTGAACGAGCGCCGGATAGACCGCGATTGACATCTCCGGGAAGCGGTCCCAAATCGTCTCCTGGAGGTCGTGGATAACCGCTCCCGTCGGCGAAGTGATGAGCGCGACGCGGGTGGGGAGGAAGGGTATCGACCGCTTGCGGGCGAGCTCGAAGGCGCCCTCGGCTTCCAGGCGCTGCTTGAGCTGCTCCAGCTGGGCCCGCAGCCGTCCGACGTCGTCGAACTCGATCCAGTCAACGATCATCCGGATCTGGCCGCCTTTGCCCCAGAAGTCGATGCGGCCCCGGAAGATGAATTCCTGGCCGTCCTCTGGCAGCGTCGGCAGGCGGCGGGCGTCGCCCGCGAAGAGGAAGGCGTTGATCTTGCTGGCGCCATCGACGATGGCGAACGAGTAGTGGCCGTTGGCGTTGGCCTTGAGACCGCTCACCTCGCCCTTGACCAGGACCGCCGCCAGCGGGCGCAGATGGCGCTGGATCTCGCGGGCAAGCTCGGTGACGCTGAGCGCGCGGGCAGCGCGGGCGTCATCGGTTCGGATCACGTGCCGAGCTTAGCCCTTAGCCCGATCAGGCCGGCAACCGGCTGGCCTGTTAACGGCAGGCACCGCCGACGACCGCCAGCTGCATGCCGGCAACGGCCAGGCGCTCGGCCGTGCCGCCGTTGACAGAGCGCCACACGGCGCCGGTGCCTGAGAGCCAGATGGTGTTCCCGTCGAGCACAGCGGGGCCGCTCGGTTGGGGAGCGGTGACGGCGCCGTCGAAGACGACGCTGGAGCCGAGCCTGACGGAGTAACGATCGGCGGTCGTGAATCCGAGCAGCAGGTTCGCGCCCTGCGCCCCCAGGAGCGCCACATTCGTGGCCGGGTAAGTTCCAACGATTGACGCTTGCCCGGTGTCAAGCTTGAGCATCGAAACCCGGTTGCCGGCGCCCGGTCCGGCGCCGCCCGGCGGCGGTGCGATGGTGGCGTCGAGGTCAGAGCCGTAGGCCGCCGCGCCGCCGATCAGTGTCCAGGTGCCGCTGGCGGTGATCTGGCGGAGGCTGCCGCTCGCCGGGTCGAGCAGGCTCAGGCCCTGGGGCCGGGCGTCCGAGTTCGGCACCACCCGCGCGACGTAGATCCCGGCAGCCTCCCAGCTGACGGGCATCGAGGGCGCCGGGACGCCGAGCGGGCGATCGGCTCCGGATGCGATGTCGACAACGTGGATGATCCCGGTGACCGGTCCGGCAGCGGTCCGGTACTCCGGGTAGGCGTAGCTCTTGCCGTCAGGTGAGACCCAGGCACGCTGGACCGGCACCCACTTGCCGGCGCCAAGCACGTAGCTGCCGAGGCTGGCGGGGTCGGCGGCGAACGCTCCACCCGGAACCTGCAGGAAGCCGCCGTGCCCCTTGGCGCCGTGGCTGGCGTTGCCATCGGTGGGAGCGTCGCCGCCGGCCACCGGGAGGCGGCATGCGGTGGCTCCGGGGGTAGGCGCCGGAGTCGCCGTGGATGTGGCCTCGACAGGGGTCGGGGTGGCGAGTGGGGGGTTGGTCGAGGACCCCATGCCGCAGCCGGCCGCCAGGAGAGCTAGAGCTGGGACGAAGTGCTTCAACGGCGTGGCTCCTTCGGGCGGAGGCTCAGCCTCCGATCTGCGACATGTTCTTTTCGGGCTTGACGAAGCCTTCGCGGAGGATGTCGAGCGCGCCGCCCTCCTCCTTGTTCCAGATCGCGGCCTCGATGATCCGGGCGATGCGGTCGTCAGAGGCGCCGGATCGTATCAGGTCGCGAAGTGGGGTCTCGTGGTGGGAGAAGAGGCAGGTGCGCAGGCCGCCCTCGGCGGTCAGCCGGATCCGGTTGCAGGTGTCGCAAAAGGCCTGGCTGACCGAGGAGATGAACCCGATGCCGCCCTGCGTGCCGTCGGCGAAGCGGAATTTGACCGCCGGCCCAGGCCGCTCGTCCGGTACCGGCAGGAGCGGAAACTCATCCTCGATCCGCTCCTGGATGGTGCGGCTGGGCACGACCAGGTCGGGCCGCCAGTTGCCGTCGCCGTCGAGGGGCATGAACTCGATGAAGCGGACTTCGAATCCGCGCTCGCGGGCCAGCCGGGCGAAGTCCACGACCTCGTCGTCGTTGTGGCCGCGCATGACGACCATGTTCAGCTTGATCGGCCAGAGGCCAACCGCTTGCGCCGCCTCGATGCCCTCCATCACCCGCGCGAACGCCTGCGCGCGCGCGATCTCCTGAAAGCGGTCGATGTGCAGGGTGTCCAGCGAGACGTTGATGCGATTGAGACCCGCCTCTCGCAGCTGCTGCGCCTTCTGCTTGAGCAGGACGCCGTTGGTGGTCATGGTCAGGTCGAGCTCCGGGTGGAGCGCACGCAGCTGCGCGATCAGCTCCTCGACCTTGACCCGGACCAGCGGCTCGCCGCCGGTGATCCGGATCGTCCGCACGCCGTAGCGGTGGACGAAGATGCGGGCGAGGCGCGTGATCTCCTCGAAGCGGAGGATGTCCTCGCGAGCCAGCCACCGCATGCCCTCGGCCGGCATGCAGTAGATGCAGCGGAAGTTGCAGCGATCGGTGACGGATACGCGCAGGTCATCGGCTACGCGCCCGTAGGAGTCGCGGAGCAGCGAAGCCATCGCTTGCCGGATCATACCCCCATGCCATTCGAGCACATACAGGTCGAGGTGGATGCCCCCATCGCGACGATCACGCTCAACCGGCCGAAGGTCCTCAACGCGCTTTCGCCGGAGCTGATCGCCGAGCTCACCAGCGCCCTGGACGAGCTCGACCAGGACGCCTCGGTGGGCGCGGTCGTGCTCACTGGCGGCCCGCGTGTGTTCGCCGCTGGGGCCGACATCGCCGACATGGCCGAGCGGACGCCGGTCGAGCAGCTGATGCGCGACCAGACCGGCCGCTGGCAGAAGGTGACCGGGTTCAGCAAGCCCCTGATCGCGGCCGTCAATGGCTATGCACTTGGCGGCGGCTGCGAGCTGGCTTTGATGTGCGACATGGTCGTGGCCGGGGACACGGCCCGCTTCGGGCAGCCGGAGATCAACCTCGGGATCATCCCCGGCGCCGGCGGCACCCAGCGCTGGCCCCGCACCACCGGCAAGGCGATCGCCATGGAGATCAATCTCACCGGACGTCCGATCACCGCTCAACGGGCCTACCAGGTGGGGATCGTGAACCGGGTGGTGCCGGCCGAGGTGACGATCCCCATGGCCGAGCAGCTGGCGCGGGAAATCGCGGAGAAGGCGCCGGTCGCCGTGCGGCTGGCCAAGGAGTCGGTCAACAAAGCCTTCGAAACGTCGCTCGCCGAAGGCTTGGCGGCCGAGCGCAAGAACTTCTACTTCCTGTTCGCGACCCACGACCAGAAGGAGGGCATGCGCGCCTTCCTCGAGAAGCGCCGGGCCTCGTTCAGGGGCCGTTAGACAGTGAGAGGGCAAAAGAGATGACGGAGCAGGCCACCCAGCAGGCTGTGCGGACGGCGGTCGATTCGGGCGTCGCCTGGATCCGCCTCAACCGGCCGGAGTCGATGAACGCCGTCAACGCTGAGCTCCGGAAGGCCCTGGCGGCAGCTGTGAAGGAGGTCGAGCGCAACTCCGAGGTCCGCTGTGTGGTCGTCACCGGGAATGGGAAAGCGTTCTGTTCGGGGGCCGACGTCCGGGAGTTCGCCGCGCGCGAGGGAGCCGTGGAGTCGATCCGCGCCGAGTACGAGCAGATCCTGATCGGTCTGCGCGCGATGCCGAAGCCCGTGATCGCCGCCCTCAACGGAGTCTGCGCGGGTATCGGCGCTTCCATCGCCATGGCCTGCGACCTGCGCATCGCCACTCCCGAAGCCCGCCTGGTCGAGGCCTTCGTCAAGATCGGCCTGACGGCGGATGGGGGCGCGACCTGGCTCCTGCCCCGCTTCCTCGGTATTGGCAAGGCGCTCGAGCTCATCTTCACGGGCGATCCCCTGAGCGCCGAAGACGCCGAGCGCTACGGGCTGTACAACAAGGTCGTCGCGCCCGAGGAGCTCGACTCCACGGTGCGGGCGCTGGCGGAGCGGCTCGTGAGCGGTCCGGCGAAGGCGCTGGCCGCCGCCAAGCGGTCCGTGAACTTCTCGATGAACTCGACATTCGAAGAGGCGCTCGACTTCGAGTTCCTGCTCCAGGGCGTGCAGATGGCGGGCGCCGACTTCCGGGAGGGCGTGAGCGCCTTCCTCGAGAAGCGGCCGCCACAGTTCAAGGGGGAGTAGCCGCATGCCCGAGGTGCGCGACGCCGTCGTCGTTGCCACCGCACGCACCCCGATGGGGCGCTATGGTGGCCAGCTCAAGGACGTCCGCCCAGACGACCTGGCCGCGACCGTGATCGGCGAAGTCGCCAGGCGCGCCGGCTTGGAGCCGGCGGACGTCGAGGACGTCGTGATGGGGTGCGCCAACCAGGCGGGCGAGGACAACCGCAACGTGGCGCGCATGGGCCTGCTCCTGGCCGGCTTCCCGGTCGAGGTGCCGGGCCAGACCGTGAACCGCCTCTGCGGCTCCGGCATGCAGGCAATCGTGACCGGGTGCCGGGAGATCCAGTCGGGAGCCGCCGAGGTCATCGTGGCTGGCGGCGTGGAGTCGATGACGCGCGCGCCCTGGGTGATGGCCAAGCCGGACGGCGCGTTTCCGCGGGGACCGCAGACCGCCTACGACACTTCGCTCGGGTGGCGGCTGGTCAACCCGAAGATGGCCGAGATGTACGGCACTCTCCAGATGGGCGAGACCGCCGAGCGGGTGGCGGCCAAGTACGAGATCACGCGCGAGGAGCAGGACGAATTCGCGCTGCGCTCCCACCAGAACGCGGTTCGGGCGCAGCGCGAAGGCCGCTTCGGTCCGGAGATCGCGCCGGTCATCGTTCCACAGCGGAAGGGCGAACCGCTGGAGGTGACCGAGGACGAAGGCCCGCGCCCCGACAGCTCCCTGGAGTCGCTCGCCGGCTTGAGACCGGTGTTCGAGAAGGACGGGACTGTAACCGCGGGCAACGCCTCGCCCCTCAACGACGGCGCTTCGGCGGTGGTACTGATGTCGGTCGCCGAGGCGGAGAGGCGCGGGCTGAGGCCGCTGGCGCGCCTGGTTTCAGCGGCCGCCGCGGGCGTCCATCCGAGCTACATGGGCATCGGGCCGGTGCCCGCCAGCGCTCGGGCCCTCGAGAAGGCCGGACTCACCGTGGCCGACGTCGACGTCTGGGAGATCAACGAGGCCTTCGCCGCGCAATCCGTGGCCTGCGTCAAGCTGCTCGGGATCGAACCCGAGCGCGTCAACGTCAACGGCGGCGCCATCGCGCTCGGGCACCCGCTGGGCTCCTCGGGCTCGCGTCTGGTCTCGACTCTCGTACGCGAGCTGGACCTGCGGGGCGCACGCTTCGGCGTCGCCACCATGTGCATCGGCGTCGGCCAGGGCATCGCCTCGGTCTGGGAGCGGCTCTGAGACTCCTCGTTCTCGGCGGTACCGCCTTCCTCGGCAGGCACGTCGTCGAGGCGGCCCTCAACCGGGACTATGAGGTCACTATCTTCAACCGCGGCCAGACCAAGCCGGGGTTGTTCTCGGGTGTCGAGGAGCTCGTAGGCGATCGCAACGGCGAACTCTCGGCACTCCGCGGCCGCACCTGGGAAGCCTGTGTCGACCCGTCGGCTTACCTGCCCCGGCAGGTGCGGGCCAGTGCTGAGATCCTGAAGGATGCGGTCGAACACTACGCGTTCATCTCCTCTGGCAGCGTCTACGCGCTCGACGGTCCCAAGTCAGAGGACTCGCCAGTGCTTTCGCTCGAGGATCCCGATTCGGAGGACGTGACCCGCGACTACGGCGCGCTGAAGGCGGTCTGTGAACGGGTCTCGGTCGAGGAGTTCGGCGAGAGCCGAGTCCTGAACGTTCGCAGCGGCCTGATCGTCGGGCCCTGGGATCCGACCAATCGTTTCACGTTCTGGCCGCTTCGCGTCGCGCGTGGCGGCGAGGTGTTGGCGCCGTCGTCGCCCGACTACCAAGTCCAGTTCATCCACGCGCGCGACCAGGCCGAGTGGATCCTGGACTGCGCCGAGCGCGGCCTGAGTGGCACGTTCAACTGCACCGGGCCCGAGAAACCACTGACGCTGGGCGACTTCCTCGGGGCCTGCCGGGAAGTGGCCGGCAGCGACGCCACCTTCACGTGGGTGCCCGACGACTTCCTGCTCCAACACCAGGTCGGCCCCTGGAACGAGTTGCCACTCTGGCTTCCATCCGGCGACGGAACCCTCTTCGACATGCCCAACGCACGAGCGATCGGGGAGGGGCTGACCTTTCGACCGGTCGAGCAGACCATCGCCGAGACGCTGGCTTGGGCGCGGAGCCAGGGCGCGGCACACGCCCCGGTGGACTCCACAGGGCGCGTCCGCCCACAAGCCGGCATCGACCCGGACAAGGAGAGGCGGGTTCTCGACGCCTGGCACTCGGACCCGCGGTGACCGAGCGGGATCCAGCCGCCGTTCAGTCGATAAGCGCGGGGAAACCCCGATGGTTTCCCCACGGACCCCTTCCGCTCGGCGCTACGTTTGGTCAGCGGCAAAGACAACTCAAACGGCCGGGCAAAGCCCGGCCTACGCAAAACGTTTGGACTGGTCAAGCTTGGCGTTCCTAAGGCCAGGATGAGCGAGCGCGATCCGGCGGCGGTTCAGTCGATGTTCGACCGGATCGCGTCGCGATACGACTTGCTCAACACACTGCTCTCGGGCGGGAGCGATGCGCGCTGGCGGCGGCTGGCCGCTGACGCGACTAGCCTGCCGCCGGGCGGCTCCGCCCTCGACGTTGCGTGCGGCTCCGGCCGCCTTGCCCTCGAGCTTCAGCGGAGGGTGGGGAAATCTGGCGAGGTCGTGGGACTCGACTTCTCGAGCCGGATGCTAGAAGTGGCTGCCCGGACCGCCCCCGGCCCGTGCTACGTGCGCGGCGACGCGCTCTCGCTGCCCTTTGACAGCGGCCGCTTCGACGCCGCCACGATCTCGTTCGGGCTCCGGAACCTGGCCGACCCGCAGCGGGGCCTGGCGGAGATGCTGCGGGTGCTCCGCCCGGGTGGCCGGGCGGTCGTGCTCGAGTTCGTCAAGCCCCGCTCCGGGCTGGTCGGAACCGCCTACCGGGCTTACCTGCGAACCGCCCTGCCGGCGATCGGCAGCCTGGTCAGCGGCGACCGCCGCGCCTACCGCTACCTGAGCGACACCATCGACTCCTACCGGACGCCCGAGCAGCTGCTTGCACTAGCCGGTCGCGCCGGGTGGCACAACCCTGCGATCCGGCTGCTGACGCTCGGGACGGTCGGGCTGCTGACGGGTGAGCGCGAGTAGGCCGACCAGGCTCCAGGCCCCGGCCAGAGGCAGGATCACGCCTGGCCAGCCCCAGCGCTGAAACGTATAGGCCGTGAGCGGCGCCGCCGCCGCCCCGCCGATGTAGTAGACGGTCAGGTAGCGGCCTACCGCTGTCCGGCCGTAGCGGGCCACCCAGCCGCTGTGGGCGGAATGGAGGCCGGTGGTCGCGCAGATCGAGCCCGCCGCTCCGGCCACGGCGAAGGCGAGCTGGTTGGTCAGGAGCAGGAGCAGCGCGCCGACCCCGCCCGCCGCCACCGCCATGATCACGACGCGCGCTCCCCAGCGGCCGACCGCGAGCCCAGTCAGGAAGCTGAAGCCCGCGCCCAGCAGGTAGACGAGGTAAACGAGGTCGGCCTGCTCGGGGCGGAGCCGGAAGACGGGGCCGGTGAGGCGGTAGGGGAGGAGATCGAAGAGACCGACGTTCACGAAAAGGATGAAAAGCCCGGCCGCCACCAGCGACAGGGGTAGACGCCCGTGTCCGCTACCTTCCGATTCAGACCGGGTGCTTCCGGTGTCACGGCCCAGCCAGGTGAGCGTCATGCCGACCAAGGCCAGGGTGGCGGCGGCGCCGACCAGGAAGGCGCCGCGCCAGCTCAGGAAGAGGCCGCTATAACCGGCGGCGCGGCCGCCGAGGCCGCCCATTGCCGTGCCCGCGATCAGGGCGCCGTTCACGCGCGCGGCCTCGAGAGGGGGCAGCCGCCGCGGCACTTCGGCGAGCGCGCCCGCGACCAGCAGCCCGACCCCGACTCCCTCGATCGTCCGCGCCGCCAGAAGGACCAGAAAATGGGGGCTGAGGGCGGCGGTGATGCTGCCAGCGACCGTCAGCCACATCGCGCGCCGCAGAGTCCGTTGGGGGTCGCCCTCCCCGAGCAGGCCGGCGAACGCGAAGCCGAGCAGGGCGGCCGTCATGACCAGGCCCGTGATGCTGGGCGGTGTATGGAACTGGCGGTCGAGCTCGGGGAGAAGGGGCTGCGGCAGGTAGAGCGCGAGGAAGCAGCCGACGCCGAGGAGGAAGAAGGTCAGCCCGGCGGAGCGGCGTCCGTTTCGAGAATCAGCTGCTGCGATTGACAGCTGAATAAGCCAGGTCCAGAAGGGGGTCGCGCACCCCGTCCAGCTCGATGAAGTCCAGCTCCTGAACGGCCATCTCGACCAGGGCCAGCGCCTCGTGACCGGCCCGCTCGAGCGCGCCCGACTCCTTCACCAGCTCGGTCACCCGCTCGACGTGGTCGTCGCTGAGAGGTCCATCGAGCAGCGCCCTGACCTCCCTGCCGAGCTCTTTGTGCTCGGTCGCAAAGATGAGCGGCAGCGAGAGGGTTCGTTCACGGATGTCCTGGCCGGCCTGCTTCCCGGAAGTGCCGCTGAAGTCGACGATGTCGTCGGCCATCTGGAAGGCGATCCCGAGCATGTCACCGAAGCGTCGCAGCCGATCCACGGTCTCGGGATCAGTCCCCGAAAGCTGAGCCCCGGAGGCGCAGGCGGCCGCCATCAGCGCGGCGGTCTTGCCGCGCACGACCTTCAGGTAAGAGGCATGGTCGCCGGGATAGCTGCCTCTCAGCGCGACGTCGTCGATCTGGGCCGCGCAGATGGCCTCCATAGCCTCGGCGATGGTCGAGGTCACGGCCGGCGAGCCGAGCTCGGCGATGACGCGCGTCGCCTTGGCGAAGTAGTAGTCGCCGACCTCGATAGCGCGTCGCGGGCCCTCGAGGGCGGCCACAGTGGCCCGGCTGCGGCGAACGGGCGCCTCGTCGACGTAGTCGTCGTGCACCAGCGTGGCCGAGTGGATCAGCTCGACCGCGGCCGCCAGCGTGCTGGTGCGCAGTGGGTCGTAGTTGGGCCCGAGGCGCCCGGTGAGTCCAACCAGGGCCGGGCGAATCCGTTTGCCTCCCGCCTCGACCAGCCGGCGCATCGGCTCTCGGAGCGGCTCCGGATCTACCTCGAGCTGGCGGCTCAGCTCCTGTTCGAGCAGTTCGCCGTCGACTCGCGGCTTGGGCCGGTTGCTGAAGTCCCCCTCGAGCTGGACCGCGAGCTCCCGCTTCCGGGGCCCGTCGAGCTCGACCGCGAATACCGACTGCCAGCGGCCGAGCAGAAGGCGGCCGTCCTCGACCAAAAGGGTCTGGCTGGGCGCGAGGAGGAGCAGACGGCAGTGCGCGTGTCCGTTGGCCGGTTCGTCCAGGGGAACGCCCACACGCCGGCCGAAGTCGTCGTGCAGGTAGGCCACCGCCGAGGGCGCGAGGCGGTCGAGAAGGTTCTCGAAGTCCCCGAGCAGTAGCGGCTCGTTCTCGTTGACGGTGATGCCGAGCGTGGTGTGCAGCGACTGCAGGT
>CAZHAC010000060.1:0-13053 GCA_964529765.1 uncultured Actinomycetes bacterium
TCGCGCGACGGCGAGGCCGACGGCTCCGGCGCCGACGACCAGGACGTCGTAGCGCAGATTCACGCTGCTAGATGCTGCCACGGATCAGGCGAGGCTCACGAGCTCCAGCAGCCCCGCGTCCCAGTAGTCCAGCTGGCCTTCGGGCATCATCAGGACCCGGTCGGGCCGCAGCGCCTCGACGAACTCGGTGTCGTGGCTGACGAGCAGGATCGAGCCCGGCCAGGCGGCGAGTGCCGTGGCAACCGCGGTCCGGGAGGGCGGATCGAGGTTGTTGGTCGGCTCGTCGAGGAGGAGCAGGTTGTGGCGGCCGGCGACCAGCTGGGCCAGGGCCAGCTTGGTCTTCTCGCCGCCCGAGAGCGTGCCCGCGTCCTGCATTCCCATGTCGCCCGTCAGCCCGAACATGCCTAGGAGGGCGCGCAGCTGTGGCTCGGGCAAGCTGGCCATTTCGCGCATGTGCGAGAGGACCGTGCGGCCGGCGCTGATGCCCTCGTGCTCCTGGGCGTAATAGCCGGCTGATACGTTGTGCCCGAAACGGAAGCGGCCGGCGTCCGGCTCGGTCTCGCCGGCCAAAATCCTGAGCAGCGAGGTCTTCCCGGCGCCGTTCAGACCCATGACCAGGAGCCTCTGACCACGCTCGAGGTCGAAGCCCAGGTTCCGGAAGACCGGCGGCCCGCCGTAGCCCTTGGTCAGGCCCTCTGCCTCGAGAACGACCCGGCCAGCCTGCGGAGGCGGTGGAAAGGTGACCCGAATCTTGCGCTCGCGCTTGGGCGCGCTGACCTGCTCGGCCCGCAGGCGCTCGACGCGCTTGTCGAGTGAGTGCGCGGTGCGGGCTCGCTTTGCGGTCTGCCGGCGCATCACCTCGGCCAGCGTCGAGAGCCGGGTGATCTCCTCTTGCTGGCGCTCGGCCAGCTTGGCCTGGCGCGCCTCCTCGGCCGCGCGCGCCTTCCGGTACTGGGAGTAGGTGCCGCGGTACTCGGTGAGGGCGGTGTCCTCGAGGTGGAGGACGCGCGTGATCGCGCTGTCCAGGAGGTCGAGGTCGTGGCTGACAGCCAGCAGCGCGCCGCGATAGCCGCGCAGGAACGACATCAGCCAGTTTTTGGCGTCGACATCCAGGTGATTGGTTGGCTCGTCGAGCAGGAGCACGTCGCTTTCGCCGAAGAGGACCCGAGCAATCTCGACGCGACGGCGCTCGCCGCCCGAGAGGACGCCGAGCGAGAGATCGGTGCGGTCGAGGGCGAGGCCCAGGCCGACCATGATCCGGCGCGCTTCGGCCTCCGCCGAGTAGCCGCCCAGGGCGCGGAACCGCTCTTCGGCTTCCGCGAAGCGATGCAGGTTGTCAGGCGAATGGTCGGTTTCGATCAGGCGCTGGAGTCGGGCCAGCTCCGCCGCTGCCTTGTCGAGGTCGCGGCCGGAGAGGACGTGGGCCACCGCCGTCACGTCCCCCGCCGAGCGCGGCCGGGGGTTCTGGGGGACATAGCCGAGCGTCCCCCTTCGAGAGACGAGCCCGCTGGCCGGCGCTGTCTGGCCGGCGAGCACTTTGAGCAGGCTTGTCTTGCCGGCGCCGTTCAGCCCGACCAATCCGACTTTCTCGCCCGGACGGATCGTGAACGAGCCGCCCTCGAGCGTTCGCCGGCCCGCGACCTCGACCGCGAGCTCTCGTACCTGGAGCATCGAAGCCCCCCATTGTTACCTGCGGCGCCCAGAAGCGTTCCGTTGCGCATGAACAAACACAGGTGGGTGCGGCCCCCGGCCGCGGGATTCCTGGTCTTGTCCCTGGTCTTGCTGGTAGCGGCTTGTGGCGGAAATTCCGGATCGCCCGCTACGCCGGCGCAGTCGGCGCAGTCGGGCGTTGCTGGCCCAGGCCCTAATTCACCGAGCGGTACTGGGGCCGCGGCAGCACGTTCTGGGGCGGCGGCGATCGCTCCGCCGGCGGGGCCGCAGAAGAGTACTGACGCTTCGACCGCGGTGCCGATCGTGCCGCCGAGCGCTCAGGGCTCGAAGGTCATCCGCAACGGACAGGTGGCGTTGCAGGTCAGCAACGGCCGCTTCGACACCAGCTATTCATCCCTGATCGCGCTCGCTGGCGAGGAGGGTGGCGTCGTCTCGGCGAGCAACGCCGCGACCGACAGCGACCGCATCAAATCGGGCACGGTCACCCTTTCGGTGCCCTCCGATCGCTTCCAGGACACCATCGATCGGCTGCGCCAGATGGGCACCGTCCAGCAGCTGAACGTCAGCTCGCAGGACGTGAGCCAGCAGTACGTCGATCTCCAGGCCCGCCTCGCCAACGCGCAGGCGGAGCGTGACGCGATGCTCGCCCTGCTCCAGCGGGTGCAGTCGATCCAGGACATCCTCTCGGTCCAGAACCAGCTCGGGCAGTACACGCAGCAGGTCGAGCAGCTCAAAGGGCAGATCGACTATCTCGATCACGCCACCGGCTTCTCCACCGTCCAGGTCACGATCCGGGAGGTGGGAATCGCCGCGCCCAAGCCGCCGCAGGACGAGTGGGGCCTGCTCACGGCCCTCTGGAACGGCGTCCACTACTTCGTGCAGACCCTGAATGCGCTTGTGGTCGTGTTCGTGGTCGCCGGTCCCTACCTGCTGGTGGCCCTGCTCGGCTGGCTCGTCTGGCGGCGCCGGCGCCGGCTCGCCGAACCCTCGATGTAGCGTGCGATGTAACTCGTTGCGGTATACCTCCGGTAGCAAATAACTCGAGGTATTTGGAGACTCGAAGTGAGGCGCGGCTTCGGCTTGGTCGGGGTTGGCCTCCTGCAGGCGCCCTGCGGCGGGCTGGCCGGGGTGGTTGAGACCCCGGCCGCTTCGCACGCCGCTCCCACGCCCCCCAGTCCGCGCGTAAACGCCGGTGCCGGCCACATGACCGGCACCGGCAGCGTGGTCAGCGCGATGGCGATCGCTTGCGCGGAGCTGAGGGGGGGCTGATGCCAGAGGAGCTCGAAGAAGCCGGCGACCTGGTCGAGTTCCCGCCGGCGCCCCTGCGTTCCGAGGACATCGCGCTCGAGGAGCTGGAGCTCGTGTACGCGTTCATCTTTGCCCGTGTCGGCAACCGGGCCGACGCCGAGGACCTGACGCAGCAGGTGGCGCTAAAGGCCATCCCGCGCCTGCGCGCGAGCGCCAGTCCCGCCTCCATCCGCGCCTACTTGTTCGCGACCGCGCGCTCGGCGCTGAGCCAGTTCTGGGCAACCCGCTTTGGACTGGCGGAGGAGGAGCTGCGCGACGAGGTGGCGGCCCCGCCGCCGCCAGAATTCGGCAGCGTGGCGTCGGCCGAGCGCGTGAACCGGATCCTCGACAGGCTGCCCGCCAACTACCGGCGTGTACTCGAGCTGCGCTTCCTGCGCGGTTATTCGCTCCGGGAAGTCGCGGCCGAGACCGGCAGCACCGTCGGTGGCATCAAAGTCATGCAGCTGCGAGCTCTGCGCGCGGCGGCCAAGGTCGAGCTCGATGGCTGACGAGCATTTCGAGCAGCGGATGGAGCGGATCGTCCGCGACCTGCTGGCCGGGCGGCGGCTCAAGGTCGGACCGAACGATTCGGCCGAGCGGGAGGCGATCATGGCGGCGGCCCGGCTGGCCGCCCTCCGCGACCCCTATCCGCGCATGGCTCCAGGCTTCCGAAAGAACCTCAAGAACCGCTTGCGCGAGGAACGCGGGGAGCCGCCGCGGGTCTTCAGCCGCCGGGAGGCGCTGCTGGCCGGGCTGGCGGCAGCCACGGGCGCCGCTGGGGCGGCGGCGATCGCGCGCTTCAGCGGCTTGCTCGGAACCGGGACCGGCCACCCCTCGAGGGGTGCCAATGCGCCCGCTTCGGGCGGGGTCTCCTACTTCGATCCCGGCGAGATCACGCCGACGACCGGCATCTGGTTCGACGCGGGCCCCCTGGCGGCGCTGCCGGAGGGGCAAGCGGTCCATTTCCGGGCCGGAGCGGTCCCCGCCGTGCTCTTCCGAGAGGGCGAGCGGGTGCGCGGTCTGTCCGCGGTTTGCACGCATCTGCCGTGCGAGCTGATCTGGAACGGGGCCGAAAAGACGCTTGACTGCCCGTGCCACAACCGCTCCTTCGATGCCCAGGGAAGGTTCGCCGGCGACGCTTACGAGCAGGCGCTGCCGGCGCTGCCCCGCGTCTCCGTGAGGGTCGTGGGCGGGCGCGTACAGGTGCTGGGAGCATGACCGGCAGCGAGCGCGCCCGGCTGCTGGCACTCGATCGCTGCCTGCAGGTACTCGAAAACGCGCTCCTGGAGGGAAAGGAGCGCGTTAACGCGCCACTCGCTGACAGCCTGCGCACCCTCCTTGGGCAGGCGGGGCTGATCCCCGACCACCGCCTCGAAGGGCGCCGGACGGAGCGCGTCCTGGACGACATCTTCGCCCTCCAGGCCAAGCTGATGGGGGTCGATGACGAGCAGCACGTCAGCTAACGACGCGCTCCTTGGCCGGAAGGTCATCCGGTATCCTAGCCAGCGCTCAATGTCCACCTCATTCGGTTCTTCGCGCTCGTACTTGTTGACTTCAGAGTCGGTGACCGAGGGCCACCCGGACAAGGTTTGTGACCAGGTCTCGGATGCAGTCCTCGACGGGATGCTCGCCCAGGACCCGGAGTCGCGGGTGGCCTGCGAGACGGCGATCACCAAGGAGCTCTGTGTGGTGATCGGCGAGGTGACGACCCACGCCGAACTCGACATCCACAAGACGATTCGGGACACGATCCGCGGGATCGGATACGACAGCGAGGACCTGGGTTTCGACGCCGACCACGCCCTGCTCCAGGTCTACCTGAAGGAGCAGTCGCCCGACATCGCGGCCGGCGTCGACCACTCGCTGGAGGAGCGGACCGGCGAGCTGGAGGACGACCCGTTCGAGCTCCAGGGGGCCGGCGACCAGGGGATGATGATCGGCTTCGCCTGCACCGAGACGCCGGAGCTGATGCCGCTCACGATCTCGCTCGCGCACCGCTTGACGCGGCGCCTGGCGGAGACCCGCAAGAGTGGCGAGCTGCCCTGGCTGCGACCGGACGGCAAGTCGCAGGTGACCGTCGAGTACGAGCTCGGCAAGCCGAAACGCGTCGACGCGGTGGTGATCTCCACCCACCATCGGCGCGAGATCACGAGCGGGGAGATCTATGAGGGCGTGCGCTCGCTGGTGATCGAGAAGGTGCTGCCGGCCGAGCTGGTCGACGCCCAGACCAAGATCTACGTCAACCCGAGCGGCCGCTTCGAGGTCGGTGGGCCCTCAGCCGACGCCGGTCTGACCGGCCGCAAGATCATCGTCGACACCTACGGAGGCGTTGCCCGCCATGGTGGAGGCGCTTTCTCCGGCAAAGACCCGTCAAAGGTCGACCGCTCGGCGGCGTACGCGGCGCGCTACGTGGCCAAGAACCTGGTGGCCGCCGGACTCGCCGAGCGCTGCGAGGTTCAGGTCTCTTACGCGATCGGGCGGGCGCATCCCACCTCGATCGCTGTCGAGACCTTCGGGACCGGCGCGGTGGCGGAGGAGGAAATCCTGGCGCTGATTCGGCGGCACTTCGATCTGCGGCCGGCCGCGATCATCAGCACGCTCGGCCTTTGCCGGCCGATTTACCAGCCGACTGCCGCTTACGGGCACTTCGGACGGGATGACCTGCAGGTGCCCTGGGAGCGGACGGACAAGGCGGAGGCGCTGCGGGCGGAGGCGACCGCTTCCCTGGCCGCCGGCTCGTAGGCTCTGCTGTTGTAGGTAGTCGCGCTTCTATGGCCGCGCCGCGCCTGCGCGTCTACGACTCGCTGACGCGGACCCTGGTCCCGGTGCCGCTTTCGAGTGGCGCCGACGGCCAGCCCGAGTTGAAGCTGTACGTGTGCGGGGTGACGCCATACGACACGGGCCATCTCGGGCACGCGTTCACCTTCATGGCGTTCGACGTGCTCATCCGGTGGCTCGAGGCCTCGGGAGTGCGTGTGCGCTACGTCCAGAACGTGACCGACGTGGACGACCCGCTCTTCGAGCGGGCGCGCCGCGACAAGGTGGAGTGGACCTCGCTCGCGGCCCGGCAGCTGGCGTCGTTCCTTTCCGAGATGGACGCGCTCGGCTGGCGGCGCCCGGACGTTATGCCGGCCGTCTCGACCGAGATCCCTTCAATCCTGGAGGCGGTTACGGGGCTGGCCGAGCGGGGCTTCACCTACCAGACTGACGCCGTCTACTTCGACGCCTCGCAGTACCCGGCCTACGGATCGCTCTCGCACCGGTCGCGGCGCTCGATGATCGCCAAGCTCAGGGACGAGGGGCTGCTGGGCAGCGTCGGCCCGGGGGCGAAACGGGATGCGCTCGACTTTGCCCTGTGGCGGCGGTCTCAGCCGGACGAGCCGGCCTGGCCGTCGCAGTTCGGCGACGGGCGGCCAGGGTGGCACATCGAGTGTTCGGCGATGTCGATGCGCTATCTGGGCCCCACGCTTGATGTGCACGGAGGTGGGCGCGACCTGCAGTTCTCGCACCACGAGTCGGAGCGGGCGCAGAGCGAGTCCTTAACAGGCACTGTTCCCTTTGCCCGAGTGTGGATGCACGCTGGGCTGGTCCGGTACCAGGGGCACAAGATGAGCAAGTCGCTCGGGAACCTGGTGGTGGTGCCACAGCTGCTTGAGCGGGCTTCCGCGGCCGCGGTCCGGCTCATGCTGGCGTCCCACCGCTATCGCCGCGATTGGGAGTTCCGCTGGGGACAGCTGGACCGTGCCCAGGCGCTGGCCGAGCGGGTGCGGGAGCTGTTGGCCCGCGCCGGATACCTGGAAGGGGAGGCGCGGGGGGCGGGGGCGGGCCCCGCGGGGCAAGTGCCCGGGGCGCGGGCTGGGGGCGAGCAGCCGGTTGGAGAGCTCGCCGAGAGGTTCCGCGCGGCCATGGACGACGACCTGAACACACCTGAGGCCGTGCAGGTGCTGCGGGCCGCAGTCGCGGCCGGGGACGCCGCCGCCGCGCGCTGGATGCTCGGGATCCTCGCGGGCACGGCGTCGCTCGAGCGTACGGGGGTTGCGGCGGGCACCCGCTAAGCCACTATTAGGCCCGCTGCCGGCAGCCGGCCGGCTCGAGGAGCGCGATTCCGGGCCGCTGTGCGCCGCCGGCCAGAAAAGCGCTGAGTGGCCGGCGGGGCTAAGCGACCTCCAGAGGGGTGCCGCAGGCCGGGCACTCTTCGCCCGGCACGACCGTGATCAGCGTCTCGCAGGTCGGGCAGAGGACGTCGACGGCCTGGCCGGCCTCCTCGGCCAGACGTTCCTCCTCTTCCGCCGCCCGCTCCGCCGGCACCTCACCGAGGTCGAAGGCGGGAGCGCCGCAGCCCAGGCACAGGTAGCCGGGTTGGACGATCCGATGGTCCTGGTAGGTGCCCTCGGCGTCGATGTCGACTTCGGTGAAAAGCGCGCGGAAGAGCCGCGAGCCGCAGTTCTGCGAGCAGGCCAGCCACATGCCCGCCAGCTTACTCACGTGGCACACTGCGGCGAATGAGGGGTGTGCTGCTCGGGCTGGTGCTGCTGCCCCTGGTCGCCATCGCCATACTCTCCATCCGGCCCGGCGGGCTTCGCCAGCAGCTGCGGCTCGTTCGCCGGCGTTTCAAGATCGCGCTCGTACTCGGCGGGATCTACGTCGCCTTTTCGATGGTGGCGCGGCTCTTGCTGACCGAGGGGTACAGGCTCGACTACCTCGAAGGTGGGGTCGCGGTGCTGCTCGGGATCACGTTCGTGGTTCTCTCGCAGGACCCGGCCGAGGCGCGGCGCTAGGCAGCCCGCGGCGCGCCAGCGTGGCGGCCATGCCAGGGAGCGCCAGCAAGCCGAGTGCGATCCAGGGCAGACTGCCGTGGCCGAGGGCGGCGCCCAGCACTGGACCCACCAGCGCGCCACCGGCGAAGCCGGCGAAGAGCAGGCCGAACGCACTGTGCGGCGCGTCGGGCGCGGCGTCGGCGGCGATCCGGGCCATCGCACCGGCGGCGCCGCCGAGCGCGAAGCCGCAGCCGAACGATCCCAGCACGACGCCTGGCGGTGAGCCCGTGACGACGAGGAGGGCGGCGGCCAGTTCGCACATGAAGATGCCCACCAGGACGCGCTCGCTGCCGATGGCGTCGGCCAGCAGCCCGCCGCCCAGGCGGCCGCTCGCATTGCCGATCGACGCCGCCACCAAAGCACCGGCGGCGACGCCGCCGCCCAGTCCCAAACCGAGCGCGTAGAGGCCGGCGTAGACAAACGCGTAGGCGCCGACTGGCGTCGCCGTGAGTTCGATCAGAAGCCCGGTCAGGATGCGTGGACGGAGGAGCACCGAAAGCAACGGGGCGCGGTCACGGCCGGCGGCGTGGACCGGGGCCGGCAACGAAGGCATCAGCAGCACCGACGCGATCGCGAGCAAGGCGAGGGCCGAGCCCACAAGTCGAAGGACGTCGACCCAGTAGTGGGTCGACGCCAGGAACTGGACTACTGGCACCTGGACCACAGCGCCCAAGGCGTAGGTGCCTGTCAGCAGGCCCCCGAGAGAACCGGCGCGGCGCGGGAAGGCTTGCGTTGCCGCTCCAAGGGCGCCGGTCAAAGCGATACCGCCGCCGAGACCGAGCCCGACAAAGGAGTAGCCGGCGACGATCGTGGCCGGCGACGGGACGAGGAAAGCGGCGCCGAAGCCGATCAGAAGGAGCGCTACCGCGGCCCAGCACAGCCGGCGCGGCGGAAAGCGATCGGCGAGGCGGCCGCCGAGCACGGCTGCGGTGCCGTAACCGAGGGGGGTTGCTGAGAAGACGGCGCCGATCAGGACGTCCGGCCAGTGATCGGTCGCGCGGACGTGGGGCGCCAGCGCTCCCCAGGTGAAGACCAGTCCGAAGGTCAACTGCAGCGCGAGGGCGGCGACGGCGACGCGGGCTCGGATCTCTACATGATCAGGCGACCCGGCGCCTCAATGTCGCCGCCGAGGCGACGATCATCAGGAGCACGAAGCCAACCATGACCGTCGTGTCCAGCTGGACGCGCGCAGCCTCCAGCCCGGCCCCCCGGACCATCACCTGAAGCAGTCCGTCGACCGCGTAAGTCAGCGGCAGGGCGCGCGAGACGTACTGCATCCACCCGGGCTCGGTGCTCAGCGGGAAGACGATGCCGCTCAGCAGCACCTGGGGCACGATCACGATGGGGATGAACTGCACGGCCTGGAACTCGGTCCGGGCGAACATGCTCAGGAAGATGCCGAGGTTGACGGCCGCCAGCGCCAGCAGAAGGGTGAGGACGAAGATCAGCCAGGCTGGACCCGCGTCATAGATGTGGAGGACGTAAAGACCGAAGGCGATCACCTCGACCGACTGCAGCATGGCCAGGATGCTGAATCCGAGCATGTACCCGACAACCACCTCGCCCCGGCGCAGCGGGCTCGCCATCAAGCGCTCCAGCGTCCCCTGGCTGCGCTCGCGCAGGAAAGAGACGATCGTGATGACGAAGACCAGGAAGAAGACGACGAGCCCGACGAAGCCGGCACCGAAATAGTCGAGGGTGTCGAGGTTGGCACCGCCGTGCAGGTACGTGGTCCTGACGTCGAGTCTCGGGGTACCGCCGGCGACGGCTGCGCTGCCGCCGGGCAGCTGCTGAACCGCTTTCACCAGCGCCTCGTTGAGAGCCAGGACGACCGGCTGGTTGAGCCCCGGCTGGCTGCCCTCCAGGTGCACCTCGGGCGCGATCTCGCGAGCGCCGATGGCGGTTTGCGTAAAGCCCGAGGGCAGGAGCACATAGCCGGCGGTTGAGCCGTCCTCGAGACGCTTCTCGGCCGTGGCCGCGTCGGTCGCGCTCGCGTGCACGCGCGTCGAATCGAGCAGCTGCTGGGCCACCGCACTCCCCAGCGGGCCCTGGTCGAGGTTGACGACGTCGATATCGGGTTTGGTGCTGCCGCCCCGGAGTATCAACGCGAAGAGGCCGAGGATCAGGATCGGGGCGACGAATAGGAGAGCGAGGGTGCGCCGGTCGCGCCGGAAGCCGATCAGGATGCGTTTGGTGATGGCGAGGACGCGCCTTGAGTTCATGACCGCACCTCTGAAAGCGTGAGGAAGGCTTCTTCCAGGTTCCGCGCTCTCGCCTGTTCCTGCAGGGCACGAGAGGAGCCTTCGGCGAGCAGGCGACCGAACAGGATCAAGCCCAGCCGCTCGCAGCGCTCGGCTTCGTCCATGACATGGCTGCTCACGAGAATCGTCGTGCCGAGGTCCGCCATACGCCGGAAGCGGTCCCAGAGCTGGGCGCGAAGCTGGGGGTCGACCCCGACCGTCGGCTCGTCGAGGAGGAGTAGACGCGGGCGGTGCACGAGCGCGCAGGCGAGTGACGCCCTGGTCCGCATCCCACCACTCAGCGTCGATACGACCGAGTCGCGGCGACTGGTCAGCTCGACAAACTCAAGCGCGGCGTCGACCCCGCCCTCGGCTCCGGCAATCGCGGCGAAGAAGCGCAGGTTCTCCTCGACCGAGAGATCGGGATAGAGGGCGGCGGCCTGTGTCATGTAACCGACCTGCCCGAGAACGTCGACGTTCGGCATCTTCTGGCCGAGGACTTGGATCGTTCCCGCCTCCGGCTGGACGAGGCCGACCAGAGACCTGATCAACGTCGTCTTGCCTGACCCGTTGGGCCCAAGGAGACCGTAGATCTCGCCCTCGCGAATCCTCAGGGAGACGCCGTCAAGAGCGCGCAGGTCACCGAACGACTTGACAATGCCGTCGACCTCAACGGCAAAGCGCGGTTCCGTCATCCCTTCTGGACCTCCTTGTCTGGACGCATGCCCGCGACCCAGGTCTGGGCGAGCTCGCCGGCGACCTCCTCAACCGGCATGTCGAAGCCGAGCAGGCTCTCGGCAAACGGCCGGAGCACGAGGTGGAAGACGATCGGCCCGGCGAAGGACTGCATGGCCAGGAGGGGATGCATCGGGCGCAGCTTGCCCGCCTGCATCTGCTTCAGCAGGTAGGCGGCGAGCGGGCCCAGCGCCTCCTCTATGGCGAGCTCCCGGGCGCCGGCGGCTTCGCTGGAGGGCCCTGACACCTCGAAGAGCAGCGAGCGAACCAGCCCGATTCGGCCTTCGAGATGACGACCGGCGGCCCGGGCGATGGCGGGCATGACCACCTCGGGAGGCTGGTCCATGAGCTCGGTCACCGTCGTGCCGATGGGTTGCAGCGGCGAATAGACGCGCACCAGCTCACGGAAGAGGGCGGACTTGCCCGGGAAGAGCCGGTAGAGGTTGGCGCGCGAGACGCCAGAGCGTTCCGCGAGCTCATCCATCGACAGCTGGGCAAGGCCGTCGCGGGCGAGCAGTTCGATGCCGGCGGCAAGCGCACGCTCTCGGGCGCCCGGCTCGGGTTCGACTTCGGCGGCCCGCAGAAGTGCGCCCTTGGAACCGAAGTGACGGTGCAGCGTGGCCCGCGAGACGCCGGCCGCCCGCGCCACGTCACCGGCCGGCGCATCGGGTCGGTCCGCGAACAGGCGGCGCGCGGAGGCCAGGATGCGGTCGCGGGTGTCGTCAGCCGGAGTCCTGCGCCGCCTCATGCCGCGTCAAGGCTAGACGAGACATCTCGTCCCGTCAAGCCGCATCGCTTTAACAGGCAATCTTTTCGAGCGGATGGTGTTCGCGCGATCGTTGCCGCCCGAGATGGCGATCGAGACAGCTACCCGGCCTTTCAGCTTCAGCTTCGCGGACCTTGCGGTGGTCCCCGAGACGCCCGACCTCACCGTGCTCGAGAGCGAGGCGGCGGAAACGCCTGGCGATGTCAGGGAGCTCGAGCCGGAACCGCGCCCGCGCTGGCTGTCGCGCCTGCTGCCTGTCTTCCGGGCTGGCGATCCCTTGCGGATCCAGGTTCGAGGCACGGCCGCTCCCGCCTTCGGCGCCCGCCTGGTGGACAGCCTGGGGCGGCTCTTTGCGAGTGCCGGGGCCGAGGCCGGGATCCGGGTGGGAGCCTGGGAAGGCGGGTTTGGGGTGGGCGGGCACGGCATGCGGCGGATGGCGGCCGAGCCCCATGCGCACCTGGTGGTGGCGGAGCTGGAGCAGGCGTCAGTTGGGGCAGCAGTGGCAGCCCTCGACGAGATTCCGGCAAACGCCCGCTGGCTGGTCCTGCACGGAGACCTGCCCGCGCTGGACGCGGTGCTGGGCGTCGAGCGGGCGATGCGCTGGGTGCCGCCCGAGCGACTTGTGCGGCTGCCGCTCTTCGAGCGCGGCGACCTGGCGGCGGCCGTGCGTGGGGTGGCGCCGGGGCTGGGGCGGCAGCGGACCGGGCGAGCCTACCTGGAACTCGGAACTCGCCTGGTTCGGGCGTACCTGGAGGCGCAGCCGTGAGGCTGCCATCGATTCTGATCGCCGGCTGCCTGCTGATGACCGCGTGTGCGGGCGGGACTGTGCGAGCGCACTCAGCCGCGGCGCCGCCGGCACCAGGGCCGACACCGATCTCCGAGCTCGCTGCGGGCGCCGCCATACGCGCCGACGATGCGCTTCGCGTCGCCTACGCACACGCCGACGACCGGCCTCTCGTTGGGCTATTGAGCGGAGGCGCGCTGGTCGTGGTGCGTCGCGACCTGGCCGGTATGGCGGCTCGGGGGGTGCGGCGCGAGGAGCAGTTGGAGAGCCGCCAGGTCGTCCACCAAAGTGTGCGCGGACAGGACGCCGAGGTGGTGCTCCAGGTGCGGGTAAGGCAGCGAATGCTCGCCGGCTCAGGCAATCCACCGTTCGTCAACGTGCTCAGGCAGTGGCGAGCGCACCTCCACCAAGGCGCCGAGGGTTGGGTGGTAGTCGATGCCCAGGACCTGCGCCCCGACCAGTGGTGGCCAGTGCCTGAACCATCAAAATGAACGCGCGACGGCGCTGTCTGCTAGAAACCGCTCATGAGCCTTGAAGTGTCGTCGACGCCAGATCTGAGCAACCTGGGCTTCGGACGCGTCTTCACCGAGCACATGGTGACCGCGCGCTGGACGCCCGCCGACGATTGGGAGCCCATGCAACTCGTAAAGCGGACGGCTCTCGAGCTCGATCCGGCGGCGACCGTGCTCCATTACGGTCAGGCGATCTTCGAAGGGCTCAAGGGCTACCGGCAGCCCGACGGATCGATCGCCG
>CAZHAC010000061.1:0-12983 GCA_964529765.1 uncultured Actinomycetes bacterium
GCTCGCGCGCCTCGGCCAGCTTGGGCAGCCGCTCCTGGAGGGCGGGCACCGCGCGGCGGATCATCTCGGGCGAAAGCTCGGGCAGGAACGGCCGCAGGCGCTCGGCCAGCTCGTCTTCGGAGAGGTCGCGGATGTACTGCCCGTTCAGCCAGTCCAGCTTCTGCCAGTCGAACATGGCCGGCGACCGCTGCACGCGCGCCAGGTCGAAGACCTGCTCCAGCTCGGTGAGCGTGAACTTCTCGCGCTCGCTCCCCGGGTTCCAGCCGAGTAACGCGAGGTAGTTGACCATCGCTTCGGGCAGGTAGCCCTGCTCCTTGAAGAGCTCGAGCCGCGCCTCCGGGTGCTTGCGCTTGCTCAGCTTGGCGCGGTCCTTGCCGATGATTACCGGCAGGTGCGCGTAGCGCGGCCGCTCGGCGCCTAGCGCCTCCAGGATGAGCAGCTGGCGCGGCGTATTCGAGACGTGCTCCTCGCCCCGAAAGACGTCGGTGATCTCCATCGCCACATCGTCGACGGCGACGACGAAGTTGTAGAGCGGAGTCGCGTCGGCCCGCATGATGATGAAGTCGTCGAGGTCCTTCAAATCGAAGGACACATGCCCGCGGATCGCGTCCTCCCAGGCCACGGTTCCTTCCAGCGGCGTCTTGAAGCGGACTGTGAACTCGGTCCGCCCGGGCGGCGCCGAGGTCAGGCTGCGGCACTTGCGTGAGTAGCGGTAGGGCCGTTTCTCCCGTTCGGCCTGCTCCCGCTCGGCCTCGAGCTCCTCGCGAGTGCAGTAGCAGCGGTAGGCGTGGCCCCACTGGAGCAGCGTCGCCACCCGCTCCCGGTAGAGGTCCATCCGCTCGCTCTGCCGGTAGGGCCCGAAGGGACCGCCCACGTCTGGTCCCTCGTCCCAGCGCAAACCCAGCCAGTGCAGGCCGTCGTAGATGCCCTGCTCGAACTCGGGCCGGTTGCGCTCGACGTCGGTGTCCTCCAGCCGGAGCACGAAGCGACCGTGGTTCCGGCGGGCGAAAAGCTGGTTGTAGAGGGCGGTCCGGGCGCTCCCCAGGTGGACGAAGCCCGTGGGGCTGGGCGCCATCCGCACCCTGACGGGGCGGTCGGTCATTGTCGGCCCTATCGTACTGAGGGAATGGAGGGCCTCCTGGTGCTCAACGGGGGAGAGGAGTTCCAGCCGGGTAATGAGCCGCAGGACGAGCTCCTCGTCGAAGCCGCCGGCGACGGCCCGGCGTTCGTGGTGCCCACCGCTGCCGCCCGCCAGCGACCGGACCTGGCGGTGGCCAACGCGATCCGCTGGTTCGCCCGCCTGGGGCTCGAGGTGCGCGACCTACCGGTCCTCAAGCGCGGCGACGCCAACGACGAGAAGCTCGCCCTGGAAGCCACTCAGGGATCCTTCTTCTACCTGGTCGGCGGCGACCCCGGTCACGTGGTCAAGACGCTGGCCGGCAGCCACGTCTGGGACGCGGTCGCGACCGCCTGGCGCGCGGGCGCGGCGCTCGGCGGCTCCTCGGCTGGGGCGATGGCGCTCTGCGCGTGGACGCTCGTGATGGCGCGCTGGCCGGATCACGAGTCGCGACGCGCCCTGCCGGCGCTGGGCCTCGTCCCGCGCACAGCCGTGGTGCCCCATTACGAGCGCTTCGGCGACCGCTGGCTGCAGACGCCGATCCAAGACGGGCCGGAGGACATGGTCCTGCTCGGGCTGGACGAGAAGACCGCCGCCGTCTGGGACGGAGAGTGCTGGACGGCGCACGGCGCGGGCGCGGTCCGGATCGCGAGCCGCACCTTCGCGGGCGGGGCGGTTGTCGAGGGCATGCCGGAGCCGGTTCGCCAGTGACCGGCGATCGCCTGCTGATCGTGAATCCGGGCGCGGGCGCCGTCGACGACGAGCTGCTCGCGCGACTTCGCCGCGAGTTCCCGGAGTACGGCGTCGTCTATTTCCCACCCGAAGCGGACTTCGCCCGGCACCTGCCGGCCGGCTCGCTGGTCATCGCCTGCGGCGGCGACGGAACCGTGGGATTGGTGGCGCGCGCGCTGGCGGGCACCGGCACTGTCTTTGGCATCCTGGCACTGGGGACGTTCAACAACTTCGCTCGGGCGCTGGGTCTCCCCACCGGCGTCGAGGAGGCGATACACGTGATCAAGACGGGCCGGCCACGGCCGGTCACGATCGGCCGCGTCAATGGGCGGGACTTCATGGAGGCGGCGGCGATCGGGATCTTCGGAGATACGATCGCGCTCGGCGAGGCGGCCAAAGACCTGCATTACGGCGAATTCATGGAGCGACTTCGGGAGACGGCGGTCGCCGGCAGTTTCGACTTCCAGGTGAGTGGCGACGTGGCGCTTGAAGGCAGAGCGGTCTCGATCATCGTCGCCAACACGCCCTCGATCGGCGCCCTGCTTCCGATCGGGGATGCCGATCCCTGTGACCCTTACATCGAGCTGGTAATCGATCGCGGCCGGAGCCGCCTGGCAATGGTCGGCCACTTCCTGGCCGCTCTCGTCCAGCATCGTCCGCCTCGGGCCCTGGAAACGCATCGCGTCCGTCAGGTCGAGGTCAGGACGGCGCATCCGATCACGGTCCATGCCGACGCCGCCGAGGCGGGAATGACGCCGGCCGCGATCGAATCCTGGCCGGGCGGCATTCAGGTCATCCTTCCCACGTGAACGATCCAAAGCTCGAGTCCGCAATGCTCGGGGTCGGTGCCCTTACGCTGCACCACACGTACGGCGGCCGCGGCGCCCCGCCGATCCTTTTCGTTCACGGGTTGGGTTCCTCGGGGTACATCGAATGGCGGTTCAACCTGCCCTTCTTTGCCCGTCAGCACCGCGTTCTGGCACCCGACCTCCCGGGCTTCGGCCGGACCGACAAACCGCGAACCGTGAATTACGGGATCTCCTATTTCGCGCGCTCGCTGGAGCGCTACCTGGACGCGATCGGCGTTCGCCGGGCGGTGGTCGTCGGGGCGTCGATGGGCGGCCGGGTTGCGCTCGAGCTGGCCCTCGAGTACCGCACTCGCGTGGCCAAGCTGGTGCTCGTCAACTCTCTCGGGTTGGGGCGCCCGAAGGTCCAGTTCTTCTATCCGCTGATGCTGCTGCCGAGGGTCGGCGAGGCGGCCATGCGAGTGGCAAAGGAAGCGGTGAGCCGGGTGCCGCCGACAGTCATCCGCCGTTGGGCCGCCCGCTACGGCAGGATCACCACCGACCTCGAGCGGTTGGTCGACGACGCCTACCTGGCCGACCTCCGCGAAATGCTGGCGGCTGAGGGCTACGCGGACGCCTACCTGGCCACCGTCCGCTCGATGGCAAAGCCAGCGGCGCTCTTCCGGATGCACGATCTGAGTGGCCGGCTGAGTGAGCTGCGAATGCCCGTGATGCTCGTGTGGGGCGCTGACGATCCCCTGTTTCCGGTCACGCATGCAACGCGCGCCCACAGCCTGCTGCCCTCGTCCCGGCTGGCGGTGATCGACGGAGCCGGTCACACTCCCCAGTCGGAAAGGCCCGATGAGTTCAACCGAGCGGTCGGAGACTTCCTCGCCAGCTGATCCTTCGCCGGGTGCGCCTGGCGAGAGCGACCTGCCTCGAATTGCCACTCAGGCCGCCCACCTGCCGGGTGAGCGCGAACGCCCTGACGAGCCAGGGCCGCCGGCCGGGTCCTATCGTGGACCGGAGTACCAGACCGCGATCGGCTCCGGGAAGCTGGCGGGAGCGGCCTTCGACCCTCTGGTCCACCCGGACCCCTACCGGCCTCCGTGGCTCTACCGAGTCGCCGTCTCGATCCTGCGCTTCCTGATCTTCACTTTCTTCCGGACCACGGTCGAGGGGCTCGAGAACATCCCGCCGCCGCCCTTCATCATCGCGGCCAACCACCAGGCCTGGTTCGACACCGCGTTCCTGCTCGCCGTTTTCCCGAAGCGTCCGATGGTCTACACGATGGCCCGGCGCGACACCGTGTTCAACCGGGGCTGGAAGCGGTGGCTGGTACCCAAGTTCGGTGTCTTCCCGATCCAGCCGCTCCAGGGCGAGCTCGATGAGCGCGGGGTGACCAGCGTCTACCAGGTGCTGAGCCGGGGCGGCAACGTGCTCATCTTTCCTGAGGGCAAGTACTCGAAGGGGCGCGCGCTCCGCCCATTGAAGAAGGGGGTGGCGCACTTTGCGCTCCAGGCGGGCGTGCCCATCTGCCCCGTGGCTGTCCTCGGCGTCGACCGCCTGCGCCTCTTCGGCCAGGTACGGATCTCGATCGGGCCGCCGATAGATCCCGATCCGCCCGCCTGGTGGGAGCTCAACCGGCGCGTGCAGCGGATGGTCGAGCAGGTTCGGACGGCGATCCTGCGCGCGTTCGGAAGGGCCGATCGGCCGCCGCGCCGGGGCCTCCTTTCTGGACTGCTCCGGCGGCCTTTACGGCGTCGACGAGGAGACATCCGGCCGCCTGGCGGTTAGGATCACCGACCCGTGAAGGTGGTCGTGGTCGGCGCCGCCGAGTATGCGGGGCGCAACGCCCTGCGCGCGCTGCCGGCGGCGGTTGGCGTGGAGGCCTCGGGCGAGATCGAGGCGGCGGTGGAAGGGGCACAGGCGGTCCTTCTTTGCGCGCCGACCTGGGACATCGCCAACCGGCTCCGAGCCGGGCGCGACCCTCACCCGCTGATCCCGCGCGTCCTCGGCGCCTGCCGGCGCGCGGGCGTTCGCCGGCTCGTGCACCTCTCGTCGGCACTGGTTTACGGGCCCGATCACCAGGGTCCGCTGCCGATCGACGAAGGCACGGTTCCGCGTCCGGCGCATCCCTTCGAGAGGCTGAAGCTCCAGGAGGAGGCCTGGCTGCGCAAGAACGCCGGCGAGGTCGAGGTGATCGTGGTCCGGGCGGCCACAGGGTTCGGGGCCGGCGATCGCGTCCTGGCACGGATGCTCAGCGAGCTGGAGCGGGGCGGCCTTCGTCTGGTCAATGGTGGCCGCGAGCCGCGGACCTTCCTGGCCGGCGCCGACCTCGGCCGGGCCCTGGCGGCGGCGGTCACGCGGGGCCGGCCGGGTGCGACCTACCTCGTGGGTGGCTTTGACGCAACCTGGCGGGAGATGTTCGAGACGGCCGCACACATACTGCGGGTGCCGCCGCGAATCGGCTCGCTTCCCTATGACTTCGCCTATGTGGCGGCGGCGATCAGGGAGCTGCGGACGCCGGTGGGAAGCGATTGCTGGCCGAACCTGCTGACGGTCGACCTGCAGGGAAAGGCGCACCTGTACGACGGCGGCCGCACGCGGCGAGAACTCGTCTGGTCGCCGCAGATCGGCAGCTTCGACGAGGGGCTCCTCGAGCTCTGCGCCTGGTACCGCTCCGACGTGCGCCTGCCAGCGGGAACGGCCCGCGGAGCACACTAAATCCACTGGTTTATTAGCTAAAACGCAGCGCGTAGGCCCGGCTTTGCTGGGCCGATTGAGTCTGTCATCCAGGCGTTGGAGACGTCGCGCCGTCAAAAAGGGAGGTAGGGTCCGGGGGAGGAACCGCAGGTTCTTCCCCCGCTGTCTACTTCACTACCAGGCAGGTGATCGTCTTGAAGACGCCGTCGATCTTCTGGATCTTGTCCACGATCAGCTGCCCGATCGCATTGACATCACTGCCCTCGCAGACGGCGATGACGTCGTACTCGCCCGTGATCGCGTCCGCCGCCACGATCCCACTCTGACCCTGCATCTTCCTGGCAACCTCGAGTGCCCGCCCGGGCGACGCGTTGATCAGCACATAGGCCTTCAATCCAGCACCCCCTGCAAAAGATTTCGCAACACCTTACCGGGATGTCAGAGCCCTGACCATCACCTCATCTGTGATGTTGGCGCCCGAGAGGATCACCACGACCCTTTCGGCGGGAGCGGGGCGGTAGTGGTAGAGGAGAGCGGCCAGGCCCGCGGCACCGGCCGGTTCCGCCAGCAGGTGCTCCCATGTGAAGTACAGGCGGATGGCGCGAAGCAGCTCTTCATCGGTGACCGTGATCACGTCGTCGACGAGCCGCTCGGCGATTTCGAAGCAGATGCTGCCTGGCGCACTCGCGGCGAGGCCGTCGGCGATGGTCTCGACCTTCTCCAGCTGCACCTGGTGGCCGGCACGCAGCGATCGCGCGAGGGCGTCGGCCCCGGCCGGTTCGACGCCGATCACATTTACAGCCGGCATACGTGCCTTGAGATAGGTTGCGATCCCGCTGATCAGCCCGCCGCCGCCGACGCCCACGAGCACGGTGTCGAACTCGGAAAGGTCGGCCAGCAGCTCCACCGCCAGGGAACCCTGGCCGGCGATCACATGGGGGTCGTCGAAGGCGTGCACGAAAGTGGCGCCAGTGCGCTGCTGTTCGCGCATCGCCTCCTCGTAGGCGTCCTGGTAGCTGCGGCCGGCGTGCACCACCTTGCCGCCCATCCGCTTGATCGCCTCCACCTTGAGCTGATTCGCGCTCTCCGGGACGTAGACGGTCGCCGGAACCTGGAAGGCGGCCGCGGCGTAGGCGACACCCTGACCGTGGTTGCCGGCGGAGGCGGTGATCACGCCCACCGAGCGCTCCTCGGGGTGCATCCGGATCAGCTTGTTGAGGGCGCCCCGGACCTTGAAGGCGCGGATTGGCTGGATCGCCTCGACCTTGAGGTGGACATGGCAGCCGGCTTTGGCGGTGAAAGCGCGCGAGTACTGGAGGGGAGTTGGGCGAAGGAACTGGGCGAGGTCGCGAGCAGCCTGCTCGACCGCGTCCGGGGTGACCGCCGCACCGGTCGTGCCGACCTCGCTCAAACCGTGAGCCATCTTAATCTGCGGTGTATGAGCGAGGACCTGGATTCGCTGCCCGAGCGCGAGCGGGCGCGCGTCAAGGCGCGGGATCGCAAGGTGCGCGGGCCGAAGGTGATCGTGGACAACGCCAGCCTGCGCAAGCTCGCGCTCGAACGCGCGCAGAAGCTGCGCGAGCAGGGACGCTCCAAATCTGACCGTGGAGACCCTAAGCGGTCAGGAGCGTGAACGCGCCGCCCGCAAGGAGAACTCCCGACCAGACCAGGTCGAGGTTGAACCAGGCCCTGCGGAGGATGCGGATCCCGACCTTCTCGTAGACCACGACGGCGACCGCGCCCATCACTAGCAGCATCGCCAGCACGTGGAGCGTGGCGGCGAGGCCGGCTTGCGCGCTCAACGCACGCAGATCCTGGTAGCCGCCGGCCACAGGCAGTCCCAGCAGCACCGGGGCCAGCATCAGGCCGGCACCGTGCGCGCTCGACATCAGAAACGACCAGCCGGCAAGTCCCCAGACGCCGACGCGCATGCCGTACCCGCGGACGTGCGTGCGCGGCCGGGCCAGCTTGTAGAGGCCGAAGGAGACCAGGACGAGGGCGGCCGCCAGCCGGACCACATGCGGCGGCACGTAGCGCTCGCTCAGAGCCACGGCCACGACGACGATCACGATCGCCAGCTCGTGGCCGCCCGCGATCGGCAGGAGGGAGGCCAGCACTGCCCGCCGGCTCCGTTCCTGCAGGCCGCGGGCGACGGCGAAGAGCCAGCCCATCCCGGGATTCACGCCGTGATAGGCCCCGAGGAGCAGGAGCGCTCCCCAGGGCCATAGCGGCGCGGTTGAGGTCACGACGGGAAGCAGTAGGAGTCCGAGGAGGCATCGCCGCCCTCCAGGTGCACCTGGTGGGCCCGCTGCTCGAACTCCACGAAGAACCGCGGGTCCGGCTCCAGGGAGCCGGCGGCTCCGGCGTCCAGCTTGACGGCCCACCCCTTGATGCCATCTGGGTAGAACTGGTCGTCCCAGCTTGCATAGAGCGAGTTGGTCAGGTAGGCGCGCCTGCCGTCCCGGCTCAGCTCGACCATCTGGGAACCGCCGTTCAGCTTCTTGTCCGGATGCGCGGGGTGGGCGGCGCGGGAAACGATCCCACCCAGGCGGACGGACGCGGTCTCCCTCGGTTTGAAGGGGTCGGAGACGTCGTAGCGCTTGAGGTCGCCGGTGCCCCAACAGGAGACGTATAGCCACCCATCGTCGAGCGAGAGGCTGAGGTCCGTGATCAGGGGCGGAACGGCGCCGAAGGGCTTTAGCACGTCGGGCAGGACCGAGGGGTCGGCCGGCTCGGCCGGGATTGTGATCACCTTCTCCGCCTTCCAGTCGTTGGCCTCGAGGTGCCAGAGCCAAACCGACGCCGAGAGGTCGGCGAGCGACAGGGCCACCCCCACGAACCCGTAGGGGTTCTTACCCGGGTCATGTGCCGGCCTCAGCTCGAGCGTTATCTGGTTCTCCTTGCCAAGATCGATCGCCTTTATGTGCCTGCGCTTGGGCAGGTCCCAGAAGTGAATCTGGTGCCCGTAGTCGCCGGCGAGCAGGATCTCGCCGTTGAGGCCGTCCTCGACCATCTTGGGAGTGCCCCACTCGCTGGTCACAGCGACGTCGTGACCAAGGTGCCACCAGAAGTCGTAGGCGAGCCGCTGCGGACCGCGGTCGATCTCCCAGCGACCCTCTACGTCAAGGGTGTCGTGGTCGATGAGGAAGATGCCGCCGGGTGCATCACCTTCCGGGTTGCCGAGGGCGTTGACATAGATGCCGTCCGGACCGCAGTGCACGGTGTGGGGGCGGCTGTAGCCGGCCTTCCTGGCGATCTCTGCGGCGGTGATCGTCTTCAACAGGGAGGGCTGTCGGGGATCAGGGCGCGTGTCGAAGACGTGAATGTTCGAAGAGCGCAGTCCGGGCAGCAGTAGGTAGCGGCGCTCGTGGTGGGGGTGGGCCGCGTAAGGGCAAAGGCACGAGCTGCAGGCGTTCCAGCCGAAGTGGTGGAGCTCGTCGCCGGGGTTGGGCATGTCCACGCGGTTGATCGCCTGCCCGTAGGTCGGAGACGAGGGGTCGACGTCGAGGGTCACCAGGCCGTCGGGCATTCGCCTCGTGGGGTCCAGGTTGACGGTGTAGGCAATCGTCTCTGGAGGCGCCTCGGAGGCCAGCCGAGGCGACGGATAAAAGGTCGGATCGGGCTTCAGAAGGGTAGCCATACGTGCTCCTCAAATCGGTTTTGACGGCACAGGAGACGGCCGGGCCGGCCGGCTCAGTGGCTACAGAAGCAGTCGGGAAGGAAGACCACCCGCTGGGCGGGCCACGCAAGCCCATCCAACATAGGGTTCATCTAAGCACGCGCAGGGACGATCGCGCGCTTGTGAGTGCCGGTGCCAACCAGCTTGTCCCCTTCATGGCAGGTAACGTCGAACCGCAGCTTGTTCTCGCTGACCTCTCTGAGCACCGCCCGGGCGACCACGGTCCGGCCTAGCAGCGTGGGCGCCAGATGACGAACGTGGACCTCGTAGCCGACTGTCGTCTGCTCAGGCCGCAGGTGGGGGGCGGCGGCGCTGTGAGCGGCCTGCTCCATGAGAAGGATCATGTAGGGCGTACCAAACACTCCTTCGCCCCCGACGTGACGCGTCACGAGCGATTCGTCGACCACGCGCTCGAGTCTCGCCTCCAGTCCCGGCTGGATCCCTGACGCTGCCTCCCTCACCCGGTACATTGTGGTGATGAGCCCACGTGAGGTGCGTAAGGCTGTGTTTCCCGCCGCCGGTCTTGGCACCCGCTTCCTGCCCGTCACCAAGGCGCAGCCGAAGGAGATGCTGCCGCTGGTCGACAAGCCAAGCATCCAGTACGGCGTCGAGGAGGCGGTCGACTCCGGCATCCAGCACATCGTGATGGTCACGGGTGGCGGCAAGCGGGCGATCACGGATCACTTCGACCGCTCGCGTGAGCTGGAGTACTACCTGGAGCAGCGCGGCAAAACCGACCTCCTGGAGGTGCTCGCCGAAGTCGACGAACTGTCCGATCGCTGCGCTATCAGCTACATCACGCAGAAGGAGCCGCTCGGGCTGGGTCATGCCGTACTGACGGCCCGGCCGATAGTCAACGGCGATCCCTGTGCGGTGCTGCTGCCGGACGACGTCATCCTGGGCGGTTCCAAGCCCTGCCTGCGCCAGCTGATCGACGCTTACGTGGAGACGGGCGCCACGGTGCTCGCCGCCCGGCGAGTGCCGGAGAACCAGATCTCGCGCTACGGCATCATCGCCACCGGCTGGAGCGAGGGGCGCCTGCACGAGGTCACCGACCTGGTCGAGAAGCCAAGCCCGGCTGACGCGCCTTCCGACCTTGCGATCCTGGGCCGCTACGTGCTCGCGCCAGACGTGCTCAGCGCGCTCGAGCGGACCGAGCCCGGGGCCGGCGGCGAGATCCAGCTCACGGACGCCATCAAGAGCACGATCACGACCGGAAAGGTGGTCGCGCTGGAGTTCGAGGGCGACTACTACGACACGGGGACCATCCCCGGCTACCTGAAGGCGAACCTCGGTTTGGCCCTGCAGAGGGAGCACCTCCGGGAGGAGCTTCTGCAAATGGTTCGCGAGATGGCGGACGCCGACGAACTGCATCGGCGAACCCGCCCATCGACCGTATAATCGGGTCCTGCTCGATGAGCTTTTTACCCCAGCGAGTGCTTTTGCTATGGCGATTTCAGGAAGGCGACGGTTTGACGACGACAAGGTCGTGCGCTACACCACAGCCGAGAACGACTTTGAGGTGGAGGTGGCACGCACCCTCAACAAGTGGTGCGTCACTGTCTACCAGCTCCCGGATCGCCAGGTGCTCGCGCAGGACTTCTTCCCCGAGCGCTGGAAGGCGCTGGCCCGGGCGCAGGACTTCACACGCCTGCTGAACCAGCGCAATAAGAAAGAGGGCGAGGAGGAAGAGGAGGAGTAGGCGTGCCTGTCGGCAGCCTGCCTTCCCGGTTTCTCTAGACTGTCGATTTCGTGGATTGGGGTACGTTCGTGCGCCGCGAGTGGGGCGCCGTCTTGTTCGTGGTGACCGTCGTGATAGGCCTGGTCGCGGTGCCGGTCGCGCTCGTGGTCAACGGCCAGACGCCGGCCGGGGCAGTCGCAGTGGCAACGCCGACACCCGCGAGCGCGCCTCGGACCGCGAGCGGGGCGACGATCGCAACGCCCAGCCCCACACCGACCAGATAGCCTCAGCGGCGGGCGGCTGCCCGCAATCGCTATCTCAAGCAGCGTCGCCGAGCAGGTCGAAGCCGTTCTCGGCCACGATCTGAGACACCCGCAGTCGGAACCTCGCCACCGGCCAGCCGGCGGCCTCGACGGCGACCTCGATCCGGTCGGCAAGCCGGAGATGGGCGACGGTCGCACAGTCGGCCAGAAATGGGAACACCACCGGCCGGACCAGGTTCAGGAAATAGTCGCTGAAGGCCCGAGCCGATTCCGACAGGGGCTGCTTTGCGGAAAGGTCGCGGAAGGCGACCACAAGCACCTCGTCGGCCAGCTGTACTGGATCCGTCCAGGCGTAGCCGCCCCCAGTTCCCTCGTGGAGCAGTCGCAGGTGGTGGAGCAGGCGCCGCATCGGCGGCGGCGGGCCCTCGATCCAGAGGGGTACGTCGCGCAGGGGCTCGAAGAGGTTCTGCTCGGGATAGCGGGCCGAAAAGCCGAGGTCGTCCACGCCCGCGAAGGGCCCGGGGACGCGAATGGTGAGCTCGGACGTGTTGTCGGGACGCATGCGAGACGCTCTCGTTATCAATTCATTAACGCATGAGAGGATGGAGCTGGCAATGGGTTTGGAAGGCATACGCGTCCTCGACCTGACCCGGCTGCTGCCCGGCCCGTTCTGCACGATGCTGCTGGCGGATATGGGCGCCGACGTGGTCAAGGTCGAGGAGCCGGGCCGCGGCGACTACATGAGGGCCTACCCGCCGCTGCGCGAGGGCCAGAGCATCGTGTTCAACGCGATCAACCGCAACAAGCGGTCGATCACGCTAAACCTCAAGTCGGAGGCGGGCCGGACCGCGCTCCTCAGGCTGGCGGCGCGGGCCGACGTCGTCGTCGAGGGCAACCGCCCCGGCGTCATGGACCGTCTCGGCTTGGGCTGGGCGACGCTCTGCTCGCACAACCCCAAGCTCGTTCTCTGCTCGATCACCGGCTTTGGGCAGACCGGGCCCTGGGCGCAACGCGCCGGCCACGATCTCAACTACATGGCGATCGCGGGCGCGCTCGGCCTGAACGCCGAGCGTGGCGGTGATCCGCACCCGCTTGGCGTTCAGGTAGCCGACATCGGCGCGGGCGCCCAGGGGGCGGCAACCGCGATCCTCGGTGCTCTGCTCGACGTGGCCCGTGGAGGCGAGGGGCGGCATCTGGACGTCTCGATGACGGACGGGGCCCTCTCCTGGCTGGCGGTGCCGATCGCGCAGATGATCGCCGAGGACGGAGGCGCGGCCGGGCGCGGCGACCTCCGGCTCACCGGGCGCTATGCCTGCTATCGGGTCTACCGGACCAAGGACGGTGGCTACTACAGCGTGGGTGCGCTCGAGCCCAAGTTCTGGCAGGAGCTCTGCGACGCCTTCGGCCGTCCCGACCTGGTCGCCCGCCAGTACGACGAGGGCGCCGCCCAGGCCGCGCTCCAGCGCGAGGTGGAGCTGATCTTCGCCACGCGAACTCGCGACGAGTGGCAGGCCTTGCTGGGCGACCGGGACGTCTGTTGCGAGCCGGTGCTGGAGCTGGACGAGGTGCTCCGGCATCCGCATGTCGCCGCTCGCGGCTTGGTGGTGAACACCCCAACCGGCACCGAGCTGGCGCCGGCGGTCCGCTTGGAGGAGGACTGGCGGCGCCTGCCGGCGCCTGGGCTCGGCGAGCACACGGTGGAGCTCTTGGCCGAAGTCGGGATCGAAGGCGAGGAGCTGGATCGCATGCGCGCGGAGGGTGCGATCTGACCGGCTCGGCCGCGCGGGGAGTGTGGCGCCTGCGACGTGCGTGGGCCGCTTGCCCAGGCCGGCTCAACCATTAACAGGCTCTCTTGACCGCCGCGACCGCCCGCGAGAACAATCCTCGCGTCCTTGAGGGTGGCTTGCCCCCGGTCAGGGGCGGGGCCTCAGGTGGGGGCGCCTCGGGTGGGGGCGCCTCGGGTGGGGGCTTCAAGCGGAGGTGGGCAGTCGGGGTTTGAGGCTTTACCACATCACGACGG
>CAZHAC010000062.1:0-12973 GCA_964529765.1 uncultured Actinomycetes bacterium
GGCGACCGCCGAATCAAGCGCGCGCTCTGCATCGTGGCCCACCCGGACGACATCGACTTCTTCTGTGGGGGAACCGTGCTCCAGCTCACCCGGCGCGGCGTCGAGGTCGACTTCGTGCTCGCGACCTCGGGCGACAAGGGAACGGTCGATCCCAATCTGAGCAGCGAGGACCTGGCCGCGATGCGCGAGCGCGAGCAGCTGGCGTCGGCCCGGCGGCTGGGAGCCGCCCGGGTTTCCTTCTTGCGCCATCGCGACGCCGAGCTGACGGAGTCGCTGGAGCTGCGCGGCGAACTGGTCCGGGAGATCCGGACGAGCCGTCCCGATCTGATCCTTGCGTTCGATCCCACGCCCGCCTACAAGCAGCACCCGGACCACCGGGTGATCGGCCGGGTTGCCCTCGACGCCGCCTGGCCGTGCGCTCGTGACCGGTTGAGCTATCCAGAGATGGGCCCGCCGCACAAGACGGACGAGGCCTGGCTCTTCGCGACGCCGAATGCGTCACTCGAGATCGAGGTTGCCGCCGAGCTGGAGGAGAAGATCGCGGCTCGGCTGGAGCACGCCAGCCAGACGGCGAGTCCAGCCGGGCTCCGGGCTCGCTGGCGGCGCGTTGCCGGTGTCGAGCGGTTCGCCCAGGTCGATCTCAGATAGCACGCTTTAGGTCTGGAGGCGAGCAGCCTGAATTGCGGCCAGAGCCACCACGTCGGCCCCGGTCGCGTCGAGCACGAAGACCTCGTCGCCGCGGCGGCCGGCCACCACCTGGCGGCTGCCACCCGTCCCGAGCGTGCAGGCGTCGAGCAGGGTGATGCTCGCCGGGCAGGGCGCGGCCGACAGCGGCGCGCGTGCGGCGGTGGCGGCAAAGTAGGCGTATGCCCGGCGAGCGCCCTCTTCGCGGTCGGTCAGCAGCACGAGATCGTCAACGGTCTGCCCCGGGTGGGCCCAGTGCCGGCGCGAGGCGGCCGACCAGCCCCAGCCGGTGAACTCCTCGAGGGCCACCACCTGGTCGGGGGCGGCGGCGGCCAGCTCCGCCGGCGTCAGAGCGTCCGTCGCCGCCTGCGGGGCGCCGAGTTCGCTTGCGCCCAGGATCGCCTGCGCGGGCGGGCGCAGCTGCACGACGGGCGTCGGGGAGGTGGAGGCAGAGGGCGGCGGCGGAGCCGGCGCCTGCCGGAGCTGGCATGCAGCCAGGAGCACGAGAGCCGCCGCGGAGAGCCAGACGGAGAGCCAGCGCATGGCTCGTTATGATTGCCGCTCGATGGACCAGCCTGACGTCGACGCGCGCCCGGGCCGCCCGGCGGCGCTGGTCGTCTCGACGCCAGTCTTCGAGGGGCCTATGGAGCTCCTGCTGGCGCTCGCCGAACGCGAGGAGGTTGACATCCTCGAGGTGTCGCTGGCCGATCTCACGGACGCCTACGTGGGCGAGGTCATGACCCTCACCGACGCCGACCCCCGCGAGATGGCCGACTTTCTCTGGCTGGCCGCGCGCCTGCTCCTGCTCAAGTCGATCCGGCTTCTGCCCGGCGAGCACCCAGATGAAGAAGAGACCGACCTCCTCGGCTGGGAGGAGGACGTGCGCCGCCGCCTCGAGGAGTACCGCGCTTACAAGGCGATGGCGGAAGACCTGATGCGGCGGGCCGACGAGGAGCAGTACGCCTTCCCGCCACCGGCGCGCACGATCGAGGTCGAGGGCCAGGAGGAGCCGCTCGAGGTGTCCGCCCTGCTGACCGCGTTTCAGTCCGTGCTGGCGCGCATCCCGCCCCGGCCGCTCGTGTTCCAGGGGCGCAGCTGGACGCCCGAAGAGAAGATGCTGGTCCTCGAAGAGCGGATCGCCGGGGGAGCGGTCGATTTCGTCGCGCTCCTCCTCGAATCGGAGGACCGCCTGGAGGCCGTCGTCACCTTCGTCGCCATGCTCGAACTGCTGCGCCGAGGCCGGCTGCAGCTCAGGCAGAAGCAGGCCTTCGGTGAGATCTGGCTGGAGGCACGCAGCTGAGCGACCTCTCCCGCGCCCTGGAGGCGATCCTCTTCTCCTCCAACCGCCCGCTCAAGCTGCGCGAGCTG
Source organism: uncultured Actinomycetes bacterium (assembly GCA_964529765.1). Classification (GTDB taxonomy): domain Bacteria; phylum Chloroflexota; class Dormibacteria; order Dormibacterales; family Dormibacteraceae; genus CAZHAC01. Next base: position 2,053 of record CAZHAC010000062.1, read on the forward strand.
CAGCAGGCGACCGACAGCGACAAGGTGGCCGTCGAGGCGGCACTCGAGGAGCTCCGTGCCGCCCTCGCGGAACGAGCCGTGATGCTTCAGCGGCAGGGCGACCAGGTCCTGCTGGCGACACGCCCCGAATACGCCGGACCGGTGCGCAGGGCGCTGCGGCCGGAGGTGACCGGCAAGCTCTCACCGGCCGCGTATGAAACCCTGGCTATCGTGGCCTTCAATCAGCCCGTCGCCCGCTCGCGGATCGAAGAGATTCGGGGAGTGAACTGTGACAGCGTGCTCGCCAACCTGGAGCTGCGCAACCTGGTGACAGAGGTCGGACGCGGTTCTGGGCCTGGCCAGCCGAAGCTGTACGGGACGACGATGCGCTTCCTGCAGGTGATGGGCCTCGAGTCCCTTGACGAGCTGCCGGCGCCGGCAGCTGGCCAGCAGGGATAAGCGCACCGGCAGGGGTTGAACGCGCCAGCACGGAATGAAATGGACGAGCGACTGAACCGCTACTTGGCCCGCAGCGGAGTCGCCTCGCGCCGGGCCGCCGACGCCTTAATCGCTTCCGGCCGGGTGCTCGTCAACGGCCGCCGGCCGCCCGCCGAAGGCCGGTTGATCGACCCGAGCCGGGACCGGATCACGGTCGATGGGGTGGCGGTCGAGCCGGCTGGGCGCCACGTATTCCTGGTGCTCAATAAGCCGGCCGGGGTCGTGGTCACAGCCAGCGATCCACAGGGCCGGCCGACCATCTACGACCTGCTCGGCGAACACACGCCCGGCCGGCGCCTGTTCTATGTCGGCCGCCTGGACGCCGACACCCGCGGCCTGCTGTTGGTGACTGACGACGGCGGCCTGGCCAACCGGCTGGCGCACCCTCGCTACAAAGTGCCGAAGGAGTACCTGGCCGTGGTCCGCGGCGTGCCCTCGGAATCCGACCTGCGCGCTCTCCGCGAGGGCGTCGAGCTCGAGGACGGGCGGACCCAGCCCGCCGACGTCGAGCTGATCGGGTCGGCGGCCGGCGTCAGCAGCCTGCGCATCGTGATTCGCGAGGGCCGCAACCGCCAGGTGCGCCGGATGCTGGCGGCTGTCGGGCATGAGGTGAGAGACCTGCAGCGGACGGGATTCGGTCCCGTCCGGCTCGGCCGCCTCAAGGAGGGCAGCGCACGCCGCCTGCGACCGCCCGAGATCGAGGCCCTGCGCCGGGCGGCGGGGGTGGCCGCGTGATCGTCGCCATCGACGGTGGGGTCGCGTCCGGCAAGTCGGCGGTCGGCCGGCGCGTGGCGGAGGCCCTGGGACTGCCCTTCGTCGACACCGGACTCATGTACCGCGCGGTCGCCGACGCCGCGCTCGAGCGGGGCGCCGACGTCGCCGACGGCGCCGCACTGGCGAAGCTCGCCAACCACATCTCGGTGCGGATCGACGGCCGGCGGGTCTGGGTGGACGGCGAGGAGATCACAGACCGCGTCTACGACTCGCGCATCTCGGCGGTTGTCAGCCGGGTCGCCAAAGTGGCCGGCGTCCGCCTCGCGATGGTGGCCGAGCAGCGCCGCCTCGGGCGGGGCGGAGTGGTGATGGCTGGTCGCGACATCGGGACGGTCGTCTTTCCCGACGCCGACCACAAGTTCTTCCTGACCGCCAGTGTCGATGAGCGGGTGCGCCGGCGGGCGGGTCAGATGGAGGCTCGCGGCGAACCCGCAAACCCCGAGAAGATGCGCCTCGAGGTGATGGAACGCGACCGCCTCGACAGCGAGCGGACGGTGGCGCCGCTGCGTCCAGCCGATGACGCGGTCATCATCGACACCGACGACCTCGACCTCGATGGCGTGGTCGCCCGCGTCCTCGAGCTCGTAAGAGCGTGATGTACGCCTTTTTGCGCGGCCTGCTGCGCTTCATAGTGCACGTCTACCTGCTCGGCCTCTGGAAGCTGAAGGGAGTCGAGAACGTGCCCCGGCATGGGCCGCTCCTGGTCTGCTCCAACCACATGTCCGCCATCGACACGCCGATCGTCCCCGGCTTTCTGCCTCGCGACGACACCTGGAGCCTCGGCAAATCGGAGCTCTTCGAGAAAGGGCCGTTCGAGAGGTGGCTCTTCACCGCCTACCACGCCTTCCCGATCGTCCGCCACTCGCCTGACCGGCGCGCGTTGAAGCGCATCTTCGACACCCTGGGGCGCGGCGAGGCCCTGGTCCTCTACCCAGAAGGGACGCGGATCGACGAGGGCGGGCTCCACCGGCCGGAGCCTGGTGCCGGGTTCATCGCGATGCGTTCGCAGGCGCCGGTTGTACCGGCGGCGATCGTGGGAACCCGGGATTGCTTTCCGAAGCGGGCGAAGTTTCCGAAGCGTGTGCCCGTATCGCTGACTTACGGCCGGCGCTTTCGGGTGGCCGGCCAGCGGCCGGACGGGTCGCGGGTGGAGCCGCAGGAGGCGGCGGACGCGATCATGCTCGGGATCGCAGAACTGCTCCCGCCCGACCTGCGTGGTGAGTACGAAGACCTGGAGGCCTGGCGCGACCGAGTCGGCGAGCTGCGGCTATACGACTAGTTAGTTGTGCGCGGGCGGCTGCGACCAGTCCTCTTCCGTGACGCCGCCGAGCGCGGCGTGGAAGCAGGCCTCATAGGCCTCCTGGAGCGTCTGCGGCGTGAGGGCAGGCTGCTGCTCCCGGTAAGCCGCGAAGTCGACCAGGCGGTTGATGATCTGGCGCGGGTGGGAGCCGCGCAGGGGCCGGTTGTCTTTGTTGTAGAGCGAGAGCAGATAGGGGACGGCCTGGGGCACCCAGGCCACCTTGTTCTTGCCGCACTCGTACTGCAGGATCTTCGTGTAGGCCTCGGGCGATGGGTTGGAGACGCCGATCTTGTAGGCCATCCTGCGCAGGAAGGCCTCGTCGACCAGGGAGGCCGGCGAGAGGTTGGTGGAAAAGACGACCTGGCAGAGGAAGGGCAGCTCGATCTTGCGGCCCGAGGCGGAGAGGTCGAGGTAGTCGATCTTCTTCTCCATGGGGACGATGAAGCGGTTGAGGAGGCGCATCGGCGGCACCTCCTGGCGGCCGAAGTCGTCGATCACGAAGACGCCCGCGTTCGCCTTCCAGTGCAGAGGCGCCTCGTAGTAGCGGTTGGAGGCGTCGTAGGTGAGGTCGAGCTGGTTCAGCTTCAACTCGCCGCCGACGGTGACGACCGGCCGCTCGATCTTGACCAGGCGCCGGTCCGTGGGCTGCTCGCCTTCGGCGATGCGGTGGTAAACGGGGTCGATCAGGCGGATGATCTCGTCGCCGACCGCGACCGCATGGGGTACCTCGATCGGATTGCCCATGAGGAGCGCCATGCGCTCGGTGATGGTCGACTTGCCGTTGCCGGGCGCCCCGAAGATGAAGAGCGAGGAGCGCGAGACCATGGCCCCCCCGATCTGGTCGATGATGTGCTGCTCGAGTTGGAGCTCACCGAGCGCCTTCTTGAGCATGACATCGGTGATGTGAGCCTTGGCAGCGACCTGGGAGCGCACGAGGTCGAGGTAGTCCTCGTAGCGGATCGGGCAGGGGCCCATGTAGCGCGTCTGGACGGCCGACATCTCGGCCGCGCGCTGGCGCCCCGCCGAGCTGACCGTGTACATCATGCGAACCGGGATCGGCCGGCCGTCGAGCCCCGGCTCGTTGGCGAAACCGACCGTGTCCATCATCTGGGTCCGCTGGTATTCCTCGATCAGCGGCTGGATGACTTCGAATGGCAGGCCGAGCCGCGCCTCCAGTGCGGCACCGCTCAGCTGATCAGCGTAGGCGATGGTCCGGAGAAGGAGGCTAGCCACCAGGTCCTTTCGAAGCCCGGTGTCCTCGAGTTTTGCAGGTGCGGCAATCGTCCCTGACTTCACGCGGGGTGGAACTATACAAGTTGCAACTGCAAGCCGAGCCTAATCGCCTGCAAGTTCGTGCCCAGCTCGATCGCCCACAACTTAGTAGGGTTGGAGGTGCGGAGCCTACCGGCTCCTAGAATCCGCCGCGGTGGAATACGTCGCCTTCGATCTTGAGACCACCGGGCTCGACCCCCAGCGGGACGGGGTGATCGAGGTCGGGGCTGTCGCCTTTGATCATTCATCGGTCACCGGGCGGCTGGAGCGCTTCGCCAATCCCGGCCGGCGCTTGCCCGACTCGGTGAGCAGGCTGACCGGGATCCGGAACGAGGATCTGCGAGCCGCACCGCCTCCACAGGCGGTTCTCGCGGAGCTGGTGCGCTTCTGCGACGGGCGCCAGGCGATCGGGCACGGAGCCATGCTCGATATCGACTTCCTGACCGCCGCCGAGGCCTGGGAGCCCGGCCGGGCCCTGATCGACACTCTCCACATCGCGCGCGTCCTGCTTCCGAACGCTCCCAGCCACAGCCTGCCCATGCTGGCGCTGGAGCTCGGACTCGAGCAGCCACGGCCGCACCGGGCGCTTGACGACGCCGACGCCACCCGGCAGCTCTTCCTGCGCCTGCGCGAGGAGGCGGCGGCCCTCGACGAGTCGCTCAAGGAGAAGATGCTCCCGCTGATCGCGCCCTACGGCTGGCCGATCGCCTCCTTCTTCGCGGAAGCGCTGGTGGCCGCCGACCCCCGGCCGGCCGAGCAGCCGCTGTCCATCTCGGATGTCCTTCCACGAGGTCCGCGACGGCGGACGGCGGACGACGACCCGGCCTTCCTGGCCGCGCTCCTGGGCCCCGACGGACCGCTGGCGAACGCGCTTCCGGAGTACGAGCACCGCGAGGCGCAGCAGCAGATGCTGCTCGCGGTGGCCCAGGTCATGGGACGGGGCGGCCGGCTGGTGGCGGAGGCGGGCACGGGCACCGGCAAGAGCCTGGCCTATCTGGTGCCCGCGATCGCGCGCGCGGTCCGCCGGGGCGAGCGCGTCGTGGTGTCCACGCACACGCACACGCTCCAGGAGCAGCTGATCAGCAAGGACCTGCCGGCGCTCCGGGAATGGTTGCCGTGGGACTTTGAAGCTTGCCTGCTCAAGGGCCGGCCCAACTACGTCTCCCTGCGCCGCTGGCGCCGCTACCTGGCTGATCGTTGCCAGGACGAAGAGGAGCTGCGCTTCAAGCTCAAGGTCATGGTCTGGCTTCACCAGACCGCGACCGGCGACCGTTCGGAGCTGCGGCTGCAGGGCAGGGAAGAGGTTTTCTGGACGCGGATCGCCTCCGACCCGCTCGACTGCGTGGGGATCCACTGCAGCGAGGAGGACTGTTTCGTACACCGGGCCCGAGCCGAAGCCGAAAAGGCCGATGTCGTCGTCGTCAACCACGCCCTGCTTCTGGCCGACGCCAACACCCAGGGCGGCATCCTGCCGCCTTTCGACCACCTGGTCATCGACGAGGCACACCACCTCGAAGATGCCGCTACCCAGGGACTTCGTCAGGAGGTCGACGGCAGCGGCCTTCTGGCCCTGCTCATCCGTCTCGGTTCGGAGCAGGACTCGAAGCGGACCGGCTTGTTACCCGAGATTCTGCTCCAGCCGCGGTTTGGGGAGGCGGGGGTGGCCAACGCGCTCGAAGAGGCCTGGCCGCTTGTCCTGCGCGCGCATGAACGGGTGCAGGTGCTCTTCGAAGCGGCGGGCGAGTGGGCGCGGGTCCAGCTCGCCGAACTGGACCGCCGCGACGAAAACCTGCGCCTGACCCCGGCTGTTCGCGAGGACGAAGGCTGGGCCAGGGTGAGCCAGCTGGGAGCCGACGCCTCCACTGTCCTGGCGGCGCTCGACGTACACCTGCGGCGGGCCGCGACGGCCGGCCGCGACTGGCTGGTGGGCGACGACCCCGACCAGGAGCTGCGCGAGCTCGAGATCATCCGGGGCCGCGTCGCCGACAGTGCCGACCTGGTTCGCTGCGCGCTCGTCGATCCGGATCCGAACTTCGTCTACTGGGTCACGATGCCCGCGCGCAGCAACGGCGTGATGCTCCGCTCGGCGCCGATCGACGTCGGCGGCCTGCTCCGGGAGCAGGTCTATGCGGAACGCCGGTCGGTCACCTTCACGTCCGCCTCGCTGGCGGTCGCCGGCTCCTTCGACTACTTCTGTTCACGAGCCGGGCTGCACCCGGACGAGATCGAGACGCTTGCCCTGCCCTCGCCGTTCGACTACCTGAAGCAGGCCTTGATCTGCCTGCCGACCGACACCGCCGAGCCCCAGGACCCGGAGTTCGAGGCGATGCTGGTGGAGGTTGTCGCCGACGTTGCCCGCCGCATCGGGGGCCGGACGCTTGTCCTCTTCACGTCTCATCAGCAGCTGCGCGACGTCTACACCGCCCTCCGCCACCGGCACGACCTCGACGACGTGCTGCTGCTCGGTCAGGGCATCGACGGTCAGCGCCGGCAGGTGCTGCGGTCCTTCGTGGAGAGTGAGCGGGCGCTCCTCCTGGGAACCGCCAGCTTCTGGGAGGGCATCGACGTCCCCGGCGACCGGCTCTCCTGCGTGATCGTCGTCCGCCTGCCGTTTCCGGTGCCGACCGAGCCCATCTTCGCCGCCCGCGCCGAACGTGTCCGCGACTCCTTCACCCAGTACGCGCTGCCGCTGGCAGCGCTGCGATTGAAGCAGGGCTTCGGCCGCCTGATCCGGCGCAGCACCGATCGGGGCGCGGTGGTCATCCTCGACAGCCGGATTTCGAAACGTGACTACGGGCGCGCATTTCTCGAGGTTTTGCCCCGGGCATCGGAGTTCCGGGGCCGGGTCGAAAGGGTCGGTCAGAAGGTCGAGGAGTGGCTCGGGGCCGGACAGCTCTCCCGGCTGGCTTGAGCACGCTCTACGTCGTCGCGACTCCGATCGGCAACCTGGAAGACATCTCCCAGCGCGCTCTCCTCGTGCTCGGTGAGGTGTCTGCGATAGCGGCCGAGGACACGCGTGTGACCGGGCGGCTGCTGGCGCGTTACGCGATTCGCAAACCGATGCTCAGCTACCGCGCTCCGGTCGAGCAGCGGACGTTGAAGCGCGTCCTCGACGCGCTCGAGGCGGGTGACGTGGCGCTGGTCAGCGACGCCGGCACACCCTCGGTGTCGGACCCCGGGCCACCCCTGATTTCGGCGGCCGCCGATGCCGGGCACGACGTCGTGCCGATTCCCGGGCCGAGCGCTGTGGCCGCCGCGGTCTCGGTGAGCGGTTTCGGCGGACCGGGCTTCGCTTTCGCCGGCTACCTGCCGCGGAAGCCGGGCGAGCTGCGGCGCTTCTTCGGCTCGCTGGCGGCGGCCGAGCGGATGACCGTGGTCTTCGAGTCGCCGCATCGGGTGCAGAAGTCGCTGAGCGCGCTCGCCGAGGTCTTGCCCGAGCGGCGCGTGGTCGTCTGCCGGGAGCTGAGCAAGCTGCACGAGCAGATCGTTCGCGGGACGGCGGCCGAGGTGGCCGGCGCGCTCAACCCGCGCGGCGAGTTCGTGATCGTCATCGACCACTCCTAGATAGCATCGAGGTTCGCATGCCCCAGCAGATTCTGGTCGCCGTCGCTTGGCCGTACTCCAACGGCCCCCGCCACATCGGTCACGTGGCCGGCTTCGGCGTGCCCAGCGACGTCTTCGCGCGCTATCAGCGGCTCCGGGGCAACCGGGTGCTCATGGTCAGCGGAACCGACGACCACGGCACCCCGATCACCTACGGCGCCGACGCCGAGGGCATCACCCCCCGCCAGTTCTCGGACCGCTACAACGCGGTCATCGTCGACGACCTGCGCGACCTCGGCCTGACCTACGACCTCTTCACGCGCACCGCGACGGCCAATCACTACGAGGTCGTCCAGGACCTGTTCCTCAAGCTCTACGAGAAGGGTTACATCGTCAAGAAGACCCAGCTGGGGGCCATCTCGCCGAGCACCGGGCGCACCCTGCCCGACCGCTACATCGAGGGCACCTGCCCGATCTGCGGCTATCCCGAGGCGCGCGGCGACCAGTGCGACAACTGCGGTAACCAGCTCGATCCAGCCGACCTCATCAACCCGCGTTCGCGGATCAACGGCGAGACGCCGCTCTTCGTCGAGACCGAGCACTTCTTCTTCGACCTGCCCGCATTTGCCGAGCAACTGAAGGAGTGGATCGAAAAGCAGGAGCACTGGCGGCCCAACGTTCGCCGGTTCAGCGAGAACTACATCGCGCAGCTCAAACCGAGGGCGATCACGCGCGATCTCGACTGGGGCGTGCCCATCCCGCTCGATGGCTGGCGCGACCGTCCCGACAAGCGGATCTACGTCTGGTTCGACGCCGTCATCGGCTACCTGTCGGCGTCGATCGAGTGGGCCAAGCTGCAGGGGGACCCGGACGCCTGGAAGGCGTGGTGGCAGAACCCGGACGCCCTCAGCTACTACTTCATGGGCAAGGACAACATCACCTTCCACACCGTGCTCTGGCCGGCCATCCTGCTCGGCGTGGACGGCCTCGACTTGCCCTATGAGGTGGTGGCGACCGAGTTCCTGACCATGGAGGGCAGGAAGTTCTCCTCCTCGCGCAACGTCGTCATCTACGTGCGCGACTTCCTCTCCCGCTACGACCCCGACGCGCTCCGCTACTACCTGACGGTGGCCGGACCGGAGACGCAGGACACCGACTTCACGTGGGCCGAGTTCGTGCGCCGCAACAACGACGAGCTGGTGGCGACCTGGGGCAACCTCGTCCACCGAACTCTGGTCAACACCTACCGCAACTTCGAGGGCGCCGTGCCCGAGCCGGGCGAGCTCACGGACGAAGACGTTGCGATCACCGCCGCCGTCAACGAGGCGTTGGAACACGTCGGCAGCCTCCTCGGCCAGGCCCGCTTCCAGGCCGGGCTCAAGCACGCCATGAACCACGCCGGCCTAGTCAACCAGTACCTCGGGGCCCAGCAGCCCTGGCAGGTGATCAAGAGCGACCGGGCGCGGGCGGCGACCATCCTCTACGTCGCGCTCCAGAACGTGAACACGCTGAAGACGATGCTGACGCCCTTCATGCCCTTCTCCAGCCAGCGACTGCACGAGATGCTCGGCTACAACGACGTGATCGCGCCCATGCCCATGGTCAAAGAGGTGGGACAGGGCTCGGATCGCCACCTGGTGATGGGTGACGGCTATCCCGAAACCGACCGCTGGCGGCCCGAGCGCCTGGAGCCCGGACGCCGCTTGCGGGAGCCGCAGCCGCTCTTCAAGAAGCTGGACGAGAAGGTCGTCGACGAGGAGCTGCGGCGGATGGAGGGTGGCGGCGGCGAGTAGCGGGGTTGGGCTGGTCGATACCCACATCCACCTCGACGACCTGCCCGGCTGGCGGGAGGCGGTCGACGAGGCGGTGGCCGAGGGCGTCGAAACCCTGATCGCCATGGGCGTCGATCTCGAGTCCAGCCGGCTCAGCCTGGAAATGGCCGAGCAGCATCCGTCGGTGTGGGCGGCAGTGGGCCATCATCCGATGAACCGCCAGGCACCCGACCTCGAAGGGCTGCGAGCGCTGGCGTCGCACCCGCGCGCGGTGGCAATCGGCGAGGTCGGCCTCGACCGCTCAGACGACGAACACGTCGGGCCGTGGCCGGAGCAGCAGGCCTGGTTCGCCGACCTCTGCTCGCTCGCGCTCGAGCTCAACATGGCGGTCTGCGTCCACATCCGAGAGACGGCGCGCGAGGTGTACGACGAGCTGCGCCGACACCCTGGCCTGCGGGGGGTGATTCACTACTGGTCCCTCGATGCCGGCTGGGCCCGCCAGTTCCTCGACCTCGGGATGTTCATCTCTTTCGCCGGGACGGTGACCCGGACCTCCAAGGAGCACATCCGCGAGGTGGCCAGGTTGGTCCCCGAGGACCGGCTGCTGCTGGAGACTGACGCCCCCTGGGGAACGCCGCGCGGCCGTTCCGGACCGATGCGGCCGGCCTGGATGGTGGACACCGCAAGGGCCATCGCCGAGCTGCGCGGATGGTCGCTGGAGGAGCTGGCCGAGATTGAGCGCCGGAACGTGCGCGCGCTGTTCCCGAAGGTCTGGGGGTGAGCCGTGTCACCCCGAAGAAGGCGCTCGGTCAGAACTTCCTCACCGATGACGGCGTCCTTCAGCGGATCGTCGAGGAATCGGGAATCGAGCCCGGCGACGCGGTCCTGGAAATCGGGGCGGGACCCGGAACGCTGACCCGCGCCCTGGCGCGTCGCGCGCGCCGCCTGATCGCGGTCGAGCTCGACCGCCGCCTCGTCCCTCAGCTACGGCGGCAGTTTGCAGAGCGTCCGAACGTCGAGGTGGTGGAGGCCGACATCCTGCGGGTGAATCTGCGCGAGCTGTTCCCCGAGGGCGGCGAGGTGGTGGTCGGGAACATCCCCTACTACCTCACCGGCGCGCTGCTGCCCCGCTTGCTGGATGAGCCGCCGCGGCCCCGCCGCATCGTCCTGCTCGTCCAGCGGGAGGTCGCCGAAAGGTGGACGGCGCCGACCTGCGAGAGCGTCGCCACCCTGGCGGTGAAGACGTTCACCGACGCCCGGCTCGCTTTCACAGTCCCCGCCCAGGCCTTCGATCCGCCGCCGAAAGTCGAGTCCGCCCTGGTCGTGATGGATGTGCTCAGCGTCCCACGCGTGAGCGGCGTCGACCTCCGGGCCTTCTTCGCCTTCGCCGAAAGGATCTTTCAGTTCCGCCGCAAACAGCTCGGTTCCAGCCTGGCCAGGGTGACCGGCCAGGCACCTTCTGAGGTCGCGGAGCGGCTGCGAACGGCCGGCGTGGAGCCGGCCCGGCGACCACAGGAGCTGTCCGTCGCCGAGTGGGATGCAGTGTATAGGGCGTTTGCGGGGTAGGCTCCAGGTGTGGCGGTGACTTCTGAGGCCGAACCCCGCCAAGGGTTCCGCGCCGTCCTCGCCCTGAATGACTTCCGGCTGGTCTGGTTCGCGCAGGTCGCGGCCCAGCTGGCCGACAAGTTCCTGATGTTCTCGTTGATCATCCTCGCTTACGGTGTGTCCGGCGGCAGCACTCCGGTCGCCATCACGCTGCTCGCCTACACCGTCCCGGCGGTCG
>CAZHAC010000063.1:0-12879 GCA_964529765.1 uncultured Actinomycetes bacterium
CACTGGGTCCGCGTCCCCGTCCGCCAGACCGGGCCCCCAGCCAGCGGCGACACGGAGCCGCTCCGCCCACGTAGACGCGGTCCGTTGTCGGCGACCCGTGCCGCCTGTCGACGTAGGTTCCGGCGAGATCGCCAGCATGACGCGCACCGCCAAGTGTCGCCCCTCCGCAACCAGGCGCTGGGATCCGGCCGAGTCCTCATCATGTTCAGCCTGTTGGTGGTCAAAATTGGGGTCAGGAAGCACCCGTCTCGACGACCTCAATGTCGGCCGAAGCGTTGAGGTTATGCGGAACAGCCGCGGGGGCCCGAAGGCGAACGTTTGATCGTTCGCCGACCTGCGCGACGCTTCGCCTGAATCCGGCTTTCCGGACGCTTCGTCCGCCGGCAGCCACGTCGCCAAAAGCTCGCCACCGCGGCTTGGGTTCTGCCTGTACCGCCGGTCAGAGCCAGTGGCGCACGCTGACAGGCTCATCGCTCGAGAAGGTGGCGATCAACTTTTCCAACTCTTTGACCAGGCGCCCGATGGTCCGTCGTTGGCCGCCTGGGAACTTCGTGGGATCTATGAACACGACGCCGTGATGATCTCGGCCCCGCTGGTCGAAGTCATCAGCAAGAGGGACGAAGTCTGCGACGTTCTCGGTGACCACCGCGCGGTGCTCCTGTTGAGCCGCAGCGAAGATCGCGGCATCAGCCAGAGAACGGAGCTCCTTTCGCTCCGTGACAGCAACGACATCATGGCCTCGCCGACGAAGCTGCTCCGCCACCGCGGCTGGATACATTTCGTCGATGAGGAGCCTCAAGCGAGCGCTGCCTGCGCTCGCTCCCACGCGTCACGATGTCGCTGTGCTTCCTTGCGATTCAGCAGGATCCACTCGTCAGTCTCGTCGCGGAAGTCGCCGTAGTAGCGGATCGCGATGCTCACCTCGGCCCTGGTGAGGCTTCCCCAACGGGCCGTGGCATCGACGGCGGCCTCGCCCGTCAGCCCGGTGCCCTTAAGGGTCTCGATTACCTCCCAGACATCGGGGCCCGCCGCCAGCGCAGCTCGACGACCGGCCGGTCCATCCCGGAAGACGATGCCCGGATGTTCTGCCATGCGCAGGCCTTCGTCGATCAGCCTCTCGGCGATTCGAGCCTTCGGCTCGCCCCTCCGGCGCGCGTCCGCTTCCAGGCGTGCCAGCGTGCCCTGGCTCATCCGGACCGAGAAGGGCTTGGCCGTTGCTGGGCGTGACATGTAGTTTGGTGTAGTTTACTCGACTACGCCGCATTGAAGCTTCACCCCTATACTCAGACGAGTGCCGGGGGAGGGGTTCGCGTCTCACAAAACCTGAGCGTCGGAGACTGTTACGGGAGGACTGTTGGATGCCATGCCCGTCTGGCGCGCCCACCAAGGTCCGTAGACGTGCACGTCGTATACGGACCGTTCCGCCGGGATTCCGCAATTTGCGCGTGTTCACGCTGTTGGGGGTCAAAATGTGGGTCAAGTCGGTCAGCTGCGGCCGAGGGGTCTGACCGCTTGGCTCGTGCTAGGCCAGCCACTCACACAGGTTGTCAGTCGCCTCGTCGCGCAGCCTTTCGCGTGCCCGCTCGACACCTTCGACCCAGACCCCGATCGTCCGCTTGCTCCTGGATAGGCGCGAGGCGACGCGAGGAGCAGCCCGGCATGAACCGTGTGGTCGGCCAAGAAGGTCTCGTGGAGCGGCAGGAAGTGGCGGACGTTGTCTGTGACCAGGACCCGTCTCAGCTTCCTTGTGGCTTCCAGGACGACGAGGTCGTCCTGACCCAGCAACTCTTGGTGGTCGCCTTGAATCGACTCTACGTCCCACCCGCGTCGCCGCAGCTGGACCGCGATCTCCGGATCCAGCATCTCGTCGCGAAGTAGCCTCAGCCGGCCGCCGCCCGTCGCTGTCGGGCCCACCGCTCGTGGAGTTGCTCTGCCTCCTCTTGGTTGAGGGCGATGAGGCCATCGATCTCCTCTCGGTACTCCGCGTAGTAGTCAAGGGCGGCGCGCACCTGCGATTCCGGCGTGCTTCTCGCGACGCAGCCCGTCTTTCGTTCGACGCCCGCGGGGCGAGAGGCTGCGATTGAGGGTCGCCGGCTGGAGCCGTCTCTTTGGTCACCTTGGCGGAGCTGATGCTGGGTGTTCACCTTGCTGGGGATGAGGCCACCCGTGCGCGACGTATGGCCACGCTCACGACGTCCACTCCACCTACGCGGCGCTGCCGATCGACGAGCCGGTGGCCGCGGCCATCGCGGAACTAGTCGTCATTGCCCGTCGACGCGGCACAAGGCCAAAGGTTCAAGACACCGGCATCGCCCCGACGGCCCCGGCCCACGGCGTGCCCGTCTGCACCCAGGCCTCCAATTTCGACGCCTTTGACGAGCTGGAAGTGATCCGGCTGAAACTTGCGACGTGGCGAACCGGTAACAACGCATAATCGCAGAGCGCAAGCTGCAGCTCGCCTGAACTAAATTGAGCGATATCAGGTGATTTCGCAAACCGCGCCAGCGCGCGAGTTGGGTGCGTATTGACCTCGGAACCGAAGTCCTAACTCTTCACAAAAGTCGGGATCCGCGACGTCCGCCAGCTCGCAGTCCACTCTTATCCAGAGGAAGCGGCTCAGACCGATCGTGAGCTGCCGGGGCGCACCCCATCGCTTCGAGTAGTACCATCCCCGCGCGTGATGGAACCCACCGCCCAATCCGAAACACTCGCGGGTTCGCTCGAATCCGCCCTCGAAGGTCTCGATGCCGGGCTAGCTGAGGCCGCCAAGTCATTGAAGACCGCCACCCAGGCATTCAAGAAAGCTCAAGAGGCTTCGCGTTTAGGCAATCTAAGGGATCTCAACCGCCTGCTTTCTAGCGCTGCTGCAGCCGCCGACGATTACCTTCGCCATATTCGTGGCGTCGGTGCCGCATGGACGTTTGAGATCAACGGATACGTAGGCTCGGACGCTCATCTGGATGAGCTGAAGAAAGCAGCCGAACAAATGGGCCTTAGGGGCGCACGTGTGATCGACAACCGACTCTACTGCTATCCCAACATCATTCGCGCCGACCCCCGCGACTTCGCCCTGCGAATTGGGAAGAAGAAGCACACGGCCGTCCGCCCTTCTCACGTGGCGGCAGTCTTGAAGGCGGCCCAGGATAGGCCGGCCCAGACGAACCTTGCGCCTCTTCTGAACGCGATCGAGCAAGCGTACCTTCTTGTTACAAAGGGCGAGCTTGGTCACGCGGTGCCTCTGATAGCGATCCACGAGACTCTCACACTGCTGCCGGGCGTATCCAAGGACTATTCGCTCGAGGACCTAACGATGGACATCTACCGGCTCGATCTGAATGGCCCGCACGTTACCAAAGAGAACCGCCGATTCGACTTGCCGGCGAGCACCTCGACGCGCGGCGGCAAGGGGATCCGCTTCGCGACCCGCGACGGCGAGGAGAAACTGTATTCCGCCATTCGGTTCCTGGTGGCGTCGGCGTGACCGAGCCGCACATCAGCCCCGAGGCCTGGCTGGAAGTCTTCGAAAAGGAGTATGTAGCGGGCTTCGTTCGCAACGGCGGCGCTGCAACGAAGGTGCTCGTCGCAGAGGAAGAGGCCGCCGACGAGCTCGTTCGTCGGCTGCTGGAAGTCGCCGAGCGGAACGGCTTTATCGCTGCCCATGTCGATCAGACCGTGAATCGCGTTTACTACATGGACCGGCTGTTCCATACGGTGGCAAGGCAGATCGACTGGACTCAGCTCGCGACTGACTACATGCAAGGCGTGCTGCGCTCGCATGGCTACACCCTGCCGGAGGGAGAGCCGATTGTCGAGGCCGTGGCGGCTACCAACGACATAGACGTCGCACAAGTTAGGATCACGGTCCAGCAGGCGCTCAGCAAGTCGATAATCAAGGACTACACGATGGCGCGCGACTTCAGGTTCGCGATGAACCAGCTGTGTAGGGCCGCTGTCGAACGCGATGACCTTCTGACCGAATTGGCCATGCGCGTACAGGACTGGTTGCGCGGCGACCTCCGCACTCTAGGTGGCCTGCGCTCGGAGATGATCTTCGAACGGATCAACCGCTACAACGCACGATCCATGTTCACGTCCCTCGGCGAATGGATCCGGCTCGCGGGGCGGACTGGACTGCTCATTGTCGTCGACGTCCGACGCTTTGCCTCCGGGCGCCTTCTCGTCGGTCCCGACGGCGCCGAGATGCGTCCTCCCAGCCGGGTCGCGGTAATGGATGCCTACGAGATGATGCGCCAGTGCATCGACGGCACGGACGAGATGTCGGGGGTGGCCATATGCTTTGTTACGGGTCCGGAGTTCATCCATGACGACAAGAGGGGGGTGCGCGCTTATTCGGCCCTCGAGTCCCGTCTCACGGATGACGTGCGCGACCGACAACGCAGCAATCCAAACGCACCGATGGTAAGGCTCGCATTCCCATGGAGCTGACCTACCGACGCGCCATTGAATCGCTCCGTGCCGGTGTTCCCAACCGCGACGCGGTCCGCCACCTCGGCACCGATCAGAGGGCGGTCGAGAAGCGGTTCGTCGACTCACTTGGCCAGGTTGGCGCCGAGCGCCGGGCGCGACGCCAGATGCCCGGCTTGCTGGTCGGTGGAGACTTCGGTGCAGGCAAGTCGCACCTTCTCGAGTGGCTGCAGCATGTCGCGCTTGAGCAGAATTTCGCCGTCAGCAAGGTGGTCATCAGCAAGGAGGCTCCGCTCAGTCAACCGCATCGCATCTTTCGCACGGCGATGCATTCCTTGCGGCTGCCCGACACGGTCGGGGGCATCGAGGAGGTCGCCCACCGGATGCGGCCCGATTCCGCCGCGTATGCCGAGATGTTCCGCCGCGTTCAAGACCCCGCGTCCGGGTTCGATCCCCTCTTCCAGGCCTCTCTGCTCGTTCATGAGAGAGTCAAGGAGGCGGAGGTGATCAGCAAGATGGTCGCCTTCTGGAGGGGCGACAAGCTGGACGTAGCCGAGACTCGGAGGAGCCTGCGGGCGCTCGGCATCCCGATGCAGCTCAAACAGCGCAGGATTGCTGATCTCGCCCTACCCAGGTTCCGTTTCGCGGCTGAGCTCCTCGGCGGTGCCGGTTACGCCGGTTGGGTACTGCTGCTCGACGAGCTAGAGCTGATCGCCGTCTTCTCGCTTCGTGCACGAGCGCAGGCGTACGCAACGCTTGCCAAGCTTCTCGGCTATGACTCGGGAGATTGCGTGCCTGGTCTGTTCGCTGTTGCCGCTGTTACCAACGACCTCACGACCATTCTGTTCGACGAGCGCCGTGACCAGGAGAAGGTCCCGCAGAGGCTTTCGGATCGGCTTCCGGAATTGATGCCGGCGGCACTCGCCGGCATGGATCTCGTTCGTCCGTCGTCCGAAGCGCGCATGAACCTCGAGCCTCAAAGCCAAGTCGCGCTCCTGCGTACCTACGAGCGGATCCGCGACCTCTATCAAAAGGCCTACGACTGGCCGACGCCTGACGGCCAGCCTGAGCTGGGCGAGAGGTCGGTTCGGATGCGCCAGCACGTCCGGCGCTGGATAACCAGGTGGGACCTGATGCGGATCGATCCGGATTATCTGCCCGACATCGAGACCCACGACTACCGGCTCAATCTCAAAGAGCAGCCCGACCTCGAACGCAGCGCAGAGCCGGCCGACGACGACGACACCGGGTGAGCGTCCCTTTTCGTGACGCGGCCGAGCTCGAGGCCGGTGGCAGCGCGGCCTTCCTTAGGGTAACCGGCGGCCGCAGCAAATCCGAGCTCCTGGGAGGGCTCTTGCAGATCAACGCCAAGGGTGAGCCGGTTGAGTTCACCTTCAGCACCGTCCAGGTGCCAGGCGGCCCCCTGTGGCGGGCCGGCGACGCCGAGAGAAGCGGCCTCCGAAGCCTGACCAGCAGCCTATTCCAGGCGAGCCAGCGGAGCCCGCTGTTGCTGCTCTGCCTGGCCAGGGAGATCCCGCCTGACCTGTTCCGGGACGAGATCGAGGTCCTGGTGCCCGTGTGTCGGCTCGCCGCCGAGGGTGACGTGGCTCAGCTCGACCACGCGGAGGTGGCCGAGCAACCCGCCGACTCCACCATCCATCTCTTCTGGCGCCCCCAACCGCCGCCGGCGGAGTCGCCAGCGCGGCGCCTGGTGGACGCGCTCGCTCGGCGAAGCCTGCTGCTGGAGCCGTTTGAACGAATCCCCGCCGGCCTCCGAGAGACACTCGCCGAGGATCGGACGGAATGAGCGGGATACCCTGGCAAGACCGCGCAGGACGGCCCACCGTTTCTCAACTGCCATGGCGGAGACCGCCGCGAGCACGGGGCGCACGGCACCTGGTCCTCGCCGCGGCGGCCGCCCAGGCCCGAGGCTTCTCCATCCTGCCGACCGTGTCCCCAGCCCAGATCGTCGTTCCCGCCCCAGCTCACCCGCGGGTTGCGACAGTTGTGCTGCGCAGCCCCGTCCGACCGACATGGCCGACAGAAGTATCCCACCTGAAGCGGTCGGCGGCACCGGCTGGCGCCGCGAACGCCGGCTTGCCAAGCGCATCCCGTCGAGTTGAGGACACACGCGCGCCGACCCTGAGCGCGCGGCTTCTCGCGGTTCTTCAACCCCCTCTCGAGCTCTCCCTCTCCCGGTCGGGACCGTTGGAGTGGCCCGCCGATCTCATGGACTATCAGCTGGCTGGAATCCGAACGCTCCTGTCGAGCGATCGGATTCTTCTGGCGGACGAGATGGGCCTCGGCAAGACGATCCAAACCATCGCCGCGGTTCGCCTGCTGATGCGCACACAAAGACTCTCGAGCTGCCTGATCGTCGTCCCAGCAGCCGTCCTTACGCAGTGGCTCGATCAGCTGGATCGCTGGTCTCCCGAGTTGCGCACCTGCGTCGTACGTGGTCCCGCGGGCGAACGGCCGCCGCAGTGGCGGATGCCCGCCCACGTGCATGTCGTCAGCTACGAGACCCTCAGGTCAGACGCGCACCTGAGCCGTGAGCGGACTTGGGACCTCGTCGTTATCGACGAGGCCCAGAAAATCAAGAATGCCGAATCGGACGTCAGCGCTGTCGTCAAGCGCCTTCTCCGCCGCCGTGCCTGGGCGCTGACGGGCACGCCGCTCGAGAATCGGATCGACGACCTCGCCTCGATCCTCGAATTCGTCGCGCCCCGCCTCCCTGACCAGCCACCGCATAGGGTGGCCTCGGGCGTGGACCTGCGCGACGAGCTTGCAGCGGTTCAGCTTCGGCGGCGGAAGCAGGACGTGCTCAGGCAGCTCCCTCCCAAGACGCTGTCCGACCTGCTACTGGACATGACGACTGAGCAGCGTCGCAGCTACACGAGGGCTGAGAACGAGGGCCTCGTCTACCTCCGCGAACTGGGAACAAGCGTGACTGTCGCCAACGTCCTCGAGCTCATCATGAGGCTCAAGCAGCTCTGCAACTTCGACCCTGAGACCGGCGCCTCGGCCAAGCTCGCGGACCTCGACGAGCGTCTTGATGCCCTTGTCGAGAGCGGCCAACGCGCGCTCGTCTTCTCCCAGTTCGCAGACGCCACCTTCGGCGCCGAGGCGATCGCGCAGCGCCTCGGGCGGTACCGGCCCGTTGTCTATACCGGCGGGATGGCGCTCGCCGAGCGAGACGCCGCGATCAGAACTTTTGTGAACGACTTCTCGCACCACGTTATGGTCCTGTCGCTCCGGGCCGGCGGCCAGGGACTGAACCTCCAGGCGGCCTCCTACGTGTTTCACTTCGATCGGTGGTGGAATCCCGCGGTCGAGGACCAGGCGACCGATCGGAGTCACCGACTCGGCCAGGCCCTTCCAGTCCACGTCTACTCCTACACCACCCAGGACTCCATCGAGGAGCGTATTCGCGACATCCTTCGCGACAAACGTGAGTTGTTCGAGCGCATCGTTGAGGGTGTCGGGATAGACGTGCGCGACTTTAGCTCCGACGAGCTCTTCCGCATCATCGGCCTCGCCGCTCCGCCCCCGTCAGACGCAGACGAGGACCCGCTCGGCTTTGAACGGGAGGTCGCGGCCCGCCTCGAACGCGCCGGGTATTTTGTGGAGCTGACGCCACGGAGCCACGACGGCGGGATCGATCTGGTGGCCACCAAGGTCGAGGCTGGCGGGCTGGCGCGGTCGCAGCTCTGGGTGCAGTGCAAGCTGTCGTCGCGTCCGTCCGGGGTGGACGCCGTGCGTGAGTTGATCGGGTCATTGCCACCGGCTCCGGCCGGAGTTACTGGCGTGCTCGTAGCCCGCGCCGGGTTCACAGCCGAAGCCGCCGCCTGGGCACGCGTGCGGGGAATCGAGCTATGGGGACCGGAGGAGCTCCGCCGCCTCGGCAAGTGACGGCGATGACGACGCTCGCATCGACGACGGTCAACGCCGGACGCGTTCCAGGGTCTCGCTGACCAGCTCGGTGCTAAGACGTGGCAGCTGCTCCGAGGGGACCGCGACCGGCCCGCGCGCTCCCTTCCCAAGGCGCATCTCCACAGGGGCAACCTCGACCTCCAGGCGGCCATCCGGGACCTCGATGTCCAGGACTTGCCCAGGCACGACGCCCAGCGCGTCTCGCAGCGGCTTCGGACGACGGTCCGCCTCGCCCTGTCGATGGTGGTGCGCATGCCATCAACCATCCACTATGGCAGTGCGCCGGTCGCCGGTCGGCGTCACCTCAACGACCAGGCCGAGCACCCGGCCAGGGGAGTCAAGATCGCTCTTCAGCGCGGCGCCGCTCATGGCGTTGGACGCCGCGTTCGCACGTGCGGTGAGTGCCATAACGCCACGCCAGTCGGCACTGTGACGCGTGGTTAGCACCGGGCTCGTCGACGCGGCAGAACACCACATCGGGCTTGGGGGCATTGCGCCTTACCCACCGCGGACAACTGGTGTCGCTCGCTTCTCCAGCCAGGTCGCGACCTCCTTGACGTTGATGTGATGCTCGGCCAGATTGAGAGCGAGGTCGCGCAGTTCGCCGCGGGAGGCCTCGAATCTGAACCCCTCCCGCTCCAGCCATGCAGCCATCGCGTACATGGCCGTCCGCTTGTCGCCATCCACAAAGCCGTGGTTCTGCAACAGCGCTTCGGCCAGCGCACCCGCTCGCTCAAATGAAGTCGTGAACAAACGATGGCCACCGAAACCGGCCAGGGGACGTCCTAGCCCAGATTCAAGGAGCCCACGATCGCGCACACCACGAGAGCCACCGAACTCCCCGATGGCGACCGCGTGCAGCCAGATGAGCTCTTCGAGGGTCAGTAAGGGCTCTGCCGGTGGCTCTTCAGAGGTCGGCAAGCTCAGCCAGGTCCTCCCGATAGCGCTCGGTGAAGCGCGCGGCGAACTCCACCAGCCACCGATCGGGGGTCCCCGCCGGCTGCAACTCGACGTGGCCTGGGCTCGAGGAGATAGCGAGCTCCATCTCCGGCTCGAACCCGGCCTCCGCCATGGTCTCCGGAGGCAGAGGGATCATCCAGGAATTCCCGACCTTCCGGATCCTGCGGGTGATCTGCACGTGCAAATTATACGATGTATATGGACTCTACAGGCTAGACGCGCCACGCGGCACCGGATTGACAGCAGTTCGGGCTGTGCTGCGATTGGCCCGCTTGGCGAGCGACATCAGGTGATATCGCCAACAGACTGACGTTTGCCGTGCTGGGCCAAGCTCACGCCATCTGAGCAGCGGGCGTCGCCAAGGCAGCGTCGCGAGTCGACGCCGGGCCACGCATTCGGCTGGCGCGGCGACATCGACCTGTACGACACGTTCTCTTCGTCGAAGTGCCGGCCTCGAACCGAGAGCCGTCGAGGAGGCGCTGAACCGGACCAGAATCCGCGGCCGCGCCCCCCAAGCCAGCATCGCGCTGCCCAGCAGCCATGCCGACTTCCGGCCCGCGCGGGCGCCCGCATCGCCAAGCGTTCCAAGAATGACGTCATCTAGATTGACTCGGTCGTCACATGGCAGTTACAGCTGACCCCTCCCCTAAGCAGGTCGCACTGCGTCACAGGCGTCGATTTGATGGCGCTCGGAGCCGACGCCAGCCTTGCACTTTGCAGAAAACAAGGTCCCTAGTACCTGGGCCTACTAGACTGGCCTCGAGATGCACCCCTACAGCTGCCGCAACCACCACGGCCGGATCCTTCTGGTCGGCGATCAGGTCGTCGGGGAGTCCGTGCAGGAGGCGAGTCGCGCACTGGCCGACCGCACCTGCCCGCTCTGTCCTGGGCACAGGATGCCGGGGCTGGGCGGTTACTGCGAGTGCTGCGCCGTGGTGTGGGAGTTGAATAACCTGGGGGTGCACGTCAGCGGCGTCCACTTGCTGGTAACTGTCGCCTGACACTCAGGTGCTGTCCCCGCGATCTTCATGCTGACCTGCCCGCGCCCAGCCAGCCGGACGCGCACCGCGATCTAACGACGCCCGCG
Source organism: uncultured Actinomycetes bacterium (assembly GCA_964529765.1). GTDB lineage: Bacteria > Chloroflexota > Dormibacteria > Dormibacterales > Dormibacteraceae > CAZHAC01. Next base: position 10,406 of record CAZHAC010000063.1, read on the forward strand.
TCATTCGCATAGAGGAACTTCTCTGCCGGGCTCTCGGAGCCGAGATAGGTGACCGGACCCGCAAGGGTGGCAGCGTCGGCGCCAGGACCAGCAACCGGCGATCGCCAAGGTGCTGCGTTGGCGTCCTTGCGGTGAGGCCGTCCGACCCCTGCTCGACGCTGCCAGTACCCTAACAAGCAATAGACGCCGCCCAGCGTCTTACCTGCGACGGCCGAACCTTCTCGAACAGGCCACTCGCTCGTCCGAGCTGTTCGAGAGGAAAGGAGCGACTGGTGGCTAAACCTGCTGTCACGGCGTGCCGCACCTGCGCGCGGGATACGACTTTCGAATGATCGACAAGGGCCACGAGGTCGGTAGCCGGATCGTGCTGGGCGGATCAGAGGATTTCGAGTTCGCCCTCAAACTGTTCCGCGCCGACAGCCTCATGGCCAAAGGAGAGGCTAGGCGGAAACGGCATTTCATTCCGCCCAGCGCTCGGCGGAAGCTGAAGGCGAAAATTGCCCGGAAGCGAGCGGCGCGAGCCAGACGGAAGCGGTCAGCGTGAGCGGCTTCAGCGAATACCACGAGCATCTGTCGGCGGAGATAGTGTCCCTGCAGGCGCGAGCGAAACAGCTCACCTTGACGACGTCCGCCGCGGATCGCCTTCTAGCCTCGCTTCGCGTCGAAGCCGAGGCGGTTCGATCTGTGCAGGACACCGCGGGCCTACAGAGGGTGGTTAGGAAGATTCAGGTAGCCGAGCGGCGCCGGCGGCTGGTCGTCGATGAGCTCAAGACGATGCTCGAGCTGATAGCCGCCCGGCGGGCTCGATGGGCCTCGACGTAGTAAGACGACCCATCTCGGCCAGCCGCTCGGCATCGCCCAGCCCCTCGCCCAACAGCTCTTCGATGGCCGCCTCCAGGGCGGCACTCGGCGCTACTCTAGCCCGCCGATCGCACTCCACCGATGAGCAGGACAGAGACCGGCACCAAGACCCATCCGCCACTCTCGTAAGGCTCGATCAGCGCATCGAATTGGGACCTGATCCTGGCCCTCACCGCAACCGGCTGGTGCTCGATCATGGCGGCGATGCGGACGCTCGCCCGCATCAGGCCTTCCCACAGCGCACCCGGCGATTCGAACCGATGCTCATAGGCCAGCCGATCGACGAACGGGTCGACAAAACCCGCTCGCGTCAGCTGGCGACGGTAGCCATCCGACTCTGAATACATGGGCGGCCCGGGCGGCACGTCTGGCGGTAGCGGCGCGCCCGCCTGCTGGACCGCATCCACGAAGACGCCGAGGAAGCGGTTGCGGTCGGGCGCGTCCCAGTTGTCATGGCGAGGCGGCCGCCGGGCCGCAGCACCCTCGCCAGCTCGGCCAGCGCGAAGTCCGGCCTCGGCATGTGAAAGAGCGCGAAGCTGGCCACGGCGGTCTCGAAGCTGCCTTCCGGAAACGGAAGATCCTGGGCGTCGGCGACTTCGAACTCGAGGTCAGGATGGAGCTCGCGGGCGAGGGCGACCATGCTCTCTGCGAGGTCGACGCCGACGACCTCGCTGCCACGGCTGGCCGCGGCGGCGGCGACGTAGCCCGGTCCGGAGCCCACATCCAGGAGTCGCCGGCCCGGCCCCGCCTCGACGCGGTCGAGGGCGGCCTCCACCGCTTTCGCGACGATCGGTTCGTACACGTCGTGGTAGCCGGCGGCCTTCTTGTTCCAACCCTCGTGCTCAAACTGCTGAAAGGCGGCGGCATCGAAACTCACGCCGGAGAATCCTAGGGGTCGCCGACCCGGCGCGAGCGCACGGGTGTCGCGCACCCCGCAACGTCCCGCGAGCCTTGCTTGTTTGCCGGCCAGCTCGCGGGGAAACGGCGACCAGGCGTTGTGATCCGGCCGAATCCCATCGATGCCCTCTCGGGCTGACGCGCCTTAGCGCCGACCGTTACGGAGCTTAGTGGCTAACGCTTCCAGCTTTTATCGCAAGCGTCCTTCGCCCAACGCTGCTTCGTCAACGTAAGCGGAGACCCTGGGGCCGGGCCGTAGTTGGAGTCAGGCCGCCGCCAGGCCATGCGGTCGGTCCCTTGCGAGGACACGGCTCGTAGCAATGCTGCGCTTGTCAGCCTCGAGATGGCGCCGGGGCGCATCAAAGCAAGCGGAGACGCGCCCTGCCTGATGTGCTGGGCTTCACAGCGGGCACCATAAGCACAGGCACTCGCCCTCTCGCCAGGAGCGAACCAGCGAGTCCCGTGCGCAACAGCCGGCTCAGACCGCGGCTCTCAGACACGACCACGAGGTCCGCCAGATACGCCTCAGCGAATCGCTCGATCACCTGCGCTGAGCGGCCCGGGGAAGTGAGAGTGACTCTCGCCTGGCAAGGCAGTGACGCCGCTTCCAACCGGTGCAGCAACGACTCGGCGGTAGCTCTGCCCCGGCGCTCCAGCTCGGAGTCGAGCACGTTCCCCCAACGGATATCCCGCTCGATGGTGACAACTGCAAGTAC
>CAZHAC010000064.1:0-12829 GCA_964529765.1 uncultured Actinomycetes bacterium
AACGGCCACGCTGCCCGGGCTGACCAGGAAGCTCGAGGGCTTGTAGTAGGCGGCGATCTGCGAGGCGTCGAGGTTGGGCGCAACCTTTTTGAGGTCGGCGTACATAGCGAGCTGGTCTTGCGAATGCGGAGGCGGCTGGCCGGTCGCCAGCTCAGCCGCTGTCGTCAGCCCGTTCTGACCGGGCGGCAGGACGTTCCACGTCTGCCCGGCCGAGCAGTCAAGGAATGGGGCGCCGATGGGCGGCCGCACCTGAACGCAGCCCCCGGCTGCTGCCCCGGCCGGCGCCGTTACCAGCACGGGGAGAGCCGCGAGACCCAGGACCGTGACTCGTGCAATCAGGCTCATGGTCATAGTCGGGCGGGGCTTACGTGAGTCACCGCGTATCACCTTTAACAGGTCGGCTGGTGTGCCGTAAAGGCTTCGAATACGAAATCGTACGGATGCTCGCCCCGGCTCCTCCAGCCATTTGGGAACGGACGCTGTTTGGTTCCTTGATCCGCGGCCAGTCGGGACCTAACCCTCCCCACCGTGGCCCTGGACTTCCGTCACCTCCGCCTCGACGACGAAGGCGCCGGCCCGCAAGATGAGCTGGCTGCCGCGGCGGCTGAGCTGGTAGCGGCCCTCGCCGACGACCTCGGCGATGCGACCCTCGTCGATGCGCACGATCACGCCATCCGGCGCCAGGTAGACGTTGTCCGAGAACTCGCGCAGACCGGCCGTGTCAAGCTCCCCGATCCGTCGCGCAGGTGTGGGGGCCGGGCCAGCGGCCGGCTTGTTCGATGGGGATTGGCGCCCGGCCGGCGGCCGCTCTGGCTTGACCCTGGCCGCCGGCCTGACCTCCGGCTCGGGTCTCGCCGGCTTCGGAACCGCGCGCTGCCGTTCCTGCGCCTGCTGCAGCGACAGCTGGAGCACCTCGGCGCCCATATCTCCCATGAAGAACGCCGAGGAAACCAGCGCTGGATTACGGCGGCGGCGCTCGCAGATGGAGCAGTTGGCCGGAAGGTCGACCTCGCGGGCGGTGCCGGGCGGCAACACCTGTCCACACAACGTGTGAACGGGGGCATCAGAGGGCACCGCAGCGGTCAGGTGAACCTTGCCCTTTCCCTTCTGAACGCTCCTTAGCTCGAGGCCGCCGGCCACCGCCTCAGGTTACGCACCCGCCGCCCGGATGACGCTTATTCAGCAGGTGGCCGGGGCGAACTGCAGGAACTGGGAGGCGGCGCGATCCGGGGTCAAGACGACGGCTTCCAGCAGTGGCCAGGTCGAGTCCGGGACGGCGACCACGGCGCTGTCGGCCACCAGCGTCCACTTCGGCTGCGCGCGGACGCTTCCGGTCGCCACCACGCGCGCACCGTTGCCGCAAGGATCTGGAGCAATCACCTCCCAGCTGACGTCGCGCGGCTGGCCGGCGGACATGAGCCCGGCCCTGATCTCCAGCTGGCACGACTGCCCCGGCGTGCAAGGGCCTCGCGTGGTCAGCCCGACCCAGTTGACGTCGCCGGCCGCGAGCGGGGCCGCCAGAGCGGGCAGTGGCCCATCGGAACGGGTCCCGGTTAGAGCTGGGGTGGGAGCGGGAGAAGGCTGGGGCTGGCTGTCGCCAGCTGCCGAGGGCTCGGGGCTGGGAACACCGGCCGGTACTGGTGCCGCTGTGCTGACCGCTGCGGGCCGAGCCGGCGGCGAGAAGTGGGCGGCCGGCGCGAGCACCGCGACCAATCCGGCGGCCACCGCGACCACCCCCAAGCCGAGGATCCAATCGGCGGGCCGGGAGCGGCCACGCTGAGGTTTTGAAGGGATGCCCGCGGAGACGTTCGTTGGTTGTTTGGGCGCTTCGGCAGCGGGGCCTGAAGAGTGTGCAGCGGCGCCAGCGCGAGTTGCGTTGCCGACCGCCGGGCCGGGCGTGGCGGCCGGCTCCGACGGCGGCCCCAGCTCTCGGGTGCCGGCATGGTCGGACGCGCGTGCCACGAGCGCTCCGAGCTGAGCTGCTGCTTGGGCCTGGGAGCGGGCGCTGCCAAGGCGGCCCGCCGCCTCCCAGAGGACGACGCAGGCGTGAGTCGCCTCGTAGCCCGGTCGCTGCTGGCGCTTCATGGTCGCGATTGCGTAGGCGGCGGCCCCGATCGGCGATTCGGCGGCGCGGAACGCTCGGCCCGTCTCGACCGGGATCCCCATCAGCCGGCAGAGGATCCCGCCTGCCGCCCGTACATCCGCAAGCCGGGCGGCAGCGTACTCCTTCTCGCCTTCGACCTCTGTCAGCGCGTAGTGCGTGAGCCGGACCGAACCGTCGCGACTGATTATCACGTTGCTCGGCTTGAGTGAGCCATGCCAGAGCCGGTCCTGATGCAAGCGAGCCAGGCCATTCAAGATGCCCAGTCCGATCAGCACCACGAATGCTCGTCGCAATCTCGCGGGCAGGCGATCGAGCGGCACCTCGTTCCCCACCTCGGTTACCGCCCAGTGCTCTCCGCCGCGCCAGAGGATGGTTTGGGGTACCAGGTAAGGGCCGCTGGTCCGCGTCGAGCCCTCGCCAGTGGATCGCGCGCTGAACTCGGAGGTTCGCCGTAGCTGCTTGACGATGACCTCGCTTCCGTCCTCCAGCCGCGCCCTCCAGGTCGGCCCGAGATAGCCTTGCCCGAGCGCGTCGAGCAGGTGGAAGCGAGGCCCGGGAAGGCGGACGACATCCGCCAGCTGTTCGACCGATTTACCCGCGTCGGAGGCTTCGTCGACGGGATTGGCTGACAAACAGTGGCACACCATATATCGCGTACGTTGGTGCCGACAACCCCACGTTTTGGGCCTTAAACCAATGTTTCCGGAGATGGTAAAGGCGGGCGTGACGCCTTTCGCTTGCGATGACAGCAGCAGTGGCTCAAGTCCGGCCACGGCATCTCGAAAACCTTTCTACGGCTGTACCAAGCTGGTGAGGTGCCGCCCATGAGATGGCCATGTTCCAGTCGCTGACCCTCCTCGTCCTGGCCGGGCTCGCGGGACCGCTGCTGGCGTCCGGCCGCCGCCAGCTGGTCCCGGTGCTGGTCGGCGAGCTGATAGCCGGGGCGCTGCTCGGCAACACGGGGTTGCGGTTGATCCATCCGGGCGTCCAGCCCTTCCCCGCCTTCATGGTCCTGGGGTTCGCGATGCTCATGCTCCAGGCCGGAACCGAGGTCGACATCACGTCGCCGCTCCTCCGATATGGCGCGGCGCGGGGTGCGCTGGCGGCCCTGGTCTCGCTGGCGGCCGCCGTCCCCGCCGGTCTTGCGATTGCGCATCTGCTCGGTGCCGGCCGGGCGCCGCTGCTGATTGTGCTGCTGGCCGGCAGCTCGGCCGCCGTCGCCTTGCCGACGATTCGGGAGCAGCGGCTCGGCGGAGCAACAGTGGCGGTCCTGATCGCCTGGATCGCCGTGGCGGACGTCATCACCGCGCTCGTGATGCCGCTGACTCTGACCGGTGGAAGGGGCATCCCGGAGGCGCTGGCCGGAGACGGGCTGATCGTCGCCGCCGCCGCCATCTGCTGGCTGGCCGCGCGCCGGCTATTTTCGACGCCGCTTGCCGAGCGGGTCCGCTACTGGTCCAAGGCGCGGCGCTGGGCTCTCCAGCTGCGGCTCTCGGTCTTGCTGCTCCTGTTCCTGGCGACAATCTCCGAGCTGACTCAAGCCAGCCTTCTAATTGCCGGTTTCGCGGCGGGGATCGTTCTTCGTGAGTTCCACGAGCCGCACCGGCTCGGACTCCAGCTGGCCGGCCTGGCGACGGGTTTCTTCGTACCCGCCTTCTTCGTGCTGCTCGGGGCCTCGCTCGATCTGAGTGGGCTCGCACGTTCGGCGAGCGCAATCCAACTGGCGGTGGCGATGGCGGCGGCCGCGACCGCAGTCCATCTGCTGGCGGCGGCGCTGGCAGGCAGGGCGCCGAGGCTGCCGGCTGGGCTCCTCGCCTCCGCCCAGCTCGGTTTGCCGGCGGCGGCCGCCGCCCTTGGCTTGTCGACCGGAACGCTGCCGCCGCCTATCCCCGCGGCCCTTGTCGCCGGCGGCGTGATCACTCTGGTGCCGTCGAGTCTGGGGGCGATTCTGCTCGCTCGCGGGCAGCAGTTGGCTGGACAATCCGCACAGGAATCCTCCTAGCTGCTCGCTCTTGTGCCAGCATTCCCCGCGTGGCTGCCGACCCGCACTGGAAGGAAGAGCCGGACGACCACGACTATCCCGCCGCCGAGAGCTATCTGAGCCTGATCCTGCCCCCAACCGAGGCCAAAGAGCTGGCAGATCGCCTGCGCGACCGGCCGATCGAGCACTTCAAGGCAAAGGACCTGCTTCGCGCGAGCCGCCTGCCGGTGCTCGGTCTCGACAACGGGCAGGTCGCCAAGGACCTCGACAAGATCAAGCGGGGCAAGCTGCTCTCCCCGGTACTGCTCGTGCGGGGTCACCTGGCAGCAGACGTGCCGCTCACGGTGGCCGACGGCTACCACCGCATCTGCGCGAGCCACCAGGTGGATGAGGACGCGGACATCCCCTGCCGCGTGGTCGACGGGCCGCCAGCGAAATGACCCTGCCGGCCACGCGCGGCTAGCATTTCCAGCTGTCTTGGCCAGCGATCAAGTGGCGACGGAATCGGGTATTCGCCCTTTGACCTTCGCACTGGCCGCGGTTGTGCTTCTCAACTATGTGGCGCAGGTGCCGTATGACTGGCACCTCTACCGATTGCACCTCAATCCAGTTGGCGTCTTGCTGCTTTTGGGGACGCTGGGGTGGTTCCTCGCCGGCTTCGTCCTGATGCTGCACCACCACCCGCTTGGGTACTGGTTGAGCGTGTCGTTCCTCGCCACGGACTTCACCTTCTACCTGGTGAATGCGGTGATGGGTAGCGTCCACGGCTACGGCCCGCTCTACCAGCTGACGCGCGTCAGCGACCCCGTGCTCTGGACTGTGTTCCTGATCGGTTACATCAACTTCGTCGCCGCCGGCCTGATGCTCTGGCTCTTGATGAGCGGACGATGGAGCGGAGCGGTGCGCCCGGCCGGGTGAGCCAGCCCGGCTTCCGCGTGACGACGCTGGCCGCGCTCGACCTCCACGGGTTTAATGGCTCACGGCGGCGGCGGGTGCTGATCTTCGCCGAGTTCGTTTTGGCCGCCCTGTGTGGCCTGGTCCTCGGCGCGCTCTGCGTCGCCCGCGGGTCATCCATGTGGAAGGTCTTCGGCGTCTACCTGGTCGGCCTTGGCTGCAACTACCTGGCCCTGACGGTGGCCGCTTCCAGGATGCTGCGCGCGCATGCGCTCCGGCGGCGGTTGGAGGGGGTGGACATTCCGAGCGAGCTCCGGCGGTACGCCGGCGGCCAGCTGCGCCTGCTGGTCCCGTTCTTGGTCGCCGTCCTCGCGGCTATGGAGTACCGGAGAGCCCGTAGCTAGGCGTCACGCTGGCCCCAGCACGATGAACCGGCCGTCGTCACACAGCAGCTGGCGACCGGGCTGGGCGAGCACCTCCCCCCGCCGGCCGCGGTCCACGTAAGAGGGGAGCAGAGCGTCTCGATCGACAACCAGGTAGTCCGCCGGCTCAGCCTTCGTCAGCTCGCGAATTGACGGCCGCGAGGCGAGGCGGACGGTCAGCGGATCGTCGGCCGCGATCGGCGCGGCGAGCGGAAGTCGGCCGGCGCACACCTGCAGTCGCCCGAGAGCGGAAGGCCGGGCAAAGGCCCCTGTGTCCGGGATGCCGGAGGCCGGAGGCATCGAACCGAAAAGCAGGCCGAGCAGCACTGCCGGCACGGCCAGGCCGGCCGCCCAACGACCGTCAGGGATTTCACGCGCGGCGACGGCCGCCGCGACCAACACAGGCACCAAGAGCGGTAAGGCGTACTGCAGGACGAGGAGCGGCTGCGGCGGATGCGCGCTCAGCAGATCGGCCAGCAAAGGTGGGATCGCTAGCGTGAGCCAGGCGGGCCGGAGGAGGGGCAGCCCGCCACAGCAAGCCAGCATCACGAGCACGGCCAGCCAGCCGGTCGGCTGGACCAGCGCGTGCAGCACGGCCTGGGGTGTGGCACCCGCCAGCCATCCGTAGTAGACATCGGTGTCGACGGGCCGCCCCGCCCGGATGAGCGGCATGACGAGGCCGACCACCACGACTCCCCAAGCCACGCCCAACGCGGCGAGCCGCCGGCCGCGAGTTCGGCTCGCCGGCACCGTCGCCACCGCCAGTCCGATCACGAGTAGGTTCCAGCCCTGATCCTCTTTGGCGCAGAGAGCCACGAGAGCAAGCGGCCAGCAGAGCAGCGGCCGGCCGCGCAGGGCGGCCCAGCCGGCCAGGACGGCAGCGCCGATTCCGATCGTCTCCGGATGAAAGTTGGCCCTCGTGGCCTCCTGGACCGCCGGCCAGAGTGGCAGGGGAGCGGCCAGAACCGCCGCCAGCATCCTGCGTCCCGTCAGCGCACATATAAAAAGGAAGGCGCCGGCCACCATCGTTACCAGGGAAGCAGCGGCGAGCAGGCTGAGGACACGAGGGTCGGGCCAGGCCAGCTCGAGCGCTGCGGGAAGTACCAGGAGGGGCTCGAAGTGGAGTCCCAAGAAGGAGCCGACGCCCCAGCTCGATACCAGGCCTCGCCCGTGGTCGATATTCCAGACCAGCTGCTGAAAGAAGGCCTGGTCGTAGCCGAAGGTGGTCAGGCCGGCGTCCCTGAGCAGAAGCAGCCGCCCGTACCAGGCGGCCGCCGCCACGGCGCAGGCCGCGACTGCGAGGGGTACCGCCCGCTCGCGCAGCGCCGCGAGCTGCGGGCGCGGAGACGCCGCTACGCGGGCAGCCGGAACCAAAACCGATTCACGCCGGCCGCCGATTCGGCTCCGACCTGGCCGCCGACGTCCTCCACCAGCTGCTTGACGATGGCCAGGCCGATGCCCGCGCCACCGGTCTCGACCGCGCGCGACTTCTCGATCCTGTAAAAGCGTTCGAAGACGTGAGCCAGGTCCGAGCCGGGAATGCCCGGTCCGGTGTTGCTGATCGAGACCAGCACGTTGTCCGCCTCCCTGGCCGCGCGTACCCAGACGGTTCCGCCGGACGGTGTGTAGCGGCCGGCGTTCTGGAGCAGGTTGCCGATCACCTGGGCGAGCGAGTCCGGATCGGCGTGGATCCGCAGGCTTGCCGGCACCTCGACCTCCAGGCGCAGCTGGCGGTGGCGGAAGCGCGGCCCGTTTAGCTCGAGGAGCGCTTTGACGATCGGCACCAGGTCGAGCTCCTCGGCGCCCTGGCTGGGCCCCTCTCCCCGGGCCAGGACGTCGAGCGACCTGGAGAGCCGCATCAGGCGCCCGACCTCCTCGCCCAACGACGCGAAGACCTCGGGCCCGGGTGGCACCACTTCGTCGCGGAGCCCGTCCAGGTAGCCGTGCAGGCTGGTGAGCGGCGTCCGCAGCTCGTGCGCGAAGTTCTCGATCAGCTGCCGGCGTTCGCGCTCCTGGTCCTCGAGGGCGGCGGCCATCTGGTTGAAGGAGTCGGCGACCGACGCCAGCTCCGGCGAGTCGGGGCGCCCCACCCGCGCCTGGTAGTTCCCGGCCGCGATCTGCCGGGCGGCGCGCGCCAAATCGCCCAGCGGGCGCTCGATCATGCGTCCGAATACGAGTGCCAGGCCCACCGAGCCGGCGAGGGCGAGGCCGCCGGCCGCCAGAAGCACGCGCGTCACGGATTCGTTGAACATCGCCTGCGACACCTGGGTGCTGGCGCCGTGGGCGATCATCAGCCGGTCGAACGTGGTGCGGCCGATGAGCAGGACGCCGGCTGCGATCACGGCCACCGAGAGCACGGAGACGAGCATCGCGGCCGCGGCTACGCTGGCGGCAAGAGTCCGGTGCTTCATCTCGCGCTCATGTGCTCGCGAGCCGGTAGCCCACTCCCCTGACAGTGCGTACGTAACGCGGCTGGCGAGCGTCATCACCCAGCTTCGAGCGCAGCCGGCGCACGTAAACGTCGATGCTGCGCTCCTGAATCCCGACTTCGGCCGCCGTGCGCAGCAGCGCGTCCATCAGGGCGTCGCGGGTCAGGACACGGCCGCGACCGCGCACCAGCGCATAGAGGAGATCGAACTCGGCGGCCGTCAGCTCGAGCTCGCGGCCACCAAGCCGGACCGTCCGGCGCGCTGGATCGACCGTCAGGTCGCCGTGCCGGAGAACGTGTTCGGATCGGAGAGGCCGCGCCCGCCTGAGCACCGACCTCACCCGGGCCACCAGCTCGGCCGGCGCGAAGGGCTTCGGGATGTAGTCGTCGGCGCCGCCGTCGAGGCCCGAGACACGCTCCGGGGTCCCGGCCAGCGCCGTGACCATGATGATCGACACATCGCTCTCCTCTCGTGCGATGCGGGCCACCTCCCGCCCGTCGAGCTCGGGCAGCAGGAGGTCGAGGATCACCAGCGCCGGCGAGAGCTCGCGAATCATGCGCAGCGCCGTCAGGCCGTCGGCAGCGACCGCGGTGCGGTAGCCGGCCCGCGACAGGTAGGCCTCGATGAGCCGGGCGATCTTGAGATCGTCCTCCACGACCAGGATCAGCTCCGGAGTCCGGCTGCTCATGCGCTCTTCACCAGTCCCTTCCACGACGATCCCAAGGGATCCGATGCCCGGCTCAGGAACTCTAGCCATGAACGCATGATGCGTACGCGGCTCGTGCGCGCGCCGGCCAGGGGCGCGAGCGGGCTGAGCGTGAGGAGTACCGCCGTCGCCCTCCCCGCCCGCCACTGGTGGGCATAAGCGGGGACAGTTCCTGGCGGTTCTGCGCCGCTGATGCGGACATCCGGCAAGCGCCAGGAGCCCGGCGCGGCGGCACGCGAGGCTGTAAAGCGCCGCTGGACCAGGGCGGCCGCGGCATGCAGCGCGGCCTGGCTGGTGAACTCGGCCGTCAAGCAGAGCTGGCGGGTGCGGGCGGCCAGCGATCCCGGCCGCGGCATCACGCCCTCGACTCGGGAGAGCCTGATAGCGGCCCCCAGCTCCGCCATGGCGGCGGCGAACTCTCCGAGGTTGCGATGCGAGGCCGCGCGGTCCGAGTACATGCGATAGGTCAGCGTCGGCCTCCTGGCTGTCAGGTAAGCGGCGTCCTCCTCCACGGTGTAGCCCGTCGCCAGCCCGGCGGCGACCAGCTCGTCCAGCCGGATACGGATCACGACGCGACCTGGTGCACGATGCGATGCTTGCGCAGACGGGCCAGGGAGTCCGCGAACTGCTCCGCGACCGGCCCCTGGGTCGCCAGCCAGTCGACGTATGTGGGCAGGCCCTCGGCCAGGTCGACGGTCGGGAAGTAGCCGGCCGACTCGGCGAGGCGGATGTCGGGGGTCAGCGCCCTCATCTCGCCCGGCCGGTAGGCGCCGGGCATCTCGGGTTCGACCCTCACCTCCAGGACCTCGGCGAGCATTCGGGCGAGGTCGCGGACGGCGATGGCGGTGCCCGTACCGACGTTGACTGCGAGCCCGTCCAGCCCTTCCGACTCGGCGGCCAGCACGCATGCGCCAGCGATATCCGACACGTGGCAGAGATCGCGCGTCTGCTCCCCGTCTTCGTAGATGACGGGCGGCAATCCGTTGAGCAGGCGCGTGCAGAAGACAGCGATCACGCCCGTGTACGGGTTGTGCAGCGACTGCCGCGGTCCGTACGTGCAGGCGAAGCGCAAAGCCACAGCCGGGATCCCAACCTGGCGCGACCAGGCCAGGGCCAGCCGCTCCTGGTCGAGCTTGGTCAGGGCGTAGACGGTCTCGCCGCCGGTCGGTGCCTGTTCCGGGGTTGGCGCCGCAGCGGCCTCGCCGCCGCAGACCGGACAGGGGACCGCGAAACTTCCTCGCGCCAGCGCCTCGAGGGTGCGGGGTCGCGGGAACTGAAGTCCGTGCGCCGGACAGCGGACCGCTCCTTCCATGTACACGGCCTGCGAGGAGGCGACCACCAGCTTGCGCACCGGCAGGTTGCGGTCGCGGATGGTCTCCAGGAGGCGTGCCGTGCCAAGCGTGTTGACGTCCACGAACTTCGCGATCTCGGGCATGTAGCCGCCGTAGGCGGCCAGATGGAATACGGTGTCAACGCCGTCCAGCACCACGGGCAGCGTTTCCGGGTCGCGCACGTCCGAGCGCACGAACTCGGCCGCGGGATTGATCCATTCAGGCATCCGGCCGCTGTGCGTCTGCGGCTCGAGGTTGTCGAGGATGCGCACCCGCCAACCCTCGGCGAGCAGGCGGTCGACGAGGTGGGAGCCAATCAGGCCCGCGCCGCCGGTGACGAGCGCCAGGTTACGCAACTCTTATCGGCACCTGGTTGAACCCGGTGGCACCGCTGGTTGCGATGCCCTGGACCCGGCTCGTCTGCACCACCCCGCTGCCGTCGTAGGCGCGCACGACCAGCGTGGCGGAGCCGGCCGCCGGCGGCGTCCACGGCGCCGACCAGAGCACCCACGCGGTGGGGCCACTGCTGTAGTCGATATGGGCCGGCATCCAGCTGGCGCCCGCGTTGGCGCTCAGCTCGACCGCGCTCACACCGCGGTCGCCGGCAAAAGCCACACCCTTGACGAGTGTCGGGACGCCCGCGGGCAGGACGGCATTCGCGGCCGGCCCGTCGATCACCGACGTCGTGCTCACGTAACCGGCCCGCCAGCCCTGGGTGCCGTAGTACCCCTCCTCGGTCTGGTCGACGACCGTGATGCGGGTCAGCCACTTGGCGCTGGCCTCGCCGTAAGCGCCGGGCACCACCGCCCGCGCCGGGGCGCCGTGCTGGCGATCGAGGGCGACGCCGTTCATCGCATACGCCACCACGACGTCATTCCGCATCGCCCGGTCGATGGGCAACGGGTAGAGGTAGCCGTCGGCTCCCCACAGCTCCACCATCCGGCCGCCCGGCTTGGGTTGGGCGCGCGTCAGGAGATCCGGCAGCCTCGGACCTGTCCAGATGCCGTTGCTGAGCAGGCCGCCGGCGACGCCATTGCTGATGCACTCGAGGGTCGTTTCCTGGCGGCTCGGTGGCAAGGCGCGTAACTGATCGAGGGTGAGCGTGTACGGCTGAGCCACCGCTCCTGTCACCTGGAGCCGCCAGGAACCGGTGTCGACGCTGGGGTCGATCAGGTTCTTGGTCACGATGTAGAAGTCGTTGACCGGCGTCAGTGGCTGGCGCCCCGCCGGACCGGGAAAGAACCGCGTCCCGTCGTAGCCGAAGGTCGAGCCGGCGCTCAGCCGCGCGGCGAGGCCGCCGGTCGCGGCCAGGAGGACAAGGCCCACACCCCCCAGGAGAAGGCCACGGCGGCCACCGTCGATGGCGACCGGCTCGGCTGCCCAGGGCCGCAGGCGGCCGAGGATGAATGCGAGAAGGGCCACCTCGACAGCGATCGCAATCGCGGTGAGGGCGATCGCGAAAGGCAGCGGAATACCGATGTAATTGGCGATCAGGACCGGCCAGAGCACGGCCAGCACCGCGGCCGTAAGGACAGCGAGGGCGGCGATCGCGATCCAGCCGCCGCGCGGGCGGCCGCGGAGCGGCTCCCACAACAGCCCGCCCACGACCCCCAGCAGGATGACGCCCGCAAAACCGCCCCAGAAGGCGATCTCCTTGGCCATCGTGGGGCCTCCCAAGCGGACCAGCAGATCGAGAAACGTGTTCACCGGAAGCAGCGGCAGAAAGCGATCGCCGAACAGCTCGGCGGGCAGCGAGATCCCAACCGCGACGCGCAGGATGGCCTCGACCAGGGCGACCGCCGCGCCCGCGACGAGGCCGGCCAGCAGCACCTGCGGCAGGCGCCTTGGCAGGCTCATGCGACGGCCTCGACCAGCGTGCGCAAGGCTGCTGATGTAGCCGGTAGGTCCGTGCGTGTATGGGCTTCGCCTGCCAGCAGCGGCAGGTCCGCCGCCGTGTCGACGTCGAATTCGCGGGCCAGCAGTGCCCACGAAAGACCCAGCCGGCGCGCGCCCCGGAGGACCTGCTCGAGGGCCGAGTCGGTGCTCATGGGCACGCCGCTGAAGACGTCATGGAAGGAGGTCATGCCCACCAGGTAGTAGCCGCCGTCGAAGGTCGGGCCAAAGACGAGATCGTGCACGCGCAGCGCGTCAAAGGCCTCCGCAACCCGGCCTGGCTCGAGCTGCGGCGAGTCGGTGGCGGCGAGCACCACCGGCCCTTGAGCGCTGCCGGTTGCTGATCGGAAGAGATTGGCCTGGCGGGCGGCCCAGCCTTCGCCGCGCTGTACCTCGACATCGCAGCCATCGAGCCATGGCCAAGCGCCCGGCGCTATGTACCAGGCGACCGGGAAGGGAGCACTCTGAAAGCGAGCCCGAAGATCGTCGAGAAAAGCCGCGTAGAGGCTCGCCGCCGCCTGGGCGCCGACTGCCGCCGCCAGCCGGGTCTTGACCTGCCCCGCGACGGGGGCCTTGGCGGCGAAGTAGAAGGCGCTCATGCCCGACCTTCGACTGGCCGCCAGCGCGCGAAGCGAGCCGCGGTCCAGAGGATCCGGAAGCCAGCCCGCAGGCTCCCGGAGAGCGTTCCGCTGACCTTCGACACACCTACTCGCCGGCGGTGGCCGACCGGCACTTCCAGGTATCGGTATCCGGCCCGCAAGGCCTTGACGGTCATCTCCGTCGACCAGCCGTAGGTCCGGGCCACGGGCTGCAGAGCTAGCAGCCGATCCACCCGGATAGCGCGCATCGGCCCCAGGTCGGTAACGCGGCGTCCACACGCGACGCTGATGAAGCCGGTCGCGATCCGGTTTCCGAGCAACTGCCAGGCGGTCATCGAGCCCGGCTCGCGCTCGCCCCGGACACCGACCACCAGGTCCGCCGCGTCGGACCGGATGGGCGCCACCACGGCGCTGACGTCTTGCGGCCGGTCGGCGCCGTCACCGTCGAGAAAGACGGCGATGCCGTCGCC
>CAZHAC010000065.1:0-12726 GCA_964529765.1 uncultured Actinomycetes bacterium
ATCAAGCAGACGCTGGAGCGAATGCAGGCGGAGCGAATCGAGATCCCGTGCATCATCGGGGGCCGGGAAGTCTGCACGGGCAACGTCGGACACTCGGTCATGCCCCACCGTCACTCTCACGTCCTTGCCGACGTGCACAGGGGCGACGCGACGACCGCCCAGCAAGCCATCGAAGCGGCGCTCGAGGCGCGCGAGGATTGGGCCCGCACCCCGTGGCCGGCGCGGGCGGCGATCTTCCTGCGCGCGGCCGATCTCCTGAGTGGCCCCTGGCGGGACGTATTGAACGGCGCGACCATGCTCGGGCAGTCGAAGACGGTCCACCAGGCCGAGATCGACGCCGCCTGCGAGCTGGCCGACTTCCTCCGCTTCAACGTCGAGTACGCGACCCGGATCTACTCCGAGCAGCCCAGCTCACCATCGGGCGTCTGGAACCGGATGGAGTACCGGCCGCTCGAAGGCTTTGTGTTCGCGGTCACGCCTTTCAACTTCACCTCGATCGCCGGCAACCTGCCCACGTCGGCGGCGCTGATGGGCAACACGGTGGTCTGGAAGCCCGCCGAGACCGCCGCCTACTCCGCCCACTACTGGATGAAGCTGCTGGAGAGCGCTGGGCTGCCCCCTGGCGTGATCAACCTGGTGCACGGCCCCGGTGCGAGCATCGGAGAGGCCGTCCTTCCCCATCCCGACCTGGCCGGCGTTCACTTCACCGGCTCCACGCCGGTGTTCCAGTGGATGTACCGCCAGGTCGGCGAACACATCTCTGGCTACCGCAGCTACCCGCGCCTGGTCGGTGAGACCGGCGGCAAAGACTTCGGCGTCGTGCACGCGAGCGCCGACCTCGACGAGGTCACGACCGCGGTCGTGCGGGGGGCCTTCGAATACCAAGGCCAGAAGTGCTCGGCGCTCTCCCGCCTCTTCGTGCCCAGCAGCATGTGGCCCGCGCTGAGCCGGAAGCTCGGCGACGAGGTGAGCACGCTCCGGATGGGCGACATCGCCGACTTCGGAAACTTCATGGGCGCTGTCATCGACCGGCCGGCCTGGACTCGCCATCGGGACGCTCTTGCAGAGGCTCGCCGCGAGGCACAGATCATGGTCGGCGGCGAGGCGGATGACAGCGAGGGTTACTTCGTTGCACCGACGGTGGTGGTCACCAACGACCCCGGCTTCCGGCTCATGCGCGAGGAGCTCTTCGGCCCCATCGTGACGACCTACGTCTACGACGAGTCCCGCTACGCCGACGTCCTGCGCCTGGTTGACACTCAGACCCCATACGCGCTGACGGGCGCCGTGTTCGCCCGCGACCGGGGGGCGATCCAGGAGGCCGAGCAGGCTCTGGTCAATGCGGCTGGAAACTTCTATGTGAACGACAAGCCGACCGGCGCCGTGGTCGGTCAGCAGCCATTCGGCGGCGCCCGCGGGTCGGGAACCAACGACAAGGCGGGCTCGATGTGGAACCTGATCCGCTGGACGAGCCCGCGCGCGGTGAAGGAGACGCTGGCTCCGCCGAAGGATTACCGCTACCCCTGGCTCACGTCCGACTAACCGCGAACGCAGACGAACGGCGGCGGGTACCAGGGTGGCAGAATTCGCGCACATGCTCGTGGCCGGGCCCAACCTGGCACTGCAGAGGGTGGCCGACCTGGACCACCTGCGTCCGGGTGAGGTCCTTCGCTTCACCCACGCCGAGGTTTCGGCGGGCGGCAAGGGCGTCAACGTCTGTCGCGCTGCCTCCAGGTTGCCGGTCCGCACCCGCCTGGTCACCTTTGCCCCCGGCGTCACCGGTCAGGCGACCGTGCAGCTGGCTGAGCGCGACGGGATCCAGGTCCACGCGGTCGCGTGCGGTGGCGAGGCACGCGTCGCCAGCATCGTGCGCGAATCAAGCGGCCGGGTGACGGTTCTCAACGAGCCGGGACCGCCGATAACGCCGGCGGAATGGGTGGAGTTCGTCCACGCCGTGGAGCGCCATCTCGAAGAAGGCGAGGTGCTGGTCTGCACGGGGACCCTGCCGCCGGGCGGACCCGACTCCGCGTATGCCGAGCTGGTTGAGCTCGCGCACGCTCGACGCGGACGCGTAGTCGTCGACGCCTACGGCGAGCTACTGCGGCAAGCGCTCGAGGCCAAGCCGGACGTGGTCAAGCCGAACCTCGTCGAGGCGGAGAGCACTGTAGGAACCGGTGAGCCGCAGCCGGTGGCGCTGGGGCAGGACGCCCGCGAGCGCAGCCTGACGGCGGCGGAGGGCCTGGTCGCCGAAGGCGCGCTGGCGGCGGCCGTGACGGCCGGCGAGCAGGGAGCAGCCCTGGCCGGCCACGGTCCGCCGCTTTGGATTCCCGCTCCTCGCGTCCGGGCGGTCAATCCGATCGGCGCCGGGGACTGCTTCGCGGCGGTACTCGGCGCGGGCCTCGAGGACGGCCGGCCGCTTCCCGAGGTGTTCGCGTACGCGGTGGCCGCGGCGGCCGCCAGCGTCGAGCAGCCAGTGCCGGGCAACTTCGACCCGCGCCGGGCGGCCGAGCTGGTGTGAAAGAGCTCCTGCTTGGAGTCGACGTTGGCACCACCTGGTGCAAAGCGGCGGTCGTCGACCCCCATGGGCCGGAGCATCCCGTCCAGCGCGTTCCGACACCGTGGCGCCTGGTACCCACCGGCGCCGAATCAGACGCGGAAGACATCCTCGCGGCGGTGCTCGAAGCTGCCCGCCTGGCGGTCGCAGCCGCACCGTTAGACGCGCAAATCGTCGCCGTCGGCGTGACCGGGATGGCGGAGGCCGGGGTGCTGCTCGGAGCCCGCAATGAACCGCTGGCGCCCGTCATCGCCTGGCACGACACGCGGGGGGAGGCGGAGGCGGAACGGCTGGCGCTCGAGCTGCCGGAATTCTCCGCGCGCACCGGCTTGCCAACGACTACGACCTGCTCGATCGTGAAGCATGCCCACCTGGCGGCCGAGCAAGGAGTCCGCGGCGCGCGCTGGCTAAACCTGCCGGAATGGGTCGTTTTCAAGCTCGGCGGCGAACAGGTGGCCGAACTGTCGCTGGCCGCCCGCACCGGTTATCTAGAGATCGCCGGAGCGGGGTGGTGGGACCCAGCCCTCCGTTGGGCGGGAACGCCGGTGGGGTTCCTACCCGAGCCGGTCGTGGCCGGAACACCGGCCGGTCGCGCAGCGGTCGCGCTCATCAAAGGCGCCGTCCTCACCGTGGCCGGCCACGACCACACATGCGCGGCCTTCGGAGCCGGCGCGGCGGGCGAAGGCGACGTGCTCGACTCCTGCGGGACGGCGGAGGCGCTGGTGCGCGCGGTGGCGCCGCCGGTGTCGGAGGCGGTGGTCAGAAGCGCGGTCGCGCGAGGACTCAATGTCGGCTGGCACGTGGTCCCCGGCCGGATGTCCATGGTCGCGGGTTTCCTGAGCGGCAAGCTGCTGGCCGGCATGGACCTCGAGTCAGGGACTGCCGAGCCGATCGTGGCCGCGATCGCCGAGAAGGGCGCTACCTTGTTGGCGGCAATGGACGACCTCGCCGGACCGCATCGCCGGCTGGTGGTGACGGGCGGCGGAGCCCGGCCGGAGCTCGTGCGCCGCTACAAGCTGACCGCACTTGGCAGCTATGAGATGGCCGTCACCCAGGAGGCCGGCATTCGGGGCGCCGCGCTGCTCGCCGCGAAGGCGGCCGGGGTGGTCGAGGTACCCCTACTGTGACCTATGCCATGTGTGGGGCTGGTTGGCCTGGACGGTGGAGCAGGTTCTTGATCGGACCGACGCCCTTGACCCTCTTGACTCGCTTGACCACGTCTTCCGGGTCATCGACCTCGCCGATGAGGACGATCTCGCCGTACTGGGCCGAAACGTTGACCCGGCCGTCGTAGCGCGGGTCGGCGAACAGGTAGGTCTTCACCTTCTCAGACAGGGTCGCGTCGTCGTAGTCGACCGGCCTCAGCTCGGAGACGGCGTCGAGCGGCGCCCCAAGCGCGCGCTCGGCCAACTGCTCGGCTCTTTTGGTCGCCTCCCGCCGGCCCCGCCGGAGGAAGGCGCCGGCGCGATCCGCGGCCATATGGCGTCGGCGCGCGCCCTGTTCAGGATCGAGGAAGTAGGCGAGTGCTGCCCCAGCAGCGCCGACGAGAGCCAGGCGTGTCAGTTTCATCCCTGGTTCGTACAACGACTAGCGCAACAAACTCCGCAACAAAACGTACGCTCATGAAGTTGGCTGCCGGTAACCATGGCGAGACCGCTGAGCGCCGGGTGCGATATCCCGCGTACCTGGATGCGGACGCCGTCCTCCGCGATGGCTCCACACTCCACATCCGTCCCGTCGTGCCCGAGGATCGCGCGGCCCTGGCCGCATTCCTGGCCGGCCTCTCCGACGAGTCGCGCATCTTCCGGTTCTTCTCGCCGGTCCGTGAGCTTGACTGGGCGGCTCGCCGTTTTACCGACGTCGACTACGTAAACCGGCACGGGCTGCTCGCGCTCCGGGGCGACCCTGAGGTAATCGTGGGCCACGGGCTCTACATGCGCACGGGCCCGGACCGCGCCGAGGTGGCGTTCGCAGTCGCCGACGAGCTCCAGGGCCATGGCCTGGGGACGATCCTGCTCGGACTGCTCGCCGACGAGGCCGATCGAGCCGGCATCTCGATCTTCTATGCCGAGGTCCTGCCGGAGAACCAGAAGATGCTGGGCGTCTTCCGCGACAGCGGATTTCCGGCTCGCTCCCGGACAGTCGACGGGGTCATCGAGATCGAGATGCCAACCTCGCTTACGCCCGCCGCGCTGGACGAATTCGAGGAACGCTCAAAGCAGGCCGCGGTCGCGGCCCTGCGGCATTTCTTCGAGCCCGAGGCAATCGCCGTCATCGGCGCCTCCAGCAAGCGCGGCAGCATCGGCGGCGACCTCTTCGCCAACCTGCTCCTCTCCGGCTTTCCCGGACCCGTCTACCCGGTCAGCCCCCACCCCGTCGTGCAGTCGGTGCTCGCCTACCCAGAGGTCAGCAAGGTTCCAGGCCCGGTCGACCTGGCGATCATCGCGGTGCCGGCTCCAGAGGTCGTCGACGTCGCGCGGCAGTGCGCCGAGAAAGGCGTGCGGGCTCTGGTTGTGATCTCGGCCGGCTTCGCAGAGGCGGGGCCCGAGGGACGAGCTCGCCAGGACGAGCTGGTGGCCGTGTGCCGGGCAGCCGGGATGCGCTTGATCGGGCCCAATTGCATGGGCATCCTGAGCACTTCCCGCGAACGCCCGCTGAACGCGACCTTCGCGCCCAATGTGCCGCCGGTCGGCGGCGTCGGCTTCATGTCCCAGAGCGGCGCGCTCGGCCTCGCGGTGATCGACCACGCCGCCGAGATCGGCCTTGGGATCTCGACCTTCGTCTCGGTCGGTAACAAAGCCGACATCTCCGGGAACGACCTCCTCGACTTCTGGGAGGAAGACGCGCACACCAACCTGGTGATGCTCTACCTGGAGTCCTTCGGCAACCCGCGCCGGTTCTCCCGAATCGCCCGGCGAGTCGCCCGTCGCAAGCCGATCCTGGCGGTCAAGAGCGGCCGCTCCCCGGCGGGCACGCGCGCGACCTCCTCGCATACAGGTGCCTTGCTCGCCGCCTCCGACGTGACCGTGGACGCCCTCTTCCGCCAGGCGGGGGTGATCCGCGCCGAAAGCCTCGGCGACCTCTTCGACGTCGCGTCGCTGCTGGTCAACGCCCCCTTGCCCGCGGGCCGGCGGGTCGGAATCCTGACCAACGCCGGCGGGCTCGGGATCCTGTGCGCAGACGCCTGCGCAGCCGGGGGCCTCGAGGTGCCGGTTCTGCGTTCGGCAACGACCGGCCGGCTGAGCGAGTTTCTGCCTCCGGCGGCCTCTCTCGCCAACCCTGTGGACTTGCTGGCGAGTGCCACCTCGGAGCAGTACGCGCGGGCGATCGCGGTGCTCGGCGAATCGCGCGACGTGGACTCACTGGTCGTCATCTTCATCCCACCGCTGGCCGAGCACGCCGGCGAGGTCGTGACGGCGATCAAGCAGGCTGCCGACCGGATACGCGGGCAGAAGCCCGTCCTCCTCGTCGTGATGCACCGCGAGAGCCGGCTTTTGGCTGGGCAGAAGCTGCCCTCCTTCACTTTCCCGGAGGACGCGGCAAGAGCCCTGGCGATGGTTCAAGACTGGGTCGACTGGCGGCGACGGCAGCAAGAGGATCCGGAAGGCGCGGTGGTTGAGCCGGACGGCCTTCGACGGCCGGACGCCCGCCGGATCATCGCCCGCGCGCTCGGCGCCGGCGGCGGCTGGCTCTCCTTCAGCGACGCCTCGGCGCTCCTGGCCTGCTACGGGATCGAGCTGGCGGCGTCGGCCGAGGCGAGAACGGTCGCCGAGGTGTCAGCCGCGGCCCGCCGGCTCGGGCCCGGCCCATTCGTCCTCAAGGGGCTGGCTCCGGAGCTGGTTCACAAGACCGAAGCTGGGGCGGTGGCTCTTGGGCTCACAGGACCGCGCGCCGTGCGCCGCGAGGCGGAGGCGATGGCGGACCGGCTGGCCGCCGCCGGCAAGCCGGTGGAGAGCTTCCTGGTCCAGGCGATGGTCGAACAAGGCGTTGAGATGATCGTGGGCGTGGTCCAGGACCCGGTCTTCGGCCCGGTGCTGGCGTGCGGTGCGGGCGGCACCGCCGTGGAGCTCGTCAAAGACATCCAGGTCAGGCTCACACCGCTCACCCGCAGCGAAGCGAGGGGCATCATCGAAGCGCTCAAGACCTATCCCCTGCTGCGTGGCTACCGAGGGCGCCCGCCGGCCAACGTCGAAGCCTTGATCGACCTGCTGCTAAGGGTGAGCGCCATGGTCGAGGCGCACCAAGAGATCGCCGAGATGGACCTCAACCCGGTGATTTGCGGGCCCAGCGCAGCGCCCGTCGTCGACGTCCGGATCCGGATCGCCGACATCGCCCCACCCCCAGCCGAAGGCGCCCGGCGGCGTCCTCAGTCCAACGCCCGCTGAGGAGGTCTCGCCGGCTCGCCTTCGCCGTCTGTCACGTCCTGGTCATGCGGCGCGCGCGACCGCCACCACACCGTGACCGGCACCAGGACTGCGAGCAGGACGATGCTTGTCCACTGCGCCTGTTTGAGGCCCAACAGTACGGGCGGATTGGCGCGCAGGAAGAAGACGAAGAATTGAGTCGTGGCGTAGAGCCAGAGGTAGGTCAAGATCAGCCCGCCGGGCCGCATCCTGACGCGCGAGCGGATGAGCAGGAGCGCGGCGAGGATGCCGAATGCGACCAGCAGCTCGTAAACGTTGGCCGGCTGGTAGGCGATGTCGCGCGAGGGAGCAAAGGTATTCGGGTCGGTGTACTGAATCGCCCAGGGCAGGTTGGACGGGTAGCCCAGGATATCGCCATTGAAGATGTTCCCGATCCGGCCGATGGGCTGGCCGATGGCGGCGAAAAGCGCGGCTCCGTCGGCCAGCAGCCAGAAGTCGATCCGCTCCCGGCGCGCCAGGAAGAACACCGTCACCAGCGCCGCGATCACGGCGCCGAAGTAGGCCATGCCGCCCTCCCAGGCGGCCAGGATGTGCTGCGGGTGGCGCAGGTACCAGCCGAGGTCGTTCTGGACCACGAAGTAGAGACGGGCGCCGACCAGGCCCGCGACTATCGTCCAAAAGGAGACGCGCTCGAAGATCGAGGAGTCGACTCCCCGGGCACGGAGGTGGCGTCCGGCCAGCCAGAGACCGGCCAGGAAGGCCACCATGTATCCCAGCCCGTACCAGCGAACACTGATTGGGCCCACCTGGGCGAGGATAGGGCTGAACGGGAACTGGATTACGAGGGGCGTTGCTGACTCCTCAGACGGGCGTACCGATCCCCGCCAGCAGGTCCTTGCCGACCGCCTCGAACTCGGCCGCCTCGCTCTCGGTCAAGGTCCGCAGCGGAGCGCGCACGTCGCTGCTGATCGGCACGCCTCGGCGGTTAAGCAGCGTCTTCAACGCGCTGTGGAGCGGGAATTTCTGGATCAGGTCCCTCGCCTGGCCACAGCGCTCGGACGCCTCGGGCGTGCAGGTGCGAACCGCCTCGATCACCAGCTCAGGCAGGGTCGAGGCGAGCGCGGAAACGGCACCGACGGCGCCCCGGGCCATACCGCGGGCGATCAGCGTCTCCGGCCCGACGAAAATCGAAAGCCCGTCCAGCAGGTAGGGCTCGAAGCGCTCCCAGGGCGCGTCCGAAACCTTGAGGCCGGCCAGGTTGTCGCAGCGGGCGCGAATCTCGGCGATCGCCTCCAGGGGAACCGCGTAACCGCTGCGGGCGGCGAACTCATAGATGTAGAACGGCAGCGGCGCACACGCCGCGGCGGCGGCGCAGAAGTGTTCGACGATCGACCGCCGGTCGAGCGCGAAATAAGGCGGTCCGATCACCGCCACC
Organism: uncultured Actinomycetes bacterium; assembly: GCA_964529765.1. GTDB lineage: Bacteria > Chloroflexota > Dormibacteria > Dormibacterales > Dormibacteraceae > CAZHAC01. Next base: position 8,354 of record CAZHAC010000065.1, read on the forward strand.
CCATCGGCGCCCGCCTCGGCGGCGGCGGCGGCCAGGGCGGCCGTCGTCCGGGTCGTCTGGGCGCCGGCGTGAGCGATCACCTTGAGCCGGCCGGCGGAGGCGGCGACGAAGAGCTCGATGACCCGGCGCCGCTCCGCCTCATCGAGCAGGATGCCCTCGCCCGTCGTCCCCATGGCGAGCAGGCCGTCGAGGCCGGAAGCCGCCATGAAGTCAGTGAGGGGACCGAAAGCGGCTTCGTCGAGATGGGTTCCGCCGTCAGTGAGGGGAGTGACGCTGGCCGCGAGAACGCCGGTGATCGGATGTCGCATGGCGACACCCTACTCCGAAGCGGCCGTTCATCGTCTTCGAGTGGTTAGGTGACGGCGCGGATCTTGTCGGCCAGCTCCTCCGACTCGATGCCCACCTGAACCTCGAGCTCTCCGCGCAGCGATTTGCGCAGAGGCTGGGGGAGCTCGTCGATGAACTGCGAGCGCGCCGCCACCGGGCCGGCCACGTAGAGCGCTTCGAGACCCAGACCGCGGAGTTCGGTCTGCATCAGGCGGTCGATCACACGCCTGATGTTCTGGCGCTCGTGCTCCTTCACGCGGTGGCGCGAAGAGTCCGGACCCTGACGCTTGGTGTCCCTGATCTTCTCGCCCTCGATCTCGTCGAGCTCATGCACGTCGTCGAGCACCACGGCGAACAGTCGAGCCTTGTCCTTCTCGGTCACGACCACCAGGGCCGGCGGATGGCGGCGCAGCTGCTCCTCCAGGTGACCGAGGTGGAAACGGGTGTCGAAGAAGCCTTCCGTGTGCACGTCCTCCTCGAGCCGCCGGGCGTCGAAGACTCCATCAGGAACGCAGCTGAAGACGGCGAGCGGCAGGCCAGGTGGCCTCACTTCATCGATGAACTGATTCACTCGCCGCATCTCGACGCCGAGCCGGATGCGGTGCCTCTCGTCCATGTCGACCGCCAGATCGCGTTCGACGTCTTTGAGGAGCGCTCGGAAATAGGAGGGGTCGTAGCCCGGGCCGGCCGCCATGTACAGCGTCAAGCAGCCGGCGTCATGCTCGCCACGCAAGTGCGGGAAGAGGTCGCCCATGGTGCGGGGAGCGCTCACTCTTGACTCGCCCACTCGCCCTTCTCGGTTGTGCGCACATCGTCGGGCCGCTCCGACGGCGGTACTCGGCGCTTGGAGATCGAGTCCCGCGCCATCTGCTCGGCGGTCTCGCGATCCACACCTGCCCGCCTCAACTCTCGATAGAGGTGCCTGGGCGTCTTCGACTTCTCGGAATCGGGTCCTGCCATTTGCCGAGCCTTACCGTCCCCTCGGCAACAAAGTCAGCAAACGGCACCGCGCAAGCCAGCGGCAAGGTCAAGCGCCGCCGCAACGACTTCGGCGACCGGCACGTCCGCTACGTAGGAGGCCTCGTGGTCGCAGCGATCGACGGTGCAGTCGGCGCCGCACAAAGGACAGTGGATGCGCCAGGAAGCCAATGGCCGGTGGCGGGTCCGGTTGAAGGGCGCGCAGTTGACGAGATTGCCGCACCAGTAGATGCCGACGGTGCGAGCGCCGACCGCATCCGCGAGGTGGAGCGGCCCGGTGTCATTTGAAACCACCACCGCGGCGCGCGAGAGGAGCCCGGCCAGACCGCCCGGCGAGAGGATGCCGACCGCCGGCTGCGTCTTGACCCGCATGCGCTCGAACACCTCGTCGACGAACGGTTGCTCAGGCTCCGTACCAGTCACGACGACCTGGTTCCCGGCCTCACCCAGGCGGTCGCCGACCGCCGCAAAGCCGGCCGCCGGCCACCGCCTGCGGCCGTCGCTGGCGCCGGGGTGAAGCACCGCGTAGCGGCCACGCAAGTCCAACTTTTCGGTCACCTCGGCATCGTCTGCCGAGGTAACCGGCACGGTGGGCTGGAAGGTCACGGGCGGGGCGCCGGCCAGCGCGACCAACTCCAGGTAGCGCATGACCTCCGGCTGGTAGTACACGTACGGCAGCCAGCGGTCGAGCATGGTGGTGTTCGGCGCCCGCATCCCGACGGTCAGGCGAGCCCCGAGCCGGAGCAGGAAAGGGTTCGAGGTCCCGCCGCCACCGTGCATCTGGATCGCGAGGTCGAAACGCTCGGCTCGCATCCGCTCCACGAAGCGGTCCGGTTCTTCGCTGTCGCCGGGGCCGTCGACGAGACCTGGGATGGGTGGCACCACCTCGACTCGGTCGATTGGAGACGGCCGGCTCATCAGTAGCTCACGGTGGAGCCGGCCGCCGAGGAGGACGATCTCAGAGCCGGGGTAGGCGGCCCGCAGCGACTGCAGCGCGGGCAGCGAGAAGATGAGGTCGCCGAGTGCGTTGGCCCGAAGCACCACGATCTTGTGCGCCTCGGGAACGAGCAGCGGCAAGGTGCCGTCGGTGCTCACGGCACGGGCTCGCGCAGCAGTTCCTCGAAGAGCGCGGCGGCGTCGTGCGAGCGATCCTCGATGTTCGTCGGCAGGCCGAGGTGGTAGGTGCCGGCGGGCAGGATGCCGCAGCCGCCATAGCGCCGGATGAGCAGGAACTGGGCGAGCACCTCCTCGCCGGCCATGTTTGTCGGGAGACGCTCCCACCAGGAGAAGCCGCCGACCTCGAGAAGCTTCAGGCGGTCGAAGAGGACGTTCGCCCCGCCAACCCAGGCGACCTTGTAGCGCACGGTCTCCCCGTTTGGGGCCAGCCTCTCCTCGAGGTGGAGGGCGTTGGCCGCGCTGTTGACGTGATGGCGCTCGAGGGGAATCCGGCCCGGCTCGAAGGGTTCCGGCCGCACCGGCCCCTCCCAGAGCTCGATCCGCTGCTCGTGCGGACGAACGTCATCGAGGAACTGGAGGCCGGGCGCCGCACAGCCGACGAAACCACAGCCTTCATGGCGGATGACCTCGAGCATCCGGCCCATCACCGGCGGGTCGAGCAGGACGTCGTCGTCCAGGAAGTGCACGTAGGCGGCATCGGCCTGCGCCAGCAGGAAGTGGCGCTGCTCCGCCATCCCTCGCCGCGGGAGATGCCGATACGCACGCACCTCGTTCCCACGCCGGTGCAGTGCGCGCACGAGGGTCTCGAACTCGACGCCGGCGGTCGACTCCGCGCCCTCCTCGGACTGGTCGCTGATCGTCACCCGGAAGTCGCGGAAGCTCTGGCTGTAGAGGCTGGTCAGGGTCACCGCCAGCCCAGTGCGCCGCCCACATGTGGGGATCAGGACGTCAACCAGCGGCATTCCGGGTCTCCAGCGCCTTCTGCCGGATCCGGCCGATCAGTCGCGTTGTGCTGAACCCCGCGACCAGAGGCAGGACGACGACCTCTGCGCCCACCTCGCGCGCGATCGAGGCTTCGGCGATGTCGTCGAGATCGCGACCGCCGCCCTTTACGAAGACGTCGGGCCGGAGCACGCGGATCATGGTTTCGGCGGTCAGGCCGTCGAAGAGGAGCGAGTGATCGACTCCGGCCACCCCGGCGACGACGGTCAGCCGTTCGCGTTCACCGTTGATCGGACGCCCGCGACCCTTGAGGCCGCGTGCGCTGGCGTCGCTGTTTACGCCCACTACGAGCACGTCACCGAGCTCGCGCGCCCGCCGCAGGAAGCCCACATGGCCGGCGTGGAGGAGGTCGAAGACGCCGTTGGTGAAGACGATCCGGCGCCCCTGCCGGCGGTCCGGCTCGAGCAGCTCGGACAGCCGCTGCGCGGTCAATGCGTCGCGCCGCTCGTCGCCGGGCGCCACCATCCGCATGCGCTGAGCCAGCTCATGAGGCTCGACGACGGCCGTGCCCGGTTTAGCGACTGCGACCGCCGCCGCCGCCATGCCGACCCGCGCCGCATCGTCGACGGAGGCGCCGGCGGCGAGCGCGAGGGCAGCGGCGGCGATCAGCGAGTCGCCGGCGCCCACCTCGTTTACCACCTGCACCGGCCAGGCCGGGAGGACCGACCGCTCTCCCGACGCCGACGCCAGCGCCGCCCCCTCGCCGCTCATAGTGACGAGAGCCCATTGCGCACCGGAGCGCTCGCGAACGCGATCGGCCACCTCAAGGGAGCTGCCGCTCGAGCCCGCCAGTCGCCGCCCCTCGCCCAGGTTGGGCGTCACCAGGGTCGGCCGCAGCGAAGCGTGCGGTGCCAGATCCTTGGCGTCGACGAGCAGCGGACAGGCTCGGCGCGCACGTGCGCGGGCCAGTGCGTCCAAGACGGCCTGGTCGAGGGTCCCGCAACCGTAATCGGAGACCACGACGACTTCGCAGTCCCGCATCTCGGCTTCGACGATGGCGGCCATTCGCCGTGCGATCCGCGCGCTGACCGGGCCGCCCGGCTGCTGGTCGAAGCGTGCGAGCAGCTGGCCGGCCGCCAGCAGCCGCGACTTATGCGGGGTACGGTGGC
>CAZHAC010000066.1:0-12584 GCA_964529765.1 uncultured Actinomycetes bacterium
TAAGGTCGAAGAACGAGCACAGCTCCGAGGTCACCCCGTCGCTGCGGCCTTTCCCGCCCTGCTTGGTGACTCCAGGTTCCAAGGGTCTCCTCCTCCGCTCATATCCCGGACGTGGGGAACGAGTGGGTTGTAGGGCTACGGTTTACGGAGGGCGAGGGGTGCGTTGGCCCGTCCCGGACGAACGGGCCTCCTGGCCTCGTCATGGTCCCGGTCGGTGCAACCAGCCTCCGCTCGAGCATTTCTGTCCTCCCAGAGCCTCATGCTCGTTTCGCTGTTACCCGCAGTCTGTACCAGCATTCCCGCTGGGTGTAGGGCCCTCCTCAATCACTCCTTGTGGCGGTAAAAGAAAGTTTTGGCAGACGCGGCGCACGTCAACTCATCGCGCCGGTCGATCCGACCCTGACGATGCCGAACCCATGGCAGGTACCGGCTGTCCGAGCGCCTGTCGGGCAAACACCTGCTGCGTCGTGACGACCCGCTGCATGCGCCTTTCGCCCAGCAGCGCAATCGTCCAGTTCAGCAACACCGTGAGGCGATTCGTGAATCCAGGGAGGGTGATCACGTGGACGATCACCCAGAGCAGCCAAGCGGGGAGGCCGGAGGTCTTGATCCGTCCGACATCAGCCACCGCAAAAAAGCGCGAGACGGTGGAGATGGTTCCCAAGTTGCGATAACGAAATGGCCCTGCGCTGCTGTCTCCGCGCAACCGGCGCTCGATCGTCTTTCCGGCGTGATGGCCGGACTGGATCGCAACCTGGGCTACGCCTGGCAGGTTGTCGAGGCTCATCAGGTCGCCGATCACGAACACTTCCGGGTGATTCGGTAACGTGCAGTCGGGCCGCACCTGGACGCGGCCGGCGCGGTCTACCGAGGCGCCCGCCGCCTCGGCGACTTTTCGTCCTAGCGGCGACGCCTCAACCCCCGCCGCCCAGACCTTGGTCGCCGCGGTAATCTGTCGCAGATCCGGATCGTTGGCGTTGGTCTCAATACCCGACTCGTCGACGCGCGTGACCACCGTCCCGACATGGACCTCGACTCCGATGCGCGTCAGTTGCCGGGCGGCACGACGCCGCAGAGACTCCGGGAAGGACTTGAGAATCGACGGCCCGCCGTCCAGCAGCACCACGCGCGACTCGGCGGGGTCGATTCGCCGGAAGTTCCGCTTCAACGACCTCCGTGAAAGCTCAGCGATCTGGCCCGCGAGCTCGACGCCTGTCGAGCCGGCGCCGATGACAGCAAAGGTGAGCCACTGCCTGCGTATAGCCGGGTCGGGCTCGCGCTCGGCCATCTCGAATGCTCCGAAAATACGTCCGCGAACCTCCAGGGCATCGTCAATCGTCTTCATCCCCGGCGCGTCGCGAGAGAACTCTGGATGGCCGAAGTAGGACTGGGAAGCGCCGGTGGCGAGGATCAGGCTGTCGTATGGCACTTCCGTGCGTCTGCCGGCGGTGTCGACCATTAAGCGGCGGGCGTCGAGGTCGATGTCGATGACGTCTCCGAGCATGACGCTCGCGTTGCGCTGCCGGCGCAGCACGTGCCGGATCGGTGGCGCGACGTCGCCTCCGGAGAGAATCCCGGTCGCCACCTGATAGAGGAGAGCCTGAAACAGGTGGTGGTTGGAGCGATCGATCACTGTCACGTCAGCGTTCGCCCGCCGCAGGGCTCTGGCGGCGGATAGGCCACCGAACCCGCAGCCGACGATCGCGACGCGATGCAGATGACCTTCGCTCATCGCTTGAGGCTCCCTGCTTTGCGCTCGAAGGGCAGGAGGCCGCTCGTTATCTGTCCGCTCGCGGTCGTCGACCTGAAGTCGGTCGCGTGATGAGCGAAGGCCTCCGGATGGCGATGTACGAGCTCTTCGAGTCGCGCCGCCGCCCTCATGAGCCATTTCTCGGCCTCCTGATGGCGGCCGCTGTCCCTGAGCACGCTCGCCAGCCTGGCCGCGTACTCGGGGTCGTCGCTCGACATCGCGAGGGGCCGCAGGCGATCGATTGCTGCCTCGGGGGCACCCTGAGCCACGTCGACCTCGGCCAGGTGGCCAAGCGCGGGAGCGTAGGCCGGTAAACGGCGGTGGGCGGCGTCGAACCAGATGCGGGCCGCGGCGAGGTTGCCCTCGTCGAGCCACATGTGGCCCCGCCGGAAGTCGAGCGAGGCGATTGGAAAAGGCGAGACACCCCGGTAGCGGCACCGCGCCTCGGCGAAAAGCCCCTCCGCCTCGGCGACCTCCCCGCGATCCGCTTTAAGGACGGCCAGTGCACCCACCGTGGTGAAGTCGCGCCGCTGCTCAGTCGCGTTTTCACGCAGCGCAAGGGCAGCGGCCGAGAAACCGACCGCCTGAAGTATGGAAGCCCGCTCCGCGTCCAGCGCTTCTGCATCCGCACCGCGTCGCCGCGCGGCACGGAGGTCGCGCAACGCCTCGACGAAGCGGTGAAAGGTCGCTCGTGTCCTGGCCCGGGCGAGCAGGGCTGTTCCATAATCGGGCGCGCCGGATACCAGTCGCTCGGCGAGGTCGGCGGCTCGTTCGTAGTCTGCGATGCGGCCCAAGACCTCTCCTCGCAGGATGAGCAGGTCGACCAGGAGAGCCCGCTCTGCCACCGCCGGCGGTTCCGCTGCTGCTCGCGCAGCGCTTGGCCGATGGGCGCGCGCCGCCAGGCTCTCAATCTGCGCCTCCAGGTTCACCACGGCGATGACGCCGCTGGTGGTGATCAGTTCCTGCTGTTCGTCCGCCAGGTCGATCACAACGCTGCTGTCGCCTTGGGAGCCGACAACGACGCCGCCACGGCCTTCGCATCGGGCGGATTGGGGTTGGGGCTGTTCAGGTAGGGGAAGGTTCGGGTGGCCGGCTTGGTGGCATGGTCGACGCCGTCGCTGATCCGCGGGCCGTCCACGCCGCCGACCATCAGCGTATAGAGGATGTCCGCCATGTCGTCATTCAGGGGGCGGCCTCCGCAGGTCGTGTGAGCGCGGCCGGCGAGCAGGGCCTTCTCGATCTCGAGAAAGCTGTCTTCGGAGTACGGCTTCGACATGTCGACGACGAGGAAGTCCGCCAAAAACAAATCGGTCAGGGGGTGGTTTCCCTTTTCGTCCCGCGGCCAGTCGGTCTTGCCGTCCAGGCGATCGAAGAACGCCAGATTGGCATTGAACCGCGATCGATACGCTCCAACGTAGTCCTCGCGGACGTTGAAGGCGTCCTCCATGTTGAAGAGGTCGCGGATTTCGAGGTCGCGGTTGACGGTGTCGAACTTCTTCGGCGCCAAGATGAAATTCTTCATCTCCGGCCGGCCCATGCGCTCAATCCGGATCGGGGCCCCGGCGGACGCCAGGGTCTCACCGACGACCGCCAGCATCCGGTCGCCGTCGGGGCCGGACACCTTGGTGGCGTCTACTTCGAGGACGATGCTCAGGACGTCGACTCCCTCGGCTGTGTTGGTGGCATCGGACCGGAACGCCAGATGCTCCTGCTGCTCGGTGGCCTGAAAAGCCGGGAGGTCGAGGAAGAACGGCTCGAGTCGAGGCCCGGCGAAAATTCGCACACCTGACGCTTCGGCCGGTTTCTCGTCGCCGACCTGGAATGAGATTTCTTTGCCATCAGGCGTTGTGCACTTGCCGGCCTGCGCCAGGGTGCCACTGCCGTCGCCCTGGCCCGGAGCGGCGAAGGTGAAGTTGAACGCGTACTCGTCCTCACCGACTGCGAATGGCGGAGTGGCACCGGCGCGGGCGGACGTGACCGGCCGGACGCGGAGGCGGTAGGTGATCGCATCCGAGAACAGCGACGTGGGAGCAGCGAGGGGAAGCACGTCCAGGACAAGTGCCAAATGTCCGGGCCTCTCCGGGCTCGGGAAGGCGAAAACGTCCGTGACGTCCGCGGCAGGGTCGGAGATTGCCCGCGGGCCGGAGAAGTGGTCTGCCATTGGAAATCTCCCCGATCTCAGGTGTCGAGATTGGCGAGCCAGCGCGGCGCCCGCAGGCCGGGCATGAAGGCCTTTCCCACCGGCTCGGTGACTGCAGGTTCCATGGTTCCTCCTCCGCTCAAATATCAGACGCGCGGCACGAGCTGGTTGTAGAGCTGCGGTCTACGGAGGGGAGGTGTGCGTTGGCCCGTCCCGGGCGAACCGGCCTCTTGGCCTCGTTACGGTCCCGGTCGCTGCAACCAGCGTCCGCTCGAGCACTTCTGTCCTCCCAGAGCATCATGCTCGTTTCGCTGTTACCCACAGTCTGTACCAGCATCCCTTCGGGTGTCAGCTGTCCTGGACGCTGCGAAGCCATTCGAGGAGGACATCGGCTTCTTAGCTAGGGCTCGCCGCCGACGAGATCGGTCGGGGCCAGTTTCGCCTCTACCCGGTGACCGCGCCTTCCGAGGCGCTGCGGACCAGGGCGGCGTACTTGGCCATCACGCCCGATCGATAATGCGACTCGGGCGGCGACCAGTCCTTCATCCGCTCCCCCAGGTCCACGCCCTCGACGTCGATCGTGCGCCGGTGGACGTCGATCACGATCGTGTCCCCGTCCCGCAGCGCCGCCAGCGGTCCCCCGACCGCCGCCTCGGGCGCGACGTGCCCGATCATGAAGCCCTGAGTTGCGCCCGAGAAGCGGCCATCGGTTATGAGCGCCACCGAGTCGCCCAGGCCCTGCCCGACCAGCGCACCGGTGACCTGGAGCATCTCGCGCATCCCGGGGCCGCCCTTGGGTCCTTCGTAGCGGATGACGACCACGTCGCCGGCGTTGATCTGCCGGCTCAGCACGGCCGCCAGTGCGTCCTCCTCGCGATTGAAGACGCGCGCCGGACCGCGATGGTCGTGGGGCATGTGGTGGGCCACCTTCACAACCGAGCCCTCGGGCGCCAGCGTCCCCTTGAGGATCATCAGGCCGCCCTCCGGCGAGAAGGGGTTGTCGAGGTCGCGCACGACCTGCTGGCCCGGAGTGTCCTTGACGTTGATGCACTCCTCGCCCAGGGTGCGCCCGGTCACCGTCATGGCGTCGCCGTCGACGTAGCCGCCCTCGATCAGCCTGCGCGTCAGGATCGCGGTACCGCCCGCGCGGTGGAGCTCGGGTGCCGCGAACTTGCCGGCCGGCTTCAAGTCGCAGAGCAGCGGTGTGCGGCGCGAGATGCGGTCGAAGTCGTCGACCGTGAAGTCGATCCCGACCTCGCGCGCGATCGCGATCAGGTGGAGCACCGCGTTCGTTGAGCCGCCGGACGCCGCCACCGCGGCGGCCGCGTTCTCGAAGGCCCGCCTGGTCAGGATCTGCGAGGGCCGGCGGTCGGCGTCGAGGATGCGCATCGCCAGCCGCCCCAGGTCCTCGGACGCCGGGCGCTTGAGCGGGTCCATGGCGGGGATGGAGTTGTAGCCCACGGGAGAGATGCCAAGCACCTCCATCACCATCGACATCGTGTTGGCGGTGTACTGGCCGCCGCAGGCGCCGGCGCCCGGGCAGGCGTGGAGCTCGAGGTCGTAGAGGTCGGCCTCGGTCATCCTGCCGGCCGACACGGCGCCGATTGCCTCGTACATCTCGCCGACCACGACCTGGCGGCCCCGCCACTGGCCCGCCAGGATGGACCCGGCGTAGACGACGGCGGCGGGCCGGTCCAGGCGGGCGACTGCCATCACTGCACCCGGATTGGTCTTGTCGCAGGAGGCGATTGCGACGACCGCGTCGAAGTAGTGGCCGCGGGCGACCAGCTCGATGGAGTCGGCGACCAGCTCCCTGGACACGAGCGAGGTCTTCATGCCCTCGGTGCCCATCGTGATCCCGTCCGAGATCGCGATCGTGTTGTATTCCATCGGCGTGCCGCCGGCGTCGCGCACGCCCTGCTTGACGTGCTGGGCAAGCTCGCGGTGGTTGAAATTGCAGGGCATGGTCTCTATCCAGGAGTGCGCGACGCCGACGATCGGCTTTTGGAGGTCCTCCTGGGAATAGCCGATGTTGAGGAGGAATGACCGCGCGGCCGCGCGATCGTAGCCGTCGTAAAGCGTCTTCGAGAACCGCCTGCGCTCGTCGTTCAATGTCGGACCCTCCGCATCTCGCCCAGCTTCGCCGGATCGAAGTCCGGCGAGCGAATCCACTTGATGAAAGCCTGCTCGCGCGCGATCACCCTGTCCGCCGCCGCCGGAAGCTCGCTCGCGATCTCGATCGGTATCAGCAGCACGCCGTGCTGGTCGGCGTGGATGAGGTCGCCTGGCCTCACCTCGAGCCCGCCGACGGTCACCGGGATGCCGGCCTGCTCGACACGGACATACGCGTGGGAGACGCCGGCCCCGCGTGCGAAGAAGTGGAAGCCCATTGCGCGCGCTTCGTTGAGGTCGCGCACGCACCCGTCGGTGATCGCGCCTGCGCAGCCCAGGGCCGTGAACACGTTCGCGTTGACTTCGCCCCAGAGCGAGCCGTGGGCCGGCGGATGGTCGACGTCCTGGACGACCACGACTCGGGGACCGGGCACCGAAAGCACGTGCGACCAGAGCGGCGACTGATCGTCGGGACCCTGACCTCGGGCGCGGATGGTCGCGGTGGCTGCGTAGGCGACCAGAGGCGGGAGCTCCGGGAACATGCACTTGATATCGATCGATGCGAACCCGGTGTCCCGGGGCCGGATGTCGAACGTCTCGATCGCGTTCGACATTGTGGGGGTGTCGTAGCGGCCGAGGGCTTCGAGGACGCTCGGATCGAGCGGCGGCGATGGAGCCGTCACGCGTAGCTCGAAGTTGCCGGCTCGGGCTCCGGCGTCTCACCCAGGCCGCGGATCACCGCCATTGCGTTGGTGCGCAGGAAGACGGCGTCGGAGTTGACGTTCAGCATTCGGAAGCCTTCCTGACGCCAGCGCTTGGCGGCATCGATGCTGCCGCAGTGGATGCCGGCGATCAAGTTATGGCGCTGGCAGGCGTCGCGGATCTTGAGGACCAGCTCGGCGTGCTCGGGCCGGGTGACGTTGCCGTCGGGCGGCCAGCCATTGCTGACCGCGAGATCGTTGGGGCCGACGTAGACGGCGTCGATTCCGGGCACGGAAAGGATGTCGTCGACCCGCTCGAGCGCTTCGGCGGTTTCGATCATCACCGCGCAGAAGACGTCGCGATTCGCCCAGCCGGGCTCGAAGCCATCCTTGGCGAAGGCGGCTCGGATCGGCCCCCAGGAGCGGTAGCCGTCGGGCGGGTAGCGGCAGGCGCCGGCCGCCGCTCGTGCCTGCTCGACCGAGTTCACCATCGGGACGATGACCCCGTTGGCGCCGGCGTCGAGCGCCTTCATGATGTGGTCGGGCTGGTTCCACGGAACCCGCACGAAGGCTGGCGTCCCCGTCTTGTCGAGCGCCTGCAGCATCGGCACGAGTGCGTCATAGCCGACCAGGCCGTGCTGCATGTCGATACACACCCAGTCGAACCCGGCGAGCCCCATCAGCTCAGCGGCGAATGGGGACGGGATCACGCACCAGCCGCCCACCGCTGCCTTGCCGCTGCTGAAAACCTCGTGCAGTCTCATGTTCTCCTCACGCTCGCGTTGACCACGTTGATGAGCTCCTCTCCGGCCAGCGCGCGCTCGACGTTCGCGCGTACGACCTCCAGAACGCGCGCCTGCGCCTGCTCGGTGGCGCCGCCCACGTGAGGTGCCAGGAAGACATTTTCCAGGGTTCGGAGCGGCGAGTCGGCGGCGAGCGGCTCCAGCTCGTAGACGTCGAGCGCCGCCCCCGCGATCCGGCCCGCCCGGAGCGCGGCGATCAGCGCCCTCTCGTCGACCACCGGGCCGCGCGAGGCGTTGACCAGGACGGCCTCCGGCTTCATCTGGCTGAGCGCCTCCTCATCGATCAGGCCGCGGGTGTCGCGGTCGAGGGGCGTGTGCACGGTGATGACGTCGCTCTGGCGCAGGAGATCCACGAACGGCACCTGACTGGCGCCGAGAAAACCCTTCGGGACAACGTCGCAAAAGAGGACGCGGGAGCCGAAGGCGGCGATCCGGGAGGCGACCGCCGTGCCGACGTTGCCGAGGCCGACGATGCCGACCGTGAGCGCACCGAGCTCGCGTCCGCGCATCTGCGAGTACGGCCACTCCCCGCTACGCATCTTGCGGTCGCCATAGGCGCCGAAGCGGAGCAGGTTGAGGATCGCCATCACGACCCAATCCGCGACCGCGTCCCGGTTGTAGCCGGCGCAGTTGGCGACCGGGATGCCGAGCTCCGCCGCCGCCCGGTGGTCGACAACGTCGAAGCCGACCGCCGGCATCTGGATGAGCCGGCAGCGTGTCATCACCTCGAGCACATCGCGCCCGAGGCGGTGTTTGTGGCGCTGGTCGCCGATCACGACATCGGCCTCCGCGGCCAGCCGCCGGAGCTCGTCCGGCGCGGGAGGCTGAGGGGCCTCGACGACCTCCGCGCGCTCCCCGAACCAGCCCTGGACAAGCTCGCGATCCCAGGGGCTGAGAAGGAGGACGCGCGGGGTCACGATCGGAAATCTAGCAGGGGCTCCAGGCCCCGACAGGACCCCGGGTATCGCCTGGTACAGTGGGCAATACGCCCGGACGGCGGGCGGCGCTCGCGGCGGTCGGCTTCATCTTCTCGAGTAGGCCACGCGACGATCCTGGTTTGTCTCGAGAAGAGGGAGCATACGATGCCCGAGGGCACGATCAAGAAGCTGGTCCAGGACCGGGGTTTCGGGTTCATCTCGGCGGAGGACGGTAGGGACTACTTCTTCCACCGCAGCGGTCTGGACAACGTTGTCAACTTCGACAGCCTGACCGGCGGTGAGCGCGTCGAGTTCGAGATCGAGTCGAGCCAGAAGGGGCCGCGGGCGCATCGCGTCCGCCTCACCTAGCTGTGAGGTGAGCTCGGGGGCGCTCACCCCCGAGCTCATTGCTGTTTGACGATCGCGCAGCCGGCCGTGGGGAAGAAGACGCTCTCGTGCCCGTCCTCCCAGCGCACCCGATAGTGGACCTCGGATGCGCCCGCGAGCACCTCGACGATCTCGCCTTCGCGATTCGGCTGGCCGGCACGCTCGGATTCGACGACCAGGCGATCGCCGACATGACCTTCCGCTGCCATCGACACGAACCTCCTTCTTGCTGCGATGAGTCGCTGGCTTGGTGATACACCTGCCGGGCCACGTTTGCCAACGGGTGGGACGGGCCGATGAGTGGGATCGTCCAGCTACGTACAGTCATCCCCCGTGAGGGTTGAGCGCAACACGATCGTCGAGGCGCCTCCAGATAAGGTCTGGGCGCGACTCGTCGACTGGCAGTCGCATCCCGAGTGGCAGCCCACGCTCGAGGCTGTCGAAGCGCCGGAAGTCATCACGAAGGACAGCCACCTGACCGAGATCCGAAACAGCCACGGTCAACGGCTCACGTTTGACGTCGTCATCACTGAGTTCGAGCCACTGCGCCGCATCCGTTCCAGCGGCCGGAGCCGCGGGATGGTGCGGGTGTCGGCCGACATCATCTACGAGATGACCCCGCAGGACTCCAGGACCGCGTTCACGATGGCGGTGGAAGCCGAGATCCCATTCGTGCTCCGCCCGCTGCAGCACGCCGTGGTCAGTGAGAGCGAGAAGGAAATTACAGAGTCAGTGAGCCGGTTGGCATCTTTGGCGTGGTGATGGCAAACCAGGGGGAACCAGCTGAGCTCATCGTCTTCAGCGACTACGTTTGACCCTGGTGCTACATCGACTCGGTTCGAGTCGAACGGCTGGAGCGGGAGGGGCGCGTGCGTGTGACGTGGCTGCCCTACGAGCTGCATCCCAACGTGCCGCCCGAAGGCATTCGCCGCGAGCGCTACTTCGGGCGTGAGCGCTCCGAGCAGATGCGCTCGTACATGCAGGGTGTCGCCGCCGAAGTCGGGCTGCGGATCGAGCAGCGCGACGTGCTGATCAACTCCCGGAAGGCTTTGGGCGCCGCTGAGTTCGCGCGCGAGCACGGCAAGTTCGACGCCATGCACGGCGCGCTTCTAGAAGCGCACTGGCACCTGACGGGACGCCTCGAGGAGATCGATGACCTGAAGCGGATCGGCGAGTCGGTCGGGCTGGATCCCGAGGAGCTGGCAAAGGCGCTCCGGGAGGGGCGGTACGAGCCGCTGATCGATGACTACCGGAAGCAGGCGGAGGGAGCGGGGATCAACGCCATCCCGGCCCACATATTCGCCCGCCGCTACCTGCTCCTGGGCGCCCAGCCGTACGAGGTGTTCCAGCAGGTGCTTGACCGGCTCGAGCAGGAGGCTGCTAGGCCGGAGTAGCGACCTCCGCGTCGGCAACCTCGAGGGCCGCATCGAGCGCCTGGAGTCCCGTCTCCAGCTCTGCCTCTGAGATGTTCAGCGGAGGCGCCAGGACGATCAGGTTCCACCTCAGCAGTGGACTCACATGCTTCTCGTTCAGGACCCGCTTGACCGCCGCCATCGCCGGGGTGACCGGAGCTTCGGTCCGCTGCGGGGAGAGTGGCTCGCGGGTCTCGCGGTTGCGTACCAGCTCGATGCCCGCCAGCAGCCCGAGGCCGCGGACATCGCCCACACTCGGGTGGCCGGCCGCCAGCTCCCGCAGCCGCTCCATCAGCACCACGCCGAGACGAGCCGCCCGCTCGTCCAGCTTCTCCTCGAGGTAGACCTCGAGCGTCGCGCAGCCGGCGGCGCAGGCGAGGGGATGGGCGGCATAGGTGAGCCCGGCGCCCAGGTAGGTGTCGTCGAAAGCCGCCGCCACGCGGTCGGAGACGATGGTCGCGCCCAATGGGACGTACCCGCTCGTGATGCCCTTGGCGACCGTCATGATGTCCGGCCGGACTCCCCAGTGCTCGGAGGCGAACCAGCGACCGGTCCGGCAGAAGCCGGTGATCACCTCGTCGAAGATGAGCAGGACGCCGTACCGATCGCAGATCTCCCGGACACGCTCGACGTAGCCTGCGGGCGGCACCACCAGCCCGGAAAGTCCCGTGATCGGTTCCATCATCACCGCCGCCACCGTTTCGGGGCCCTCGCCGACGATCACCTGCTCGATGGCGTCGGCGCAGGCGAGAGAGCAAGCTGAACGGTCGCGGCAGAGGGGACAGCGGTAGCGATAAGGGTCGAGTGCCTTGACGAATCCGGGCGCGACCGGTTCGGCGTAGATGCGGCGATTCTCGCCGGTCGCCGAGATCGCGCCCAGCGTCGAGCCGTGGTAGCTCTGATAGCGGGTGACGATCTTCAGCCGTCCGGTGGCCTGGCGGGCGATCCGGATCGCGTACTCGTTGGCTTCGGCTCCGCCGTTCGTGAAGAAGGTGCGGTTGAGATCGCCGGGCGTGACTTCGGCGAGCATCTCGGCCAGCCGGGTGGCGGGTGGGTTGGCGAAGCTGGGCCCGATCACGGGCAGGACGGCGGCCTGGCGCTGGATCGCCTCGACCACTTTGGGGTGAGCGTGCCCGATATTCATGTAGGCGAGCTGGCCGCCGAGGTCGAGCCAGCGGCCGCCTTGGGAGTCGTTGAACCAGGAGCCGGACGCCGAGGTCACCGTCAGCGGCTGCAGCGGACCCTGGACGGCCCACGGATACAGCCGGCGATCGCTCGGTGCCATCGACCCGATGATAGGGCCCCGGCGGCGCCACCCAGGGTCCAGTCTGAGGTCTGGAGGGACCCGTCGCTATCCTTCGGCCAGTGGTGGACCTGCTGGACGCGCTCCGCTCGATCACCGGTGCCGAGCACGTCCTGACCGGCCAGGAGATCGACGAGTACGCGCATGACGCGACGTTCATGGAGCACGGCTTGCTCTGCGCTGTCCGGCCGGCGAACACCGACGAGGTGTCGCGCATTGTGCGGGCCTGCGCCGAGGTGGATACCCCGATCGTCGCCCGCGGCAGCGGAACCAGCCTGGTCGGCGGTCCGGTCCCGCTCGACGGGGGCGTGGTCGTCAGCCTGGAGCGGCTGAAGAAGCTCGAGATTGACGCGGCGAACACGGTGGCCGTCGCCGGTGCCGGCGTCATCACCGCAGACCTCGACCGGGCAGCCGGCGAGCACGGCCTGATGTATCCGCCAGACCCCGCGAGCATCGAGCTTTCGAGCATTGGCGGCAACGTCGCCTGCAACTCCGGCGGCATGCGCTGCGTCAAGTACGGCGTCACCGCCGACTACGTCACCGGTCTGACTGTGGTCCTCGCCGATGGGACGGTTCTCGAACTTGGCGGCAAGCTCCGCAAGCGCTCGTCGGGCTATCGCCTGCTTCAGCTCTTCGTGGGCTCCGAGGGCACGCTTGGCATCGTCACCGAGATCGTCGTCAAGCTGGTCCCCCTGCCCCGTCACCGGGCGACGGCGATGGTCGGGTTCGGGACGGTCGAAGACGCGGGCGTGGCGGTTGCCCGCGCTCTCAGCGCCGGCCACTTCCCGACCGCGATCGAGCTCCTCGACCGGTCGAGCCTGGACCTCGTCGACGATAAGCTGCCGCCCGGCTTCGCGCCTGACGTGGAGGCGGTGTTGATCGTCGAGATGGATGGCGGCGACGAGGAGTTCGTGCAGCTCGAGCTGATGAAGATGGTCGAGGTGCTCGACGGGGTCGACAACCGGATCGCGCAGTCGTCGCTCGAGCGCGACCGGCTCTGGGACGCGCGGCGCTCGTTCGGCAAGGTGCTGATGTCGATGCCCAAGAACTTCTTCGCCG
>CAZHAC010000067.1:0-12269 GCA_964529765.1 uncultured Actinomycetes bacterium
GTGGACGATCTGAAGGCGCAGGGGTACCTGGTCGGAACCGAGCCCTACACGCACGAGGTCGGGCACTGCGACCGCTGCGGCGCCATCATCGAGCCGCTGATCAGCGAGCAGTGGTTCCTGAGCATGAAGGAGCTGGCCCGGATGAGCATTGAGGCCAGCGCGCGGGGCGAGGTGCGCTGGCATCCCGAGCGCTACGAGCGGACCTACCTCGACTGGCTGCGCGGCATCCGCGACTGGAACGTCTCCCGCCAGCTTTGGCTCGGGCACCGGATCCCGGTCTGGTACTGCCCAAATGGTCACCGATTCGCGGACGCGGGTTACCCCGACACCTGCCGGGAGTGCGGCGCGACCGGCCTCACCGAGGATCCCGACGTCCTCGACACCTGGTTCTCGTCCGCTCTCTGGCCTTTCGCCACCCTCGGCTGGCCAGAGGAAACCGAGGATCTCAAAGCCTTCTATCCGACCGACCTCAACGTGACGGCCCGCGACATCATCAACCTCTGGGTCACCCGGATGATCTTCAGCGGCCTCTACTTCATGGGCCAGGTCCCCTTCTCGGATGTGATCGTCCACGCCACCATCCAGGCCGCGGACGGTCGCCGGATGAGCAAGTCGCTGGGGACCGGCGTCGACCCGCGCAGCATCATCGAGCGCTACGGGGCGGATGCGCTGCGGGCCTGGGCCGCGCAGGTGGGCATGTCGAGCCAGGACGTGCGATTCGACGAAACCCGGATCGAGGGTTTCAAGCGGTTTGCGAACAAGCTTTGGAACGCGGAGCGGTTGGTGCTCGGATCTCTGGGAACGGAACCCCTGCCGGCACCCGCCCCAGGGGCGGCCCTCGCTCTCGAGGATCGCTGGATCCTCTCCCGCCTCCAGCGGACCATCACTGATGTCACCGAAGGCATCGAGGCATACGCGTTCCAGCAGTCGGTGACGGCGATCTACGACTTTGCCTGGCACGAGTTCTGCGACTGGTATCTGGAGGCGATCAAGTCGCGCCTGCGCGACGACGACCAGGCGGCCCAGGCGGTCGCCGTCTGGGTCCTCGACGTGGTGATGCGCCTGCTGCACCCGTTCATGCCCTTCGTGTCCGAGGAGCTCTATTCGCGGCTTCCGGGCGACCGCGACTACCTGGTCCGGATGCCCTGGCCGGCGGCCGACCCGGTCTTCGTGGACGAGGCCGCCGAGAGCCGGATGGCGCCTGTCCTGGAGGCCGTCAGCGAGCTGCGGACGGCCCGCAAGAACGCACCCGGTGCGCCTCGCCGGGGCGGCCTTCTCCGACTCGAGGGCAGCTGGGCACGTGAAGAGGAGGAGCGGCAGCTGCTTTCGATGCTGGCCGACGTCGAACTCGTGGCCGACCTCCCAGACAGTGGCATCGCGCTGACTTTCGGCAGGGTCAGCTTCCCGGGCGCGGCGGCCCACGACGAGGCGGCGCAGGCTCGCCGCCGCCGAGAGCTGGAGGCAGATCTGGCGCGCGTCGAGGCCCGTCTGGCCGACCCCAACTTCGCCTCTAAGGCGCCGCCGGCAGTCGTTGAGAAGAACCGAGCACGCGCCGCCGAACTCCGGTCGGACATCGAGCGACTCAGCTAAACCTCCTAACCTAGCTCCGTGCCGCCCGGCCTTCAGCTTCTCCTTCCAGCCGGCCTACTCGCGGCCGGCGCTCTCGTCACCTGGTTCGCCGGCGCTGCCGGTTTACGTGTCGGAGCAATGGTCGCCGGAGCCTCCAGCTGGGCGGCGCTGATCGCTCTGGTCGTGCTCTGGGCTCCAAGCCGGGCGCCGATCGAATACCAGGGACCGGCACTCGGACCTGGACTTCAGTTCGGACAGAGTCTGGATGCGGTCGGATTTGCGCTCGCACTTGTGCTGCTGACTCCGGCGTCCCTGCTGCTCACCTTCCAGCATCGCGGTTGGGCAGCCGCCGGCGGCGCCGCGTTGAGCCTGGCGTTCAGCTTGACCGCCGTGCTCGCCAACAGCCTCGTCATCACAACCTTCGCCCTCGGGGTCGCGCTGAGCGTGATGCTCGTCCAGGTCAGAACCGACAGCGAGCTGGGGATACGCTCCTTCTGGCCTTTTCAGGTCGCCGGCTGGCTGACTTTGCTGTGGGCCGCCGGTGCGCTGCAGGCGCTGGCCGGGACCTCCGCCTACGCAGCGGTCCCAGTGGCGGCCGTCCGAGCGCCGCTCTTCGTGCTGATGGCCGGCGGCGCGCTTTTGTGCTCGGGGTTAGTGCCCTGGCGAGGGTGGACATCCGAGTTCTGGGATCGCCCCCGGTTGGGGAGCGGATCGCTGGCCATCGCCGCCTTGCTCCCGGTTTCGTTCCTGGTTCTTTTCCGCACCTATGAGATGGGGGGCGGCCGCTGGCCGAGCCCGGTTCTCAACGTGGCGCTGGCGATTGCAGGCGGCGCCGCCGCCGGCGGGGCCGCCCTCCGAGCTCAAGCGGCCCCGGTCGGGCGATCAGTCATCGGTGAGACCGTGCCCGGCCTAGGCGGGTTTGCGCTGGTCGGAATTGCCCTCGCGACTCCGCTCGGCCTGGTGGCGGCGGTCGCCTGTCTGCTCGCCGCCGGCCTCGCCGCCGCGCTGCTGCCCCTGCTGCCGGAGGACCGCTCCGCATCGTCCTTGATCGGATCTTTGCTGGCCGCCGGCCTGCCGCCTGGCATCGCTTTCGCGGCGCGCCTCCTGACCATCCAGGCCGGTATCGAGGCCGGAACCGCACAGGGTTTCCTGGTCGTGGGCATGGCCCTCGCCTGGCTGTTCGAGGTGGCAGCGGCGGTCCGCGGCGCTCGGCTTGCTCCTGCTTCGGTGGGCTCGGTCAGCGTAGGTTCTCTCTCCGGCTCCTTGACGGCACTGACACTCGCGCTGGCAGGGGGAGCCGGATTCGGCCTGGTGGTCTCGGCAATTTGCCTGCCGGCGGCGTCGCAGTTAGTCCCGCCGCCCATCAACGCCCTCGGCGGACCGCCTTTCGCGGTTCTCAGTGCCTCCGGAGGATGGGCGGCGGCCGCCCTCGGAGTGCCCGTTCTGGCTGTGGCGCTCCTGCTCACGCCGGCTCTGAGAGCCGATGTGCTGCGGGTCCCGCGAGGGACGGTGGACGCTTTCCTGTCGATCGGTTGGTCGGCGGCGCCGCGCCGCTGGTACCAACGGCTGACGCGCTTACGCCTACCACAGGAGTACGAGAGCCTCTTCAATCCGAAGGCACTGGAGACCGCGATGGCGCGCGGCCAGCCCGTCCTCTGGGCGGTTCTCCTACTGGTCCTCGCGATCGCGGTAAACCGCTGATGGAAACCGTCATGGGCGCCGGCGCCCTGCTCGCGTGGACGGGCGGTGGGCTGCTGGTCCTTTCGGAGGGCAGGCGCGGCCTCGCCATGGGGCTCGCACTGGCCGGCTTGGGGTTGGCGCTCACCATCGTGGCCCAGCCCACCGACGCCGCGGTGGTCGCGCTCATGGCGTTGGTCGCGGCCTTAATCCAGCTCCGGCGTTCGGGCAGGCCCGGTTGGGCGCTGCTGCCCACGGGTTCGACACCGCGCATCCTTCTCGTGATCGTTGCCGGCGTGGTCGGCGTCTTTGCCGCAGTGTCGTTGGTACCGGGTCCGGAACCGGCTCAAGCGCGAGCGGCGATCGTCGTCGCCGGCGCCCTGGCCGCGGCCAGGGTGCTCAGCACGCAGCACCGTTCCCCTGCCCTCGCCTCGGCCTCGACGATCTGCTTTTCGATCGCCACCCTGGAGGCGCTCGTATACCCGGCGCAGCCTGGCGCCGCGATCGCGGCGGCGATCGCCGGAGGCCTTTTGGCGCTCCTCAGGGGTGGAGGTCCCGTGGCCGATGGGAACTGAACTCGCGTTCGGGCTGCCGGCGGCGGGCGCCCTCCTGGTAACCGCGTTCCGCCGCCACCGGCCGCTCGCCCTGCTCTGCGGCGGCCTCCTGGGGGCGGCCACGGTGCTCGTACTGCTTCCCTTCGTGCCCGCGCTGAGCCGGTCCGCGCTCGGCCTCAGCCTGCCCGCGCCGGGCCGCGCCTTTGTGGTCGCGTCGGCGATCACCCTGGCGATGGCGGTGACGCTCGCCCCCGCCACCGTGGATCGGGTCTCGCTGCTGGCCGCCGGCTTGGCAGGACTGGCCGGCCTGACGGCGATCGCTCTTGCACCCGACCCGGCGACGATCGCCGTCGTGGTCGCGCTGCTGGCCGCTGGCCACGCCGCGCTGCCCGGCCGGCGGCCGTTTGCCGCTCGGATGCGCGCCCCCGCGTTCGGCCTCGTCCTGCTGGCAGCCGCGACCCTGCTCGCTCACGACGGCGGGCCGCCGATGCACGCCCGGCTGGCGGCGCTCGCCTTTGTGCTCGGCCTGATCGCGATCGCCGGCCTGGTCCCCTTCCTCCCCGAACTGGAGCCGGCAGAGGCCGTGCCGGCGTCCGCGATGGCCTGGACAGGGTTCTTCGGGCCCGCCGTCGCCTTCGACCTGCTGGCGCGTGTGCAGCCGATGCTGGCGCCCGAGGCGGCGCCGGTACATGCCGCGCTTCTGGTCGGGATCGGCTTGCTCAACCTCCTCTGGGGCCTGGCCGGCGCCTGGCTCGTGGAGGGAGAGGTCGCAGCCTGGAGGTACTCATTCCTCGCCGACTGGGGCCTGGCGCTGGTCGGTCTCGGCATTGTCGTCGGCGACGGCCAGCGCGCAGCCTACCTGCTGCTGATGGGGGTGGTGCTGGTCCGGCTGCCCCTCTACTTGTGGGCTCGCCCCGTCCTGCTCGGGCGGACCGAGAAGCATCTCGGGCCGTCCAATCTGCTGCTCTCGGCTGCGCTCGCGGGTATTGCTCCCTTTGCCGGCTTCAGCGCTCGGTTGCTGCTGCTAAGGGGCGCGATGGAGATCTACTGGCCGCTCGCCCTCGTCCTCGCCGTCGCCATGCTGCTCTGGCTGGGACACTCCCTTCGCCTGGCCCAGAGCATCGGCCGGCCGCAGGGGAGGGCCGCGATCGGAGTGGTGCTCGCGCTTGCGATCAGCGTCGTCCTCGGCGTCTTCCCGGGCATCGTCCTGGCGGCTGGGGGGTTCTAGGCGTGTCCTGCTTCGGAGGTTCGCCCGGAAAATTGTGGGAGGCGCGCGACAGCGCGCCGTCCAGAGCCGCAATTTGCCAGCGAACTTTCGGAGCGGGACACTAGTGCTCCTGCAGGCCCTTTCCGGCGCCGTCGCCCTGCTGCTCTACCCGGGAGCGCTGGCCGCAACGCTTTTTGGCCTCATCGCTGACGCGGTTGCGGCGTGGGCGCTGCCCTCGGATCGGGGAGCCAGGGCGGCGACCCGGACGATGCTCGCGTCCTATCGCGAGGTCCTTCCCCAGCTGCCCGCTCTCCCGACCGCAGCCGCGCTCCTCGCCCTGCTCGCGGCAACCCAGGTGGCGGCACCGCTGAGCCCGCTGCCGGCGCAGGACCGCAACAGCCTGGTCGCCGCCGCGTCACTGATGGGCGCCTCCTGGCTTGGCTGGGCCTGGGGCTGGGGCCGCCGGCGCGCCGACGCGCGTCTTGGGCTTGCCATGCAGGCCTGCTGGTTGCTGGCCGTCCTGCTGCCCTCGATCGCACCCGAGAACCTGAGGCCGCAGGTCCTGGGCGGCATCAGCGTGCCGACGCTGCTGCCCCTCAAGATCGCCTGCGGAGCGCTCTACGTGACCTGCCTGCCCGCGCTGCTTCAGATCATCCCGGAGACGGCGCCGCAGGGCATTCCGGGAGAATCGCGCCGCGGACGGGGCAGTGCGGACGAGGCCGGCTTCAGCCTCGTACGCGGTCTTCTTTGGCTGCCGTACTGCGGGCTTTTCGCGTCCCTGTTCTTCCCGGCCTCCGGGGACGACCCTCTTGGGGTGCTCCGGTTTGCCCTCCTCACGGCCGGGAGCGCGGGGCTGGCGATCGCGGTCGCCGCCAACCTCAGCCGCCGGCCGCCGGGCGTGACCCAGACGCTCTACCGCCGCCTCGCACTGCCCTTTGCGGCGTTCACCATCGCGGTCGCGCTTCTGACAAACATCGTCGAATGACGATGCGGGGCTCGCGCCCGCATGTATCATGGCGACCACTCGTTCGCCCCTGCACCAGCAACGTCCCACCACACGCTCCACTTCTTTGAACGTACTCAACACGGTGCTCGGCATCTGGTCGAGCGACATGGGCATCGACCTCGGAACGGCGAATACGCTGGTCCACGTCCGCGGCCGCGGCATCGTCCTCGATGAGCCCTCGGTGGTCGCCGTCAGCCGCCGCAGCGGCCAGGTGTTAAGCGTTGGTGCCGACGCGCGGCGGATGCTCGGACGGACCCCCGCCGACATCATCGCGATGCGTCCTCTGAAGGACGGCGTGATCGCCGACTTCGAGCACACCGAGCAGATGATCAAGCACTTCATCGCCAAGGCTCACAACCGTGAGTGGCACGTCTCCCATCCGCGAGTCGTGGTCGGGGTGCCGAGCGGCGTCACCGAGGTTGAGAAGAGGGCGGTGATCGACGCCTGTACGAGCGCGGGCGCGCGGGAGGCTCACCTGATCGAGGAGCCGATGGCGGCCGCGATCGGCGCCGGGCTACCGATCCAGGAGGCGGGCGGCTCGATGATCGTGGACATCGGAGGCGGGACCACTGAGGTGGCGGTGATCTCGCTGGGTGGAGTGGTGGCAGCGGAATCGGCGCGCGTCGGTGGTGACGAGATGGACGTCGCGATCGTCCAGTACGTGCGCCGCAACCTCGGCCTCCTGATCGGCGAGCGCACGGCGGAAGACATCAAGATCGCCATGGGTTCGGCATTTCCGCTGCCCGAAGAACGGGAGTTCACGGTGCGCGGCCGCGACCTGGTGACCGGCCTGCCGAAGGTGGTCGAGATGACCACGGGGCATGTCCGCGAGGCACTCACGCCGGTTCTCGTCCAGATCGTGCGAGCGATCCGTTCGACCCTCGACGCGACACCCCCCGAGCTACTCGAAGACGTCATGCAGCGCGGCATCGTGCTCTGCGGCGGTGGTGCATTGGTGGCGGGGCTCGACGAGCTGCTCGCGCACGAGACGCTGATGCCGGTCCGGGTCGCGCGCGACCCGCTCACCTGCGTCGCCCGGGGCACCGGGGTGGTGCTCGAGGAGATGGAAACGCTGCGCCGGGTACTGGTGCGGGAGCGAAAAGTGCGGGCGCTGCGGTACTGAAATGCGTAGCGGTCGCGCGCAGTCCCGCTCGACGGGATTCTTTGTGACCGCGGCGCTGCTCAGCGGACTCCTGGTCGTGCTCAGCCAGCTGCCCTTCCTGGCCGGTCCGCGCGCCGCCGCCCGCGGCCTTGTCGCGCCTCTTGAGTCGGCGGCCACCGCCGTTGAGAGCGGCACCGCTTCGGTGGGGTCGATCGTGGGCGACATCGCGTCGCTCCGAGCCGAGAACCGCCGTCTGGCCGACGAGAACGCCCGCCTGCGTGCGCAGGTGGCCCAGCTGCAGGCCGAGGGCGCGGAGAACGACTCGCTGCGCAGGGATCTCGCGTTCGAGCGCTCTTTCGGCCACCGGATGCTGGTCGCCTCGGTGATCGCACGCGGCCCGGACGCCTTCGCCCGCACGCTGACCATCGATCGCGGTTCGGGCGAGGGCGTGCGGGCGGGGATGGTGGTCGTGACCGGAGCCGGACTGGTCGGCCGCGTCCGCGAGGTCTCGGCCCATTCGGCCACCGTACAGACGGTCGCCGACCCCTTGCTGCGAGTCAACGCCTACCTGGTCAAGTCGAATCTGGAAGGAACCGTCAGCGGCGCCGGCGGGCCGCTTCAGATGGAACTCCAGCCGCGTCCCGACGCCGTCGCCGCCACCGGAGAGTGGGCGCTGACCTCCGGGATCGGGAATGGATATCCACGCGGCATTCCCATCGGCCAGGTGACGAAATTCGTCCGCCGTGACGCGGCCACCAGCCAGTTGGCGGAGCTGGCCTGGGCCAACGACCTCTCGCAGCTGACCTCGGTCCTCGTGGTGACCGACTTCTTGCCGCAATGAGTGCCGCCGCAGTTGTGCTGCTGACCGCGGCCGCACTGCTCCAGGTCACGCTGGTCGGGCGTCTCGAGCCATGGATTCCGGAACCCAACCTCGTCCTCGCGCTGGTCATCGCCAGGAGCTTTGTCCACGGGAGCCGGTCCGGCATGCTCTGGGGACTCGCCGGCGGCCTGATGCTCGACCTGGCCGGAACCGGACCGCTGGGTGTCCACGCGCTCGCGATGTTGGCGGCCGCCTACACGGCCGGCTTGCTGGCGGTGACGTTCGACAACGGGCGGGCCGTGCTGGCCGGCCTGGCCGGCGCCGCCGGGGCTGCCTGCTACTCGGTTGTCGTGCTCACAGCCGCGGATTCGCTCGGGCTCGCCGACGTCACGATTCGTTCGGCGCTCCCGCTGCTGACCGGGACCGCCAGCGCCAGCGCCGTTCTCACGGTGCCGGTGACGCTCCTGATCCGGCGCCTTGACCGTCGCCCCCAGGCGCCCCAGTGGTAACCGAAACCCTGCGAACGATCACTGTCGGCGGCCTCGAGGCGCGACCACGCTGGTCGCTGCGCATGCTCGCCTTCGCCCTGGCCGGCCTGCTGACGATCGGAGCCCTCGGCCTGCGCCTCTTCTACCTGCAGGTCGCCGAGCACGGCCGTCTGGCCGCGATGGGGACGGAGACCCGTGTGCGATCGGTAGTGCTGGAGGCGGACCGCGGAATCATCTACGACCGGCACGGGGCCCAGCTTGTCGTCAACCAACCCTCCTGGTCGGTCCAGGTAGTGCCCGCCGCACTGCCGGGCAGTGCCCCCGAGCGCCAGTCGGAGCTGGCACAGGTCGCGAGGCTTGCCGGAATCAGCGAAGCCGACCTCGGCGGCAAGCTGGCAAAGGCGCCCGACCTCTATCTGCCGGTCACCGTCAAAGAGGGGCTGGACGCCACACGTGCCCAGGTGTTCCAGGAGCGGCTGCCCGACCTGCCGGGCGTGCAGCTGGCGGTCACGCCGGTGCGGACCTATACCGATCCCCAGGACTTCGCGCATGTCCTTGGCTATACGAACCGGCTCAACAGCGACGAGTACGCCAGGTTGAAATCGCTCGGCTACCTGCCCGACGAGCGGGCGGGCAAGGCGGGCGTGGAAGCCGGGCTGGAGTCGCTGCTGCGCGGCCGCAACGGGCAGGCCTCAGTCGAGACCAACGCGGCTGGGCTGGCGACCCAGACCCTGGCCCGCCAGGACCCGGTCGCGGGCGACTCCGTCTACCTCTCGATCGATGCCGGGCTCCAGAAAGCCACCGTGGCCGCGCTTCACCAGGGCATCGACGCGGCCAAGGTGCGCGCTGGGGCGGCGATCGTCGCCGACCCGCGCACCGGTGAGCTGCTGGCGCTGGCCAGCTGGCCGTCCTACGACAGCAACCTGTTCACGAATGGGATCTCAGCCGCCGACTACCAGAAGCTGCTCCAGGACCCGGCCAAGCCGCTCTACGACAGAGCGCTGACCGGCCTCTACCCACCGGGCTCGACGTTCAAGATGATCACCGCCGCAGCGGCGCTCCAGGACGGCAAGATCAGCGCCAGCAGCACGCTCGGCTGTCCGGCCTCGATCCAGTACGGTGGCTGGAGTTACGCCAACTGGGCCGGTTACGACATGGGCGCCATGAACGTCCAGAAGGCGATTGCGGTTTCTTGCGACACCTTCTTCTACCGCGTCGCCGACATGGTCGGTGACATGAGCCTGGCCCGCTACGCGCGCGCCTTCGGATACGGCACGGCTCCCCAGTTCGAGATCCCGAACGCGTCCGCGGGGCTGGTCCCAGACGAGCAGTGGAAGGCCCAGAACTGCCAGCCGAGAAGCGCCGACTGCCGGTGGAACCCTGGTGAGACGCTGACCATGGGTATTGGGCAGTCGGCCCTGCTGACGACGCCGCTGGTCCAGGCCATGTACATCAGCTCGCTCGCCAACGGCGGGACCCTGTTCAGCCCCGAAATCGTGCACAAGGTGGTCGACGCCTCCGGCAAGGTGGTCCAGCTCAGCCAGCCGCGGGCGGTTGCGCAGGTCCCCGTGTCACCCGAGAACCTGGAGACCGTCCGCCAGGGAATGCGGATGTGCCTCGAGGACCCGCACGGCACGGGCTACCAGTTCCGCCTCGATCACTTCCAGTACGGAGGCGGCTGCAAGACCGGCAGCGCCCAATTCGGCGGCAGCGGCCGGGACCTCCCGACTCACGCCTGGTTCACCTTCTTCTCGCCCTACAGCAATCCGGAGATCGCGATCGTCGTCCTCGTTGAGGGGGGTGGCGAAGGCGACCAGGTCGCCGAGCCCGTGGCCGTCAAGGTCGCGGACTACTACTACTCGCACCGCGACCAGATCAGGTCATGAGGATCGCCTGGTTCCAGCGCTTCGACCACCTTCAGGTCCTGCTGCTGGCGCCCCTGGTCGGCCTCGGGTTGATGACGCTGTTCTCGGCATCCCGCGTCGAGTTCGCGTCCCAGCTGCTCGGCCTCGTCCTTGGCCTCGTGGCCTACTGCGGCCTGGCGGTCCTCGACTATCGCCGGCTCCGCACGGCGGCACCCTACCTGTACGCGCTCGGCCTGCTCCTCCTGCTCTACGTGGAGGTGGCCGGTCACACCGCTTACGGAGCGCAGCGATGGATCCGGGTCGGTGGGATGCAGGTGCAGCCGTCCGAGCTGGCCAAGCTTTTCGTGCTCCTGATGCTGGCCACCTACCTTTCGGTCAGGCCACGAGTGGGGGTGCGCGAGATGCTCGTCTGCGGCGCCATCGGGCTGCCCCCGGCTCTGCTCGTCCTGTACCAGCCTGATCTCGGCACCACCATCGTCTTTGTCGCGCTCCTACTGGGCATGCTGTTTCTGGCCGGCGCCCCGCGGCTGCCCCTGGTTGCGGTGGTCGCCTCGGGCCTCGCCGCCCTGCCGATCCTCCCGCACCTGCTCCACGGATACCAGCGCCGGCGGTTGGAAACCTTCCTCGACCCCGGCAGCGATCCGCTGGGCGCCGGCTACAACCTGATCCAGGCCCGGATCGCAATCGGCTCCGGCGGCGCCTTCGGACAGGGCTGGCTGCATGGGTCGCAGGGGCGGCTCGGCTACGTTCCTGAGCGGACCTCGGACTTCGTGTTCGCGGTTTTCGCCGAGCAGTTCGGGCTACTCGGCTGTCTCGTGCTGCTGGGGCTCTTCTCGCTGCTGCTTCTCCGCCTCCTGCGCTCCGCGGCGGTCGCAGCGGACACCTTCGGACGGCTGGTCTGCTTCGGCGCCGCTGTGATCTTCCTCGTCCAGGTCGTGCAGAACGTCGGCATGAACGTCGGCCTGACGCCGGTTGCCGGCATTCCGCTGCCGTTCATCTCCCACGGCAGCTCGGCGCTGGTCACCGAGCTTGGCCTGCTCGGCATCGTGCAGTCGGTGATGCTGCACCGCCGTCTCGTGGTACACGAGCAGCCGGCGCCCGAGCGATGGCTGCTCAACGAAACCGGGACCGTTCGTCTATCGCTTTAGATACAATTCCCGTTCGTGCCTACTCCCGCCAGTTCGCTTTCGGCTGTCGTCGTCAGCGGAGGCAAGCAGTATCGCGTCAGTCCGGGCGACCGGATCCTGGTCGACCGGATGGTCGGCGAACCGGGCTCCGAGGTGACCCTGGACCGGGTGCTGCTGATTGCCGACGGTGACGACGTCAAGGTCGGCATCCCCGCCGTCGAGGGCGTCAGTGTGACCGCTCGGGTGATTGGGGCCCCTCGCGGGCCCAAGATCGACGTGCTCCGCTACAAGTCGAAGAAGCGGGTGCGTGTGCACCGGGGTGCGCGGGCGGATCTGACCGCGCTCGAGATCCTGACCGTCGGCGGCAAGGGCGTCGAGAAGCCAGCCAAGCCCGAGACAGCGGAAAAAGCGGTAGAGGAGAAGACGGCGAAGCCCGCCAGAGCGCGGCGCGCCAAGGCAGAGGAGCCAGCCGCGGAGGAGCCACAGGCCGAAGCGCCCGCAGCCGCGGGTCAGTCAGGCCCGGTCGAGACGGAGGAGGACAGCGATGGCGCATAAGAAGGGCGGGGGGTCAACCCGCAACGGTCGCGACTCCAACGCGCAGCGACTCGGCGTCAAGGTCTTCGGCGGTCAGCTGGTCTCGGCGGGCGCCATCATCGTCCGCCAGCGGGGAAGCAACATCACGGCCGGCATCGGCGTCGGTGAGGGCCGCGACCACACGCTGTTCGCTCTCCGCGACGGCCATGTGACCTACGAGCGCGTTGGCAAAGATGGCCGGCGCGTCTCGATCCAGAGCAACTAGGCCCGGCAGCTTCGTCGACTCGGCGCGCATCACCGTGCGCGCCGGCCGCGGCGGC
>CAZHAC010000068.1:0-12170 GCA_964529765.1 uncultured Actinomycetes bacterium
TGAAGATGATCTGACCCTCGGTGGGCTCGATCAGGCGCAGGATGGAGCGCCCGAGAGTCGACTTCCCGCAGCCTGACTCGCCGACCAGCCCGAGGGTTTCCCCGGCCTTGATCGTCAGATCGACACCATCGACCGCGCGCACATGGGCGACGGTGCGCTGGAGGATGCCGGCGGTGACCGGGAAGTAAGTCTTCAGGCCGCGGACTTCGAGGAGCGGGTCCTGGTTGGTCCAGGCCTTGGTCAGCTTGGGCGTCGCGTCGACCGCGCTCACGCGGTGGTCCTCGCATCGGCCGCGTTCAGGTCGACGCCCTCCTGGGTCACCCAGCAGCGCGCAAGCTGGGTGGATCCGACCATCTCCAGCGGCGGCTCGATCCGCGAGCACTTGTCGACCCGGAAGGGGCAACGCGGGTGGAACTTGCATCCTGAGGGCGGGTTGATGAGGTCGGGGGGCAATCCCTCGATCGCCCGCAGCGGCTCATGCTCCTCGGCGTCGAGGCGGGGAATCGACTGCAGGAGCGACCAGGTGTAGGGATGCTTCGGGCTCGCGAAGACGTCTTCGGTCGGCCCTTGCTCAACAACCCGGCCGGCGTACATGACGACCACGCGCTCGCACATTCCCGCCACCACCCCCAGGTTGTGGGTGATCAGGATGGTCGCTGTCCTGTACTCGGCTACGACCTGCCTGAGCAGATCCAGGATCTGGGCCTGGATCGTCACGTCGAGGGCCGTGGTTGGCTCGTCCGCGATCAGGATCGAGGGCCGCGTCGTAAGCCCCATCGCGATCATGGCGCGCTGCCGCATCCCACCGGAGAACTCGTGCGGGAACTGCTCCACGCGCTTTTCCGGCTCCGGTATCCCGACGTGCTTGAAGACGTTGATCGCCTCGGCGAGTGACTTTGCCTTGTCAAAGCCCTTATGCAGGCGAAGCGGCTCGCCGACCTGCCAGCCCGTCTTGAAGACCGGATTGAGCGACGTCATCGGGTCCTGGAAGATCATCGCGATCTCCTCGCCCCGGATCTCCTGCATCTCCGTCTCCGAGACCTGCGTCAGGTCTCGCCCCTTGAAGAGCACCCTGCCGCCGGTGATCCGGCCCGGCCGCTGGAGCAGCCGCATCACGCTCAGCATCGTGACGGACTTGCCGGAGCCCGACTCGCCGACTATGCCCAGTGTCTCGCCACGATCGAGATGGAAGGACACGCCGTCGACCGCCTTGACGCTGCCTTCCCGGGTCGGGAACTCGGTGTGGAGGTCTTCCACCTCCAGAAGGTGCTCGGGCTCTGTCATTTGAGTCTCGGATCGTAGGCGTCACGCACGGCGTTGCCGAAGATGTTGGCGGAAAGCACGGCGATCACGATCGCGATGCCGGGTAGGTAGACGAGCAGGACCGAGTGAGTGAAGTAGGTGATCGCGTTGAGCAGCATATTGCCCCAGCTCGGTGTTGGCGGCTGCACGCCGAGTCCGATGAAGTCGAGGGCGGCCTCGACCAGGATGATCTGGCCGACGCCCAGCGAGGCGGCGACGATCATGACTGGAAGCGCGTTGGGGATGAGGTGGCTGATCATCAGCCGGAGGTCGCGGGCACCCAGCGACTTCGTCGCCAGCATGAAGTCGCGATTCTTGATCGACAGCACCTCCGCACGGACGAGGCGCGCGACCGCGCCCCAGCTCGTGAGGGCGATCACGATCGAGAGCGTGACCGCATCATGCCTGAGGATGAACCAGGGGTGGCTCGGATTGGGGCCGATCGGCAGAGGCAGCAGCGTGACGATCAGGATCAGGAAGTAGAAAGAGGGGATCGAGAGCAGGATGTCCACGAAGCGCATCAGCAGGTCGTCCGTCAGCCCGCTGTAGAAGGCAGAGAGCGTCCCGATCGTGCCGCCGAGGAGGATGTACAGGAGGACGGTGAGAAATCCGACTCCCAGCGACACTCGGGCGCCGTAAACGAGACGCG
This sequence comes from uncultured Actinomycetes bacterium, assembly GCA_964529765.1. GTDB lineage: Bacteria > Chloroflexota > Dormibacteria > Dormibacterales > Dormibacteraceae > CAZHAC01. Next base: position 1,952 of record CAZHAC010000068.1, read on the forward strand.
TCAGGGTGTCCCGGCCGAGCTCATCGGTGCCCAGCAGATGCTGGCGGGAGAAGGACGAAAAGGTGTTGCTCAGGTCCTCGTCTGACGGCGAGACGTGGGTGATGTAGTGAGAGATCAGTGGGGCGGCGATCGCGATCAGCGCCATCGCGAGCAGGACGGCACCAAAGAACATGCCGAAGCGGTTGCGGCGCAGGCGCTCCCAGGACTCGCTCCAGTAGCTCTGCGCCGGCCGCCCAAGACCGGTCTCGTAAGTCGACGGCGCCCGCTCGAGCTGTTCGACAGCGGTGTCGATCACGTGTATCGAATCCTCGGGTCGAGGACCGCGTAGAGAACGTCGGCCAGGAGGTTCCCGACGACCACGAGCAGGGCCGCGAAGGTAGCGACTCCCAGCACCATCGTGTAGTCGAACTGGAGCGAGCTCTGGAGCAGCAGCCGGCCGAGCCCTGGCCACGTGAACACGATCTCGACGATGGCGCCGCCGCTGACCAGTCCCGGCAGCTCGAGACCGACCAGGGTGACCAGCGGAATGATCGCGTTGCGCAGCGCGTGGACATAGGTGACGCGGCGGGCCGGCATACCTTTCGCCCGCGCTGTTCGCACGTAGTCCTGGGCCAGCACTTCCAGCATCGACGAGCGCGTGAAGCGAGACCAGACCGCGATATAGAAGAAAGCGAGCACGACAGCGGGCATCACGAGGTGGGTCAGGCGGTCTACCGGGTCCCCACCTCCGAAGGGCGACTGAGCACCGCTCGAGGGCAGCCAGGGCAAGCCCCAGGAGTGAAAGCTGACCGAGAAGACCAGGATCACGATCAGGCCCAGCCAGAACTGCGGGATCGAGACGCCCGCAACCGAGAGGAAGGTCAGGAAGTTGTCGATGGCGCTTCCCCGCCGAAGGGCCCCAACTACCCCGAGTGGAATCGAGATCAGCACCCCGAGCAGGATGCTCGTGATCGTCAGCTCGAGCGTGTTCGGCAGGCGCTGAAGGATGTGCGACATGACCGGGCTGCCATCGATCAGTGAGCGGCCGAAATCACCGTGCAGCAGGCCGACGATCCAGAACCAGTACTGCAGATACAGCGGCTGGTCGAGCCCGAGGTTGTGCTTGATGCGGATCACATCCTCCGGCCTGAGGTTCGGGTTGAGGTCGAGGCCAGGGATGAAACTGCCGGTTGTGGCATGCAGCAGGAAAAACGTGACGAGGGTGACCCCGAACAGCACGGGGATCGAGGCCACCACCCGCCTCACCACATAGCGGACCAGCAACGATCAGCGCCGCCCGCTCAGGTCTGTCTGCTCCTTCGAAAGTCGAATCCGATCACTTCCCGTCACTTCCCGTCACTTCCCGTCATTTCCCGTCTTGCACCCAGGCCTGGTTCAGCCAGCGCCGGTACTGGTACTGCGTGTAAGTGCCAATCCCCAGGTCTTTATCGGTGTTGTAGCCCTGGATTCGCTTGCTGAATCCCCACAGGCCCTTGTTGAACAACAGAATCGGCGCGGGAACCTCGTCGTTGAGGATGTCCTGCATCTGGTAGTAGAGCTGCTTGCGCTTGCTCTGGTCGAGGGTCGCCACCGCCTGGTCGAGGATGTCGTCCATCTTCGTCGACTTGTAGCCGAAGCCGTTGAACCCGCCGGGAGCGGTATTGCGGCTGTGCCACACGGTTGACTGGTCGGGGTCCTGCGTCCAGTTGAACCCGACCAGATAGGTGTCGTAGCTGCGGTCGTTGGTGATCTGAGCGACCAGCTGCGGGAAGGTGATCAGCTTCGGCGTGCAGTCGACGCCGATCTTCTTCCACATGTCCTGCATGGCGACGACCAGGTTCTCGCGGACCTTGTTGCCGGCGTTGGTCATGATCGTGAAGCTGAGCTTGTCGCCGGCGGCGTTGGCGCGGATGCCGTCGGCGCCCTTCTTCCAGCCGGCGGCGTCGAGCATCGACTCCGCCTTAGCGGCGTCGTAGTTGTACTGCGGCTTGGCGTCCTTGTCGTAGGCCCATGAGGTCGGAGGCTCGGAGCTGGCGGCGACGATGGCCTGCTTGAAGTAGATGGCGTCGGCCATCTGCTGGCGGTTGAGTGCGTAGAGGAGCGCCTGGCGGACAGCCTTGTCGCCGAACATCTTGGCCACCCTGGCGCCTTGGTTCTGGTTGTAGGCGTAGTGCGTAAAGCTCGGGACCGGGAAGGACACGAAGGTGATGTCCGGGTTGGCCTGGATGTCGCTCACGACCGAGGGATCGAGCGGCGCGAAGTCCGCCTCTCCGGTCTTCAGCTGGTTGGCGGCCGTGACCGCGTCCGCCACGACCTTGTAGATGTAGGTGTCGAGGTTGGGAGCGCCGTTCCAGTAGTCCTTGTTGGCGGCCAGCTGCACCTGCTGCCCCTTGTCCCACTTCACCATCTTCCAGGCCCCTGAGGTGACGGTCGGTGCGCCGTTCATCTCGGTCGTGTTGACCTGCTGGGGCGTGAGCGAGCCCCAGAGCTTCTTGGGCAGGATGCCGTACTGGAGCTGAGCCGGCGCGAAGGGCGCGTATACCTTCTTCAGCTGGAAGACGACGGTCTTCGGGTCTTTGACGGTGATGCTCTGGACGAACGCTTCGAGGTCACCTCGTCGGGGCGAGTTGACCGCCTTGTAGGCGGGGTCGAACATCAGGTCGTAGGTGAACTTGACGTCGTCAGCGGTGATCGGCGAGCCATCGGTGAACTTGGCCTTGTCGTTGATCGTGATCGTGTAGGTGAGGCCGTCGGAGCTGATCTTCGGCATCTCCTTGGCGATCACCGGGTAGAGGTCACCGTTCTGCTTCGACCACAGGAGGGAGTCATAGAGCATGCCGATGATTTCGTTGCTCGCCGTGTCCGACGTCAGGACCGGGTTCGTGGTCTTGATGTCCGAGAAGTCGGCTTGAACGACGTGTCCACCCTTCTTGACGTTCTGTTGAGGGGTGTTACCGGTGCCCGCGTTCGCGCAAGCCTCCAAGAACTCGGCGCCGCCGGCGAGGAACGCGGTGTAGGCCGCTCCCAGGCCCATGCGCTTCACGAAGTCGCGGCGCGACCAGTTGTTCAGGAATTCCTCGAATCTCTCGAAACCTTGTTCGGCTCGAGCCTCGTCTCGGCTCATCTTTCCTCCGTGGGGTGGCTGGATACTCGTGCGGCCGGCTCCCGGTCACGCGGGTTGACCGCAGATCATAGGCAGGGTTCGGTCGCCCGTCAAAGTGTGGCTTGAATGGCTATGTCACCAGTGATCGGCGTTTTGGCGGTTACACTGCATCTACCTGATAGCGGCTCACTCAAGTCGAAGCGCCAGGTGGTGTCCGGATTACTCCGCCGGCTGCGAACTCGCTTTTTGGTGAGCGCAACCGAAGTCGGAGAGCGTGACCTCTGGCAGATCGCACACCTGGCGATCGTCATCGTGTCCGCCGACTCTCGCCACGCCGACGAAGTGCTCGGCAAGGCTCTCGCCTTCATCGAGGCGGAGGCGGGCGACGCGGTGGTAACCGACGCCGCCACGGAGCTACTGAGGCTCTAGCGGGTCTAACTCCTCAAGCACCTCTTGAGTGTGCTCGCCGAGGAGCGGCGGTGGCCGGCGCACGGTGAAGCGTTCGCCGTCCAGGCGCCACGGCGTACCCACCATATGCCACTCCCCCACCTTCGGGTGCTCCACCGTGACCTCGATCCCGCGTGCCTTCACCTCCGGATCGCTGAACGCCTGATCGAGGTCGAGAATCGGGCCGGCCGGCACGCCGGCCTGGTCGAAGGCCGACTTCCAGTCCGCCGTCGGCCGCGTACACAGCCGGCGCTCGATCTCCTCAGTCAGCGCCGCCCGGTTCTGCTGGCGGTCGCGATTGGTGGCAAAGCGGGGGTCCTGCGGGAGTTCCGGGGCGCCGATGGCCGCCACGAAGGATCGCCACTGCGACTCCGACCCCACCCCGATGTTCATGAAGCCGTCCTGTGTGGCGAAGGTGCCGTAGGGGGCGATCGTCGGGTGCACATTGCCCTCGCGACGGGGCGCCTCCCCGGTGGCGAAGTAGCGGCCGCCCTGGTAGGTCAGCAGCGCCATCAGCGAGTCCTGCATCGCGACATCGATCTCCTGGCCGCGGCCCGTCCGCTCGCGCTCGTAGAGGGCGGCCAGGATGGCGTGGGCGGCGAACATCCCGGCCCCCAGGTCTCCCATCGGGACGCCAAACTTGACGGGCGGACCGTCGGCGAACCCGGTCAGGCTCATGACGCCCGAGGTTCCCTGCACGATCTGGTCGTAGCCGGCGAGCGCCGGCCGGTCCTTGCCGAAGCCGCTGATCGAGCAGTAGATCAGGCCGGGGTTGTCGCGCCTCAGCTCCTCGTAACCGAGCCCGAGGCGGCTCGCCGTCCCCGGTCGCAGGTTCTCGACGAGCACATCGCTCTGCGCCGCCAGACGCTTGGCAGCGTCCAGCCCGGCCGGCGACTTGAGATCGAGGACGACGCTCCGCTTGTTCCTGTTCACCGACAGGAAGTAGGAGGATTCGCCCTCGACGAAGGGGGGTCCCCAGCCGCGTGACTGGTCGCCTTCGGGCGGTTCGACCTTGATCACATCGGCGCCCAGGTCGCCGAGCAGGAGGGTGCAGTAAGGCCCGGCCAGCGCGATCGTGAGATCGAGGACGCGGACGCCTTTTAGGGGATCTGACGGCATGCCGCATATTCTCCTCGCGATGGCGAGCGTGCTGATAACGGGTGCCGGCCGAGAAAACGGCATCGCGGCCGCCTGCGCGCAAGCGCTGGCCGCCGATGGTTGGGATCTCGGCCTGCACTGGTTCCGGGACAATCCTCGCCACCTGCTGCCGAAGCTGCGCGCGGCCGAAGTTCGAGTCGCCGTCCATGAGGGCGACCTGGGGACCATCGACGGGGTGACCTCGACCTGGAGCGAACTCTCGCGAGCGGTCGGTCCGTTCACCGCGCTCGTCCTTGTCCACACGCATTGGGAGCGGGGTGGGCTCCGAGACATCGACCGCGACTCCTTCGACCGCCACTTCCATGTAAACGTTCTGGCTGCGGTCCGCCTCATCCAGCGCTTCGCCGCCGGTTTGCGAGGCGAGGCGGGCCGCATCGTCGCCTTCACCAGCGACGCCCTCGACGCCGAGGTCGCCTACGGAGCCAGCAAGGCCGCCCTCGACCGCGTGATCCTGGCTGCGGCCCGCGAGTTGGCGCCGCAGGGCATCAGCGCTAACTGCGTCAACCCCGGACCGACGGACACCGGCTGGATGTCTCCGGAGCTGGAGGCGGAGGTGCGCCGGCGCACGCCGCTCGGGCGCCCCGGCCTCCCCGGCGACGCCGCCGCCCTGGTTCGGTTCCTGCTCTCGCCGGAAGGGGGCTGGATAAACGGCCAGATCCTCAACTGCAACGGCGGGTTCGTCTAGCCTGACCGTATAGCGATCAACACTCAAAGCCTGGTCGCCGAATTCCAGGACCAATTGCCCTGGCCGCTCGATCCCTTCCAGGTCGAGTCGGCCGAGAAGCTCGACGCCGCCAACGGCGTCCTCGTCTCCGCGCCCACATCGAGTGGGAAGACGGTGGTCGCTGAGTACGCGATCTTCCGTGCGCTCAAGGAGGGCGCGCAGGCGATCTACACGACGCCACTCAAAGCTCTCAGCAACCAGAAGTACCGCGACTTCATGCGCGACTACGGCGCTGAGACCGTCGGCCTGGTCACCGGCGAGAACACGATCAATGAGGACGCCCCGGTGGTCGTCATGACCACCGAGATCCTCCGCAACGTCATCTATGAGGACCCGGCACGTCTCGACCGCGTCCACTACGTCGTTCTTGACGAAGTCCACTACATCGACGACTTTCCGCGGGGCTCGGTCTGGGAGGAGATCATCGTCCAGGCCCCTCGGCACATCAAGTTCGTCGGCCTCTCGGCAACGATCGGCAACTACCGCGAGGTGGCGGACTGGATGACGGAGAACCGGGGCCCGATCGGGACTGTCTTTCACGACGTCCGGCCGACCGAGCTGAAGCTCTGGCTCTCCATGCAGAACCGCTTCTACCCGCTCTTCAACGCGGAGGGCCAGATCGACCAGCGAACGTGGGCCAAGGCTTCCCAGGAGGAGGAGGCGGCGTTTCGGGTACAGCAGTTCCGGCGCCTGCCCGGCAACGAGATGCTGCACGTGATCGAGGAGCTGGCGCGACTGGAGATGGTGCCCGCGATCTACTTCATCTTCTCGCGGCGCGGCTGCCGGGAAGCGCTGCAGCGCTGTTCGTATCACGACCTCGACCTCACGACGGCGGACGAGAAGGCGCGCATCGACGCCTATGCGGCAGCTCGTCTGCAAGGGCTGCGCGATCGCGACGAGGCGCAGCTCTACGCGCGAATGGTCGATTCCGGGATGCTGCGACGCGGCCTGGCCGTCCACCACGCCGGGTTGATGCCGTACCACAAGGAGCTGGTCGAGGAGCTCTTCCAGCAAGGGTTGATCAAGGTCGTATTCGCGACCGAGACGCTCTCCCTGGGCATCAACATGCCCGCCCGCTCGGTGGTCATCTCCTCTTTCACCAAGTTCGACGGCGTCACCTTCTCCACCCTCACCACCGGCGAGCTCACCCAGCTGATGGGGCGCGCCGGCCGGCGCGGGATCGACCCGGTCGGCCACGGCGTGATCCTGAAGGAGTCCGACGTCGAGATCGGGACCATCTACGAGGTCGCGATGGGCGAGGGGCTGGTGGTCGAGTCCAAGTTCCTCCCCAACTACAACATGGCGCTCAACCTGCTCCGCATCTACACACCCGAAGAGGCCGACGACCTGATGGCGCGCTCCTTCGGGCAGTACCAGAAGCGGATGGCGGCCACCGAGGTTGGCGAGCGGATAACCAACGTGCGGGCGCGGCTCGATGACCTGCGCCTGCTCTGGCGGGACTCGGATGACGGCTGCTCGATCGAAGATGTTGCCGAGTACTTCCGAATCGAGGACCGCCGGCGCGCGATCCGGATCGAGATGCGTCGCCTGCGCCGCGAGGCGGGCGTCGAGCGCCGTGGCCGGCGTGGCCGGTCTCGTGCGCTGGGCGCGGCGGGGCGGCACCTGAGGAACCTGGAGGTTGAGGCGCAGGGGCTTCTGCAGCGCCAGCGCAAGCTCAAGGTGGTGCGCTGCCCACGCTTCGGGGAGCACCTCAGCGCCTACGGCGAGATCCGGGAGCTGGAACGCGAGCTGCGAGCGGGTGAGCGGCAGGTCACAGAGCAGATGGACGAGTACGTCCGCAAGCTTCGCCGGCTCATCCGGGTCCTCACGGAAACGGGCTTTCTGGCCGGCGACAAGCCGACCGAGAAGGGAACGCTGGCCTCGCGGGTCTACGGCGAGAACACCCTGCTGCTGACCGAGGCGGTCTGGAATGGGTGGCTTGAGGGCCTGAACGCTGCCGAGCTCTGCGCCGTCCTGGTGATGCTGGCGGCCGAGGACCGGCAGCGGGGCGATCGGGAGCGTGGCCAGCGGCAGGCGCGCCGGTACCCGACGCCGGCGGTCGCGCAGACGGCGCGCTTGATCCGCTCGCTGTACTTCCGCTTCGCCGATATCGAGCAAGACCTCGACGAGCCCAACCTGCGACCGCCTTCCCACGACTTCATCGACTTCGCGTTCAGGTGGGCTTCCGGCGAACCGCTGGATGCGATCCCGCTGCCCCCAAACGTTGACATCGGAGATGCGATCAAGGCGATGAAGGGACTTTACTCGCTGCTCCGGCAGCTCGAGTTCGCGCTGCGCGCGATGGACCTGCCGTTAACGCCCGCGGTGGCGGGGGCCGTCGAGGCCATGGAGCGGGACGTCATCAACCGGACCTAGATCTCAGACTTTGCCGTAAGGGCCGGCAATGCTCCACCCCACGAAATCTTCGATTTCGCGGGGACCCCGGATTGGCCCGTGTGGGTCGGTCTTCCAGGCGTTGGAGACGCTGCAACGCCGACAAAAAGGAGGGCGGGCTCGCGGGGGGGAACCTTGGTTCCCTCCGCGCTTTCATCGGCGGTCACTAACCTTCTGCGTATGGCGGGCAAACGAATCCTGGTCACCGGCGTCGCCCGCTGGTGGGGCGCTCTGCTCGTCCAGCGGCTGGTTGACGATCCAGCGGTCGAAGAGGTGATCGGGATCGACACCCGCGACCCGCATCACGACCTCGGACCCGCCGATTTCCTCCGCCTGGACATTCGCCATTCCCTGATCGGCAAGCTAGTGCGGGCGGTCGGAATCGACACTGTCGTCCACGCGGGCACCACCATCGATTCCTTCGACCTCGATCCCCGGCGCGCCCACGAAACCAACGTCATCGGCACCCTCAACCTGCTCGGCGGATGTGCGGGGGCGGACAGCCCGGTCAAGAACATCGTGCTCAAGTCGTCGGCTCACGTCTACGGCTCCCGGCACGATCTGCCGGCCAATCTCAGGGAAGACCGGCGGCTGGCGGTCGACTCGCCACACGCCTTCGTGCGCGACATGGTTGAAGTCGAGTCGTACCTGAATGACTTCGCGCCGCGAAATCCTTCGATCCGGATCGCCATCCTCCGCTTCGCGAACAGCCTCAACCCAGAGGAGCCGCAGCCCCTGGCGCGCTATCTCGATCTCGACCTGGTGCCCACGGTGGCCGGCTTCGACCCAGTGCTTCAGCTGATCGACCGCGACGACTCAATTGAGGCTCTTCGCCTGGCCACCTTCCACGGCGCCAGCGGCGCCTACAACATCGGAGCTCCGCATCCGCTGCCGCTGACGGCGCTGCTGGACCTGGCCGGCAAACGCCACGCTCCACTGCTGCCGCCCCTGGCGACTTCGCTGGCCGCCAGCCTTCTGCACCGGCTCGGCGTCGCCTTCCTATCACCGCAGCTGATCGATCTTCTGAGGTGGGGACGTACGCTCAACCTAACCAAGGCCGAGCGCGAGCTGGAGTTCCGCGCCCGGCTCGACACCGCGGGTGCCTTCAGCCACTTCATCCAGGAGCGCCGCGTCATCCCATTCCGGCCCGATCGCCAGGCGTACCAGTACGAGAAAGAGCTGGAGGACTTCATTCACGCGCGGCGGGCGGCGGAGCCGGGAATCGGAGCCGCCGGCGTTTCCGGCGACGAGACAGACGGCCGCTCTCGCGGTACCGGGAAAGGCGCCCGCTCTACGAAGCCTCGGTCCCGCCCCCGTCGACAACCAGCACAGCCCCATTGACGTAGCTGGCGGCGTCCGAGACCAGGAAGACGACGACCCCCGCGATCTCTTCCGGGCTCCCGATGCGTCCCATCGGGTTGTTCGCGAGAGCTCGGCCGAGTATCTCTTCGTTGCCCCACAGTGCCTCGGCGAAGCGCGTCTGAAACAGTCCCGGCGCGACGCAGTTGACTCGCACCTTACCGCCCAGCTCGCGAGCCAGCGAGCGCGTCATCATGATCACGCCCGCTTTCGTGATCCCGTACACGCCGAGACCCGTCGCGGGGCGCAGGCCCCCGGTGCTGGCCACATTGACGATCGCGCCTCCGTGGCGTTCCATTGAGGCCTTGACAACCAGCTGCGTCAGGATGAAATAGCCGCGAAGGTTCACCTCGAACGTCTTGTCCCAGGCCGTCAGCTGAGCATCGACGATGGGTCCAAAGTAGGGATTGGTGCCCGCGTTGTTGATCAGGATGTCGATGCGGCCGAAGCGCTCCAGTGTGCGGTCGACAAGCCCGCGCAGCTCGTCTTCGCGGCCGGCGTGAGCCGCGATCGCCAGCGCTCGTTCCGGGTAGCGGGCGTTAATGCGCGCGGCCAGCGCGTCGAGATCCGGCTGCTTGCGGCTGCTGAGGACGACCGTCGCGCCGTGCTCAACCAGACCCTCGGCGATCGCCATCCCAAGTCCCCGGGAAGCACCGGTTACGATCGCCACGCGATCGCTGAGCTCGAAGTTGGGCACGCTTGCATAGGATAATTTCGGACGTGGAGACGATCTCCTCAAGGTCTGCAGAGGAGATCCTCGAGCGGATTTTCCAGCCGACACCCAAACCGAGCGCACTCGACCAGGCGGAGGAGACGCTGCGGCATCCCCGCAGGCTCGTCTACACCGCGATGTCGAATCGCAACTTCTACTGGCGCGCGCACATCCAGAAGTTCGTTCTCGACTCCGGGATGGTGCCGATCAGTCCCTTCATGCTCTTCGACTACTACCTGCTGCATACGGTGCCGAAGACCGTCGTACGAGAGGCCATGAACAACCTCTTGAGCCGCTGCGACGAATGTTGGGTGTTCGGAAGGCTCTCGCTCGGGGTGAAAGT
>CAZHAC010000069.1:0-11907 GCA_964529765.1 uncultured Actinomycetes bacterium
ATCGTCTGCCGGTCCTGGCCGAGCCGCAGAGCGGCCAGAAAGAGGATGGCGCCCAAAGCCAGCAGCCAGATCTGGGAGGTGAGCATCTGGAGCACGAAACCGGCCGCTCGGGCACGGTCGCGGTATGTCGAAACTGCGCTGCCGAGCGATTCGTTGACCTGCCAGCCGGGGTTGTTGCCGCCCAGGATGGGACCGAGGCCGGCAAGGGCATCCAGCACCTGGGCCGTGTCGGCGCGCCGGATGGCGCCCAGGTCAGGCGTCAGCACCGCCGCCAGGTCATAAGTCGCGGGCGCGTACTTGACGGTCCCGAAGAGGTCGCCCTGGGCGACGTAGGCGGCCGAAGCGAGGGCGCTGTCGGCCGCCCAGAAAGCTTCCGCGGGATCGCGCTGCCGCCAGGTCCCGGTGACGATCAAGCAGATCGCGTCCGGCTTTGCCCGGTCGCTGGCGCAGAGCCGGTCGCCTGCCTTGACGTCGAAGTTGCGAGCCGCCGCCTCAGAGAGGGTGGCGGGAATGGCGCCACCGGAAGCGGTTCCGGTGAACGTCCCGCCGGTCAGGACGACGTGGGCGGCCAGCTGATCGTGGCTGACGAACTGGATGGTCTGGCAGCAGTCGGCGCCGGCGACCCGGACCCCATTTCGGCTGGTGACGTCGAGGAAGCTCGAGGACTGGCTGAGGGAGGCGAGCGCGAGATACCCGTGAAGGTCATTGGCAGCGCGGGAGCGGATCAGGTCGTCGAAGATCGCCGTTTGCCGGGCGTCGGCGGAGGTGACATTGTGGACCTGCACGGCGCGCTCCCCAGGCTCAAGGCCCGAGATCGTCAGCTGGAGGCCCCCAGCGTCCGACAGGTAGGCGGTGATGGGGAGCGCGAAGAGGAGCGTGGTTCCGATCACCATCGCCGCCCCGAGCGGGAGAAAAGAGGCCGCCTGACCGCGCAGCCGCGCGGTCATCAGCGAACCCAGGCGAAGGGCGCGGGGCAGGCGTGAACCGGCTTCCCGGGAGATCCCTGCGGCCGCGTTTGTGTCGCTTACAGTCGCTGGATCGTAGGACACGTCCCTACTTCATGGAGAGCCGTCGCCGCAGAGCGGCGACGGAAGGGGCCTCGGCGCAGCTGGGTCTCCGGGGTCGCTAGATCTCCCGGTTCCGGAAGCTCCAGACGGCAATCGCCAGCATCGCGAGCACCCAGAGCACCGCCCAGGCGTCAAACGCAACCGGCGGTGCGTCGGTGGCCCCGAAAGGATTGCCCGCCGCCGCCGGGCCCGCGCTCCGGTACCCGGCGATGATCGCTGCCGGCTCCATCGCCCAGACGGCGCCGTGCCAGAGCCCGTCGGTCGGCAGCAGCAGCTTGGTCGCCGTCCCGGCCACGGTCAGCGCCTGGTTGTTCAAGGCCTGGCCGACACCTCCGATAATCCCGCCCACCCAGGCCACGAAGTAGCCGGCGAGGGCGATCACGGCGCCAGTGATCCCCGAGAGCCGTGTGCTGAGGGCGAGGCTCAGTGTGAGCAGGACGAGCCCGACCCCGGAGATGTAGGCGGTGAGCACGAACGGGTGCGGCGCGATATAGCCCGTGGCCCAGTAAACCGCGCCGATCTCACCCCAGGCCGCCACAACCGTGTAGCCGACGAGGAGCAGACCCAGGCCCAGCCATTTGCCGAGCAGGAAATCGGCGCGCCGCAGCGGCCGGGCCAGGATCGCCAGCACGAGCCCAGATTCGACGTCGGCCGCGATCGTCGGAGCCGCCACGACGGCGGCTGAGAGCGCGAGCACCGCCTCGAACATGAAGGCGACCAGGATCAGCAGCTGAGAGGCGACGCTGCGGACGACGGCCGGGGTGGGGGCTTGGCCGCGGCCGCCGATGGGCGCGTCCCAGAGCTTGGTGAATCCCCAGGCGCTGCCCGCGATGACGGCCACCGTGAGCACGAGCAGGGCCAGGAGCAGCTTGCGGCGGGACGCCTCGACCAGGGTCAGGCGCGCGATCACGAGGACCGGAGGCAGCGGCCTCATTCGCCGAGCAGCTCCAGGAAGCGATCCTCGAGGGTTTGCCGGCGGGGCTCGACCTGGTAGATCCGTCCGCCCAGCTTGACGATCTCGTCCACCAGCTCGGGCACGCGCTCGGCCTCGAGGCCCCTAACCGTCAGCCATTCGCCGTCGTCGTCCAGCGAACCGAAAGTCGAGAACGAAGCCCGCTGCCGCACGCTCAGGCCGCTCACCCGGATCCGCACCGCCTGGCCGTACAGCAGCTCGTCCAACCGGCCGCTCGCGACCACGCGGCCGTGGTCGACGACCGCCACCCGGTCGCACACCATCTCCACCTCGCTCAGGAGGTGAGAGTTGAGGAAGACAGCAGTGCCGCGACTGCGGAGGGCGTTGATGATCTGGCGGATGTCGTGCCGGCCGACCGGGTCGAGCGCCGAGGTCGGCTCGTCGAGGAGCACGAGCTCCGGCTGGCCGAGGAGCGCCACCCCGAGTCCGAGCCGCTGCTGCATGCCCTTGCTGTAGGTCCCCACGCGATCGTCCGCACGGCTGGCGAGGTCGACGATCTCGAGGGCGCTCTGGATCTCGTCGCGCCACGAGCCGCGTGGCAGGCCGGCCAGCTCGCAGTGAAGCGCCAGCACCTCACGGGCCGACAGCCAGGGCTGGTAGCGGAAGAGCTCCGGCAGGTAGCCCACGCGCCGCCGGGCCTCGCGATCGCCCAGCGGCCGGCCGAGGACGAAACCCTCGCCGGAGGTCGGCGGCAGGAGACCGAGCAGGAGCTTGACGGCGGTCGTCTTGCCGGCGCCGTTCGGGCCGAGAAAACCAAAGACCTCGCCGCGGGGGACGGTCATAGACAGGCCGTCCAGGGCGACTTTGTCGCCGAAGCGCTTGGCCAGATCGGACGTATGAAGGGCGGGCGAAGCGGCGGCCGCGCTGGCCGCCGCCTCCCGTTCGCGAAGGTCTACCAGTGTGCTGAGCCTAGCTGAGAAGGCTGTTCGCGACAGCTACCAGGTCGGCCTCATGCAGCGAGCCTGCGACTCCGTATACGTAGTTGCCCTTGATCCAGATCAACCCGGCCGCGATGCCGGTGTTGTCGCCGATGTAGGTGGCCGCCGTCCCGTCCTTCAGGGTCACCGAGTGGGAGCTGGCTTTGTCAGCCGGGACGGGGATGGGCAGGGTGGTCGTCGGGTCGCCGATCGCCCTCACCTGGGCCGCGAGCTCAGGCGAGACCCCCGGCTGGGCGAGGACGGCGTCCTCGATCTGCTTGACGGTGGCCCCATTCGAGGAGAGCACCGGCTTGTGGGCCGCCGCGATCACCAGCTGCGGGACCTGGCCGTTCTTCACCTGCTGGGGGTCGATCGTCCCGTAGACCTCGAACTCGGCGGGGCCGGCGGTGAGCTGGAGGACGCTGCCGTTCAGGTTGGCGGGCAAAGCCGGGGACTTCTTGCCGTCGCGCGCGGCGGCCGCCTGCGCCTTGGCGGCGTCGAAGGTAAAGGTGCCAGAGAGCTGGCCGACGCGCCCGTACTGCGGAGCGGGCAAACCGGCGGGTGCCTTGGCCCTGTCGAGCGCGGGCAGGTCGCTGCCGGCCGCCAGCTGCGCGCTCGCGACCTGCTGCAGCTCAGGCTGCGAGACCACCTTCACGGTGCCCCAGTTCGAGAGGTCGGGCATGCCCTGGAAGGAGGTGGTCGTGATCGGGACGGTCTGAACGTGGGTGGGCGAGAAGATGCTGTTCATCACGTCGGCCAGTGGCGAGGTGAAGGCCACCACAGCGAGCGACGCCGCAAGCAGGGCGGCGACCCCGGCGGCCCGGAAGCGGGGGCTGCCGCCGAACCGAGGCAGCCAGGCCAGGCGCGGCCGCTCGAGCTGCGGGGAGACCGCGCGGAAAGCGGCGGCGGCGTCGACGGTGGCGGCCGGCGTGGAAAGCGCCGCCTGCGCCGAACGAGCGCTAGCCGCGATCTCGGCGAACCGCTGCTGGCAGTGGTCGCACTGGTTGAAGTGGCCGCGCGCGACCTCGGTGACCGCGTGCGGCTCGTCGTACATGCGGCGGAGAACGCCGTCAGAGAGATGAGCCACGGGATTCCAACTCCTTCTTGAGTGCTTGCTCGGCGCGGCGCAGCAGAGTCCCGACCTGACCGGTCCCGACGTGGAGCGCGGCGCCGACTTCGGCGTAGCTGAGTCCGCTGTAGCGGAGGACGAGGATGGAGGCGGCTTTGGGTTTGAGGTGGGCGAGGGCTCGGCGGACCTCGAGGCGCTGCTCCCGGATCTCGACCTCATCGGCGGGATCGGTCGCCAGTTGGTTCAGCCGCTGCTGGGCGTCGGCCACCTCCCGGCGCTCACGGCGCCGCCGGCCGCGGAGCCGGTTGAGCGCGGTGTGTGCCGCTGCGGCGTAGAGCCACGGGGCCGCGAAAGACGGGTTCGGGCCATGCCGTCGGTGGAGGTCCAGAAAGGCCTCCTGGGCCACGTCTTCGGCCTCACTCCGATCCGCCAGTACGCGGTTGGCGATCGCGACGACGCGACCGTACTCGCGCATGAAGAGCTCCTCGAATGGATCGCCCGGGCCCGGCGCGGCCCGCCGCCGTGCCTCGGTCACCTCTTCGCTCGGTTCAACGGATTTCGCCTTCATCCGATGGTTCAGCACCGTGACCACACCCAATGTGACATCAGAACCGCCTAAGGTCTCGCCAAATGCCGCGGAAGAACGGGAAGCCGGTCCAGCCGACCGCGAGCACCGACGAGAAGAGGATCACGGCGTCGATCGAGGCGCGTCCCTGCGGCTCCCAGTACACGTCCTCGAAGAGCAGCCAGAGCGCGAACTCGTCGAGGGTCAGAGCGGCGCCGACGCCGAAGAGCACCGAGGTCAACAGGGACGCCGTCTGGGGGTTTTTGCTTCGCCTATCCGGGACTCCGACGCCTACCTGGTAGAGCCACAGGCAGCCGACGAAGAGAAGGAGAAGAATCCCCCAGGCGAGGTGGTGAATGTGCGCTGCACCGCGGGTCAGGTCGTGGAACGGGCCGATGTGGTCGTGGATCGCATGGGTGATGAGGCGGACCGTGGCAAACGTCGCCAGGAAGGACAGCCAGGCAACGAAGACGCGCTCCCGCCGGGGGTCCGAGGCAATGTGGCGGAGGTAGTTGTCGAGCAGCCTCAGGGTTGGTAGGCCACCACACACCCGCTGCTGGCGTTGCTCCAGAGCGGCTGCACCGCATAGTCGTGCGAACCCAGCGTGAGATTCGTTGAGGCCGAGTTCCAGATGCACTTGTCCGCGTTCTCCTGGCCGGCGCCGTCGAGCCAGCTGCCGCCGGGGACAGGATCGGTCTGGGTTTCCGCGTACTCATGGCCGCCGATCATCGAGAGGCCGTCGAAGTAGCCATTGCCGTAGGCGTTGTTGGTCTTGTTGACGAAGTTCGTCCCGCAGAGCCTGCCGCCGTCGGGCTGGAAGGGCACGTAGGCGTAAGCGACCGCGCCGCTGCTGGTGGGGGTTGACTCGTGCCACGCGCACCAGAGCAGCCCGAAGCCGAGCATCGAGTGCCCGCTTGGCGTGTACACGAGATAGGTTCCATTCGGGTCGTAGCCGAAGTGCTGCGCGGCTCGGGTCGCTTCGGCGGCGATCGCGGCTTTGTCGATGTTCGAGGGTAGGCTGCTGCCGTCCACCCAGGTGCCTCTCAGCTGCCCGCTCGCGTTGGCGATCGCCTGACTTGTCGCCGGGCATGTAGTCGCGCCCGAGGGCACGCCCTGGCAGTACTGACCCGTGCTGCGGAGCCAGCTGCTGCCACCGATCCCGCGGAAGAAGTCCACGGTGTAGGTCTGCGCCTGGGCGCTTGTGTAGCCGCCGCTCGAGAACCCGCTCACCCACTCAGAGCCCCAGAACACGACGTAGGCAGTCGGATGGGTGAGGACGCCGCCGCCATGCGAGTAGAGATTTTCCGTCGACTGCTGTGGGGCCAGGGCGGCACCCGCACCAAGAACTCCCGCGGCATGGAAGCCGGGGCTGGATGCCGAGGCCGAGCCGCCTGGGGCGGCCGCGAAGGCCAGTGCGATGACGATCGAGGTCGCGACTCGGAGCAACCGCATCTCGCCCCTCCGAATGTGAATCCCGCCCGCCGAACCAGGATCAGAACATCATCCCTGCGCGGCGCTGTCAATCTGAACGTCTTGCCGAAGGCCCCTGTCGCCGGCCGCGGAGCGGGCGCGCCGAGTCCTCCTCAGCTCATCCTCGACCAGCTTGAAGTCCTTTTGCGCCAGTTGGTGAAGGTGGCCCTGGAAGGCCAGCGTCCAGTGCTCGGGCGGCCACTTCCGGACGTAGTCGAGGCGGTAGGCGAGCGCCTTGGCCGGCACCCACTCGGCCTCCTCGAGGACCACGTCCGGCTTGATGTGGAAGCGCCAGGGGTAATCCTCGTCGCGTCGCAGTGATCTCCACATGACGCTGTGGTCCTCGTACATCGAGGAGGTCACCGTCGCCGTCGCCGCGAAGGCCATGCGGCCGGTCACGTACCAGAGAACGCGATCGCCCGAGCGGATCGTTTCCGCGCGCCTTCGATGACGCGTCTTGACGCCCTGAGCGGCAAAGCCGTGGTCGCGCGTCTTGCGGAAGTTCTCAGGCGAGCTGACGATCATCCAGTACTGGGCGTTACGCGCCGGTTTCGAGGGCTTGCGCCGCCGGCCCCGTCGCCCCTCGGCGGTCTGGGACGTCTCCTGGTCAGCCTCCGTGTCCGCCTCATTCTTACGCGCCACCGTCGTGAGAATAGCCGGGTGGTTCGATTCACCATCGTCGCGGAGGACGGCGCGGCGCGCCGGGGCGTGCTGGAGACGGCCAACGGCCGCATGGAAACCCCTGGTTTCTTCGCGGTCGCCACCCGCGCCGCCTTGAAGGGCCTCGGGCCTGAGGCCGCGCGGCGGGCGGGCGTCGAAGCCCTGATCTGCAACTCCTTCCACCTGCACCTGCAGCCCGGAGCCGAGGCTGTGGCCGCGGCGGGCGGCTTGCGCACGTTCATGGGTTGGGGGCCGGGTGGCGTCCTGGCCACGGATTCCGGTGGCTTCCAGGTCTTCAGCCTTCGCCACGGGCAGGTGGCGGACGAGCTCAAGGGGCGGCGCCGGCTGCCCGCAGCGACGGCCGACGAGGATCCGCTGGAGGCGGTGCGCGTCGACGAGCAGGGCGCCGAGTTCCGCTCCTACCTGGACGGCAGCCGGCACCTCTTCACGCCCGAGAGCAACATGGCCCTCCAGCGCGACCTGGGCGCCGACGTTCTTTTCTGCCTCGACGAGTGCACGCCCTTCCATGCGACGCGCGAGTACACGAGCGCGGCGACCGAACGCAATCTCCGCTGGGCCCGGCGCTGCCGTGACGAGTTCGAGCGACTGGGCATGGGGAGCCGGCAGGCGCTCTATGGGATCGTGCACGGCGGCGTCTATCCCGACCTGCGCGAGCGAGCGGCGCGCGAGATCGCGAGCCTTGGCTTCGAAGGCTTTGGCATCGGCGACTGCCTCGGCGAGACCAAGCAGGACTGGTACGGTGTCGCCGAGTTGGTCAATCCCCTGCTCCCGCGCGAGCGCCCGCGTCACCTGCTGGGAGTCGGCGAGCCCGACGACCTGGTCGAGGGCGCCGTGCGCGGCATCGACACCTTCGACTGCGCGATGCCGACCCGCATCGCCCGCCATGCCCAGGCGCTCTGCTGGGGGCGGCCGCGCTTCCGCCTCGATCTGGGATCGGCGGCGGCTGAAGTCCGGAACGGGGATGGGCCGATCGATGAGAACTGCGACTGCGCGACCTGTGGGCGTTTCTCCCGCGCCTATCTTGCGCACCTCTTCCGCGCCCGAGAGATGCTCGGCATTGCTCTGCTCGCGGAGCACAACCTGCGCTTCACCACCCGCCTCCTGGAGCTCGTTCGGGAAGCCATCTCGGCGGGGCGGCTGGCCGAGCTCCGGCGCGAGGTGCTGGCGACCGCTTGAGATTCGACCATGCCATCGAGTCCCGCCGCCTGGGGCCTGGGCGGTACTCGTGCACCTTCGACAGCTCGTGGTTCGGGCTGGGCGGCCCGCACGGCGGGTTCCTGGCCGCGGTGATCCTCCGCGCGATGCAGTGCGAGGTCGAGCCGGAGCGCCGGCCGCGCTCGCTCACCGTCCACTTCGCCGCCCGGATCGAGGAGGGCGACGTCCCGATCGAGGTCCACGAGGAGCGTCGAGGCGGCCGCCTGAGCACTCTGAGCGCCCGGGTCACTCAAAACGGGAACGTGATGGCGCTCGCCCTGGCCGCCTTTTCCACCGCCCGCGGGGGCCCGGAGATCACCGACGCCGCGCTCCCCGAAGTCGCCGCGCCGGATGCGGTCTCGCCGACTCCCGATCGGCCTCACGCTCCAGCCTTCGCGCGCCATTTCGACTACCGGCCGGTCATCGGCGGCCCGGTCTTCCGCGGTGGCTCTCGTGCGGAGTCAGGCGGCTGGATGCGGTTTCAGGAGCCCCCGCCGGTAATCGACGCCGCGGCGATCGCCTGCTTCACAGACGCCTGGATGCCCTCGATCTTCACGCGGATTGACTTCCGGGCGGTGGCGCCGACCGTCGACCTCACGGTCTACTTCCGCTCCGAGTTCCCGACGCGCGGCCTGGGTCCGGCGGACTTCCTGCTCGGCGTCTTTCGGTCGCATCGCCTGGAAAGCGGCTTCTGGGAGGAGGACGGGGAGCTCTGGACGCCGGACGGCCGCCTGGTCGCCCAGTCGCGGCAGCTGGCTCTCCTGATCCCGGTTCTGCAGTAACGGCATATCCCCGACGCTTCGCCGTCAGTGCGGCGTCATCGGGGTTAAGCAGGGCTTTGGTTCGTTTACGTTCCCGGCCCGCGATGCCAGAGCAGGCGCAGCGACCGCCGATATCGCCCGATGGGCGTTCCTACTGGGACGGAAGCCAGTGGCGCTCGCTGGTGTCGCCCGACGGCAAATCGATCTGGAACGGCAGCCAGTGGGTGCCGCTGGAGGCGGCGCCGGCGACCGCCGCCCCGCCTGCTCCCGCAGCACCCACAGAACCGGCCCGTCCCGACTGGCTGCCGGACGAATCTTGGACGGTGGTCCGGCCTCGCCCTAAGACGGAGGCTCCGCCGGCGGCTTCCGGGCCGGTGTACCGGCCGGCCGCGGCTTCACCCGCTCCTCAGCTGCGCATCCGTGATCTGTTCCAGATGGAGTGGGTGCTCCCAGTCGCGATGTTCCTGATTTGCGCGCTGATCGCCGGTCAGTGGTGGATGTCGTCCCATCGCGGCCCAGAACCACTGCCGCCGGCGGTCCTGGTCGCGAGCAAGTCGACGCTGCTCTACCAGACCGGGGACGTGCTCCGTTTCAACGTCGTCCAGGAGCAGCACGGTCGGCTGACGCTCCCGGACGGGAATAGCGGCGACTCCTGGGACAAGGTGCAGGCGGTCGAGGCCTGGCGGGTCATCTCGGTCGCCGAGGACGGGACGACCACGGTGGGGGTGCGCTTCGAGAGCCTGTCCGGGCAGATCGACGGCGACAATGTCGTCTTCAACGCGTCCAAGGCCAAGGAAGCGCAACTGGTCGTCAAGCGGGATGGGCGTGTGACCTCTGGCGGCACCAACGGGAGCGCCGGCGGCAAGGCGACCAACAGCGTGCCCGCGTCGGACCAGTTCTTCTCGATCCTGCCGGATCGCGACGTCAAGGCGGGTCAGAGCTGGGGAAAGGAGTGGACAAGACCCAATCCGCTCGGCAGCGGGAGCGCGAACTACCACACGACCAGCACCTTCACCGGCTACGACACCCTCGGGCAGTTCGGCAACTGCGCGGTCGTCCGCACGGTGGCGACGTTCCCGATCGACATGGGCCTCAACATTCGCGCCCTGCTTGCGCTTACCGGAGACGATCCTGCGGGAGTGCCGGAGGGCGCGAGCGTCGAATACAAGGGCAACTCCGACTCCGACATGACGACCTATGTGGACATGCAGTCGCGGCTGCCCGTCCACATGCTCGACGCCAGCAACTTCTCCTTCGACATGACCTTCCAGGGCTTGCCCAACACCAAGGACTTCGCCGGGCTGCAGGGCAAGTTCCACTGGGGCGGCCACCAGAGCGGCTCGATGGACCTCATCGAGCTGCCCAAGCACGTGCCAGGAACTACCTCCGCCTAGCTATTCGCAGGCGGCCTCACCAGTGGACCGAGGTCGAGGGTCTCCGGCAGCAGAGCGATCAGATTGCGCATCTGGCTCAGGTGACCCGCCTCGTGGCGTCCGACGCGGTCGCAGATCTCGAACAGGGTGACCTCGCCCAGGCGGACGTCGGTCACGATGTCCGCCCAGCGATCGGGTGAGAGCCCGCGGAGGAGGTCGGCTGTGCGGCGCCGGTCGCGCCAGAAGCGCTCGAGCAGGTCGGCGCGCGGCTCCTGTACGTCAGGAGGTGCCACGGGATCGATGGCCTCCAGCAGGTCGACCTGGGTGGCGCCGTCGATCAGGACGTGCCGGAAGAGGGCGTCGATCAGCGTGCCCGTCTGAGCGAGATGGGCGACCAGCTCGGCCAGCGTGGGCAGGGCCGGGGCATGGCGGTAGGCCAGGCGCTCCTCGTCCAGCCCGGCGACGATGTCGCTGACGCGCTCGGGCACCTGGGCCAGCAGCACCACGTAGTCCTCCGGCCGTTCCTCGCGCGGCTTCTCGTCGTCCTCGTCCATATCGGCTCAAGGGTAGTGATCGGCCGCGGCCTGGATTGGGAATAATCAGGCCATGGCGACGGCGATCCAAAAACATTGCGACCGCTGCGAGGCACCGCTGGTGCCCGGCGCAGCTTATTGCGACCAGTGCGGAGAGCGGACCCGGAAGGCCAGGGGTCTGGTTCGGCTGACCCTGCGCGTCGAGCTGATCGTGCTCGCCCTGATCGCCCTGGTGACCGTGGCTTTCATAGTCGCCTTCTACGTCCAGCGCTAGCGCGAGCCCGCATTTGCGGGAACGGTCAGTCGTAGCTCCAGGAATTCCGGCTGGTCTCCCGGGATGACTCCGCCTGACAAGTAGTCGTAAGTGGCGAACCTCGTGGTCGGCTCGAAACAGAATGGTGGCCAAGCGGCACCAGGCGGGGGCGGCGGTCCAGACTGGGCCGGGCTGGGATATCCCGGGCAACCGAATGAACCAGAGGCCATGACCACCCTCCAAGCCCAGTGGTCCGCTGCCGCCCCGTTGCCGGGCACTGCGATCTCCACCTGCTGCGGGACCGCACACAGGGCAAAGCCCATCCCCGGCTGTTCGTAGTGACCGGCCAGCTTCGTGGCGTAGGCGGCCGAGATGCCGCCGGCCGGTGGGGCCGGCGCCCCTTGGTCGCGGCCGCAGGCCGTGGCCGGCAGCTGACCCGGCGTGAGGGGAGCCGGCAGCGCCAGGCGCAGAGCCTCGGCATGGCCGGCAGGGTCGGCGATGACCACGAACCGTGCGCCCGGCACGGCCGGATCTCGACCGCTGCGAAGCCAGGAAGTCCGGTGAATGATCGTCCAGCGGGGTGCCGTGACAACAGCCAGCACGGTCTCATCAATGATCGTCAGCCCCAACCGCGGTGGCGCGGCGTACGGGGCTTTCTGGACTTGGGGTCTCTGCCACCCTCCGGGCAGCAAGGCCGCCAGCCGGTCCATCGGTTCTTCCCAGAGCGGCCTGGGCGGGATGGGCGCAATGGAAACGCCGATCGCGGCCAGTTGATCAGCGCTGACGGTGCGGAGGGGGAAGGGCGGGGGTTCCGGATGGAACATCGTGGCCCCAATTGCACCGGTAGCGGTCAGCAGGATCAGCCCCGCACCCGTGAGCCAACGGCGCATGCCTGAGCGAACGTTACAGGCCCAGACACGTAACGACTCGGCGCGACTGATGGCACGCTAGCGCTAACACCCGCGCGCCCGACGCGATTAGCGCCGGTAGAGCGCCCGGCCTTCCATCTCGTCTTTAGACGCGGAGGGAACCAAGGTTCCCCCCGCGCACC
>CAZHAC010000070.1:0-11820 GCA_964529765.1 uncultured Actinomycetes bacterium
CGCATATCCCGCAGTAGCGTGGGTGGACCAGCACCCAGTCGCTCGAGAACGGCCTCGGGTCCTCGAGCTCGCGCAGGCGCAGCGGTGACCAGGGGCCGAAGGCGGCGGCTGGATGAACTCGGGCGGAGGCGCGTGTCAGAACTATGCGCGGGATGTCGAGATCGAACAGGAGTCCGCGCACTTCTCGAGGCTAAGAATTGACTTCGGAGGGGTGCATGATCAATGACCCGGGAGCCGAAGCCAGGTGTTCAGCAACGCTTGAAGCGGAATTGACCGCTCGTCCAGGGGAGCGGTTGACTCCGTTCTTCCGCTTCCGAAACATGCTTAGAAGTGGGCCTGCTCGTGCGTCTTCTGGCGCTTTCCTGCAGCTTGCTGTTAGCCGCATGCGCCTCCCCCTGGAATTCCGCCGGCGGCAACCATATCCAGGTGTCGCTGCGTGAGTATTCGGTCACCCCGAGCACGAGCCAGATTCGTACTGGAAACGTGACCTTCGACGTGAACAACGCCGGCACGATGACGCACGAGATGGTGGTGCTGCGGACGGATCTCCAGGCGAGCGCTTTACCGAGCGGAGAGGGCGACACCGCCAACGAAGACGCTCCCGGAGTAAAGGATGTGGGCGAGGTCAGCGACCTGAGTTCAGGCCAGAGCAAATCGGTCACCCTCGACCTGCAGCCCGGACGTTACCTCCTCGTGTGCAACCTGCC
This sequence comes from uncultured Actinomycetes bacterium, assembly GCA_964529765.1. Taxonomy (GTDB): domain Bacteria; phylum Chloroflexota; class Dormibacteria; order Dormibacterales; family Dormibacteraceae; genus CAZHAC01. The sequence continues at coordinate 708 of CAZHAC010000070.1, forward strand.
CGGGCATCTCCGCATGGGCATGTGGTCTGTGCTGATGGTGACGAGCTGACCGAACAGCGCTGATTAAAGGTGGCCCGTGCGCCGGCGCTCGGCCTGTATCTCGGCGACCATAGCCTCGGCCTCGTCGGCCGTGATGCTGCGCAGCTGTCCGGGTTCGATGTTCAGCAACTCCGCCAGGCGGTCGCGCGCCTCGCGCGCGCGAACGTCCCGCCGTTCGGCCTTGGATGCCCTTTGTTGCTGAGGCTCCGGGCCCACGGCTGCAGGATCGGCCCTTCCGAAAAGCCAGGGAATGGGACAAAAGACCCAGGACATGGCGATACACCCGCGGGAACGCTGAGCTAAACACCCATTGACGGGGCTAGAGGCACCACCTAGGTTCTGGTGCCAGAGAGGAGAGAGGTGGGAGGGGTGCGCCAGCGCTGGTCCGGTGCCACTGGGTCGCCGGTCCGCGCCGTGGTGGTCGACGACCAGACCCTCTTTCGCATAGGCCTGGTGCGGCTCCTCACCAACGACGGTCGGGTCGAGGTGGTCGGCGAGGCCGCGAACGCCACCGAAGCGCTGTCGCTGATCGACCACCTGGCGCCGGAGATCGTGATCTCCGATCTCCGCATGCCTGGAATGGACGGAGTCGAGTTCACGCGCCAGGTCCTCGCTCACCATCCGGAGACGCGCGTGCTCATCCTGTCCGCCTTCGAAGACCTCGAGGCGACGCTGGACGCGATGTGCGTGGGCGCCAGCGGCTACGTGCTCAAAGACGCCAGTCCCGATGCCATCGTCGATGGCATCGGAGCCGTCCTTGCGCGCACACGCGTCCTGACTCGAAGCGTTGCCGAACGGATGCTCGTGCGCGCGTGGCCCGACGAGGGGACCGTGCTCTTCGACGGCCTCAGTGGGCGCCAGCTGGAAATCCTCCGGATGGTGGCCATGGGCCTCGCCAACAAGCAGATCGCGGCGCGGCTCGGGGTTACTGTCAAGACGGTCCGCAACCAGGTCTCGATCATCCACTCCCGGCTGCGACTGACCGATCGGTCCCAGGCCACGCTCTACGCGGCGCGTCACGGCCTTATCGAGGTCTGAGCCCTGCAGCAGATCAGCGTTCGCGAAGGAACCCGGGCGAGGAGCTCGAAACGCGCTCGCGTCCTGGTCGTCGACCAGGACGAACTCTTCGTTTACGGGTTAACCGAGCTTCTGCGCCGGCGCGGGACGGTGGACGTCGTGGGCATGGTCGGCGGGCTGGCGGAGGCGCAGGCACTGGCAGCGCGGGCGCGCCCGGAGGTGATGATCGTGGACAGCGGGGCCCCCGGTGCCATCGATCTGGTCCGCGACCTCCGCCGGCGTGGCGCAGCGCCGGCGGTGCTCTTGCTGACGCGTGTGGAAGAGGAGGCCCGCGCCCTAGAGGCGCTGCGGGCTGGTGCCAGCGGCTACATCCTGCGCAGCTCCGGCGTCGATACCCTGATCGCCGCCATCCGGGCGGTGGGGCGCGGACACGCCGTCATCTCGGATGCCGTGGCCGAGCGACTGTTTCCGATCCTGGCGGTCCGCCGGGCGCCGCGCCCTCCATATGACGGCCTGACCGAGCGTGAGCGGGAGGTGATCCGCTTGGTGACCAGCGGTACCGCTTACTGGGAGATCGCCGACCGCATGAACATCAGCTACAAGACGGTCCGCAACTACGTAAGCCGGATCTATCACAAGCTGTCAATCCGGGATCGCTCGCAGATCGCGCTGTACGCGGTCAGAAACGGCCTGGTGAACCACGCCGACGTCCATCTGAGATGAAGGCGTAGGCGAACCTAAACGCTTCTCACGTTCGTGACTCGGCTGGCGTTTGGCTCTGCGGCGAAGCAGAACCAGGCCGAGGCAGGTCATGAGCATGATCACCGCCAGCAGGCCGGCCAGGAGCGACGTGAGTGGAGCCAGCGGCGCCCCCGAAAACACGATCGGGGCGGGCTTGACCGGCGCCGCGGCCACCTGCCAGGGCAGCTCGATGGCCACGTCGGGCTGGCCCGCTCGGTGAACGACGACCGCGACCGTTAAATCGCCGCCTTGCAGCCTCATTGCGCCCGCATCGAAGCGGTAGCCGCTCTGGCTCGTTGAGAGCGCGGTCGGCGTTCCGCGCGGAGTCGTGAGCAGTAGGGTCACGCTAGAGATCGGCGCCAGCGAGGGACGGCGGGTGTCCAGCACCTGCACGCTCACGAAGTTGGTCCCCGCCCGGTTGGGGGTGACGGCGACCGACGCCAGCAGGCCCTCGTTCTGGCGGGTGACGACGGCTGCCGTCGGTTGAGCGGGCGGTTCGAACTGCGGCCCGCGGGCGGGAGCCGACGAGGCCAGCAGGGCGGCAGCCGCCAGGACGGCCGCACCGCCGGCTGCCTCCAGGCCGAGGCTGCCTCTCAGCCACCGGAGCCGACGCTGGGTTCGCGGGCTGGTCAGGAGCCGCGCCGTGAGCAGGGCGTGTCGAAGCGCGACCAGCGCCACAACGGCGGCGAGGACGGCCTTGACCAGGAGGGTGGCACCGTAGGCCGTCGAGAGCAGGGCCGTCACCGTCGCCACCTGGGAGCCGGCCAGGAGCAGCCCGGTGGTCGCCAGCAGCCCGAGGGCGGCGGCGGCGATCGGTCCGAAGCCGCGAATCAGCGCCGGTGCCGCGACGCCGACGGGCAGCCCGGCCCGGCTCATGGAGGTCAGTGCGACGGCCAGGGTGCCGGTGCCTCCGATCCAGGTGCCCGAGGCGACGATGTGGACTGTGCGCACCACAACGTCGCCGCCGCTGAGACCGCCAGCACCGGTAGCGTGCCCACCGGCGGCGACCGCGACAGCTTGGGCAAGGGCAAGTCCGAGCGTCCATGGCGGGCGGCGAATGGCGTTTCCGCGCAGCACTACGGCCAGGCCGATGAGAGCGCACGCGCTGATCAACGCTCGTGTGGCGTAGCTGCTGTGCTCCAGTCGCACGAGCGCGGAAGCCGGTGGTCCTCCGATCGCCAGCGCCTGGTCGGCGACCAGAGCGACGCCGGCGACCAGCTGGAGCAGCACACCGGCCTTAGCCACCTTCAGTACCGCGGACCGAGCTCGCCGCGCGGGGTCGGGCGCCGCGATCCGCGGGAGGACGCACAGCGCCAGCACGAGGCTCCCCAGCAGGGCACTGAGCCCAGCCAGCTGAGCGAAGCGCAGGAACGCCTCGGACGTCCGGGCGGGAGCGGGCTGGGGCGGACTCAGCTGAGCCGGCGGCTCGACGCCGACCCCGAAGACCAGGGTGCCCTTCGTTTCGTGAAGGTCGAAGCTGTCGCGGGTGGAGAAGCTCAGGCGGTAGGCACCGTCGGGCAGGTCCGGGAAGTTGACGACGAGGATGTTGGGCGCGGCCGCGACCACCGACGCCGCCGAATAGCGCGTGCCAGACCTGGCCTCGACCAGGTCGACCTTGGTCAGCTCGTGGGAGACCGCGCTGCTGAAGAGCAGGACCGCTCGCGCCGGCGTGCGCGAGAGCATGGCGCCGTTGGCGGGGTCGCTTTCCAGGAAGTAGGAGTGAGCGCTGGCACTGGTGGTGCTGAGCGCGAGCGCCGCGGCCGCGAGGGCCGCGGCCGCGAGCGCCCGAACGGCCTTGGTCACGCTACTGGCACGTGCCGCAGCACGAGCCCGTCGGCCATGTGGATGCTGATCAGCACCCGCGGGCCGATAACGCCGCCCGCATTGCCGTAGACGATGCTGTAGGTGACGCCCTCGCTCCCCGTGTTGTACTCGTGGTGGATGTGGAAGAGGAGGGAGTTGCTGACAACCTTGCCCCCCGTGCCCTCGACCTCGATCCAGGGGATGTTGGCCAGTGAGTTGCTCTGGTTGTGGAGGCGGGATGCCTTGCCGTTGTCGAGAATCTGATAGCGGAGCTCGATCAGCCCGCCGTCCGCGAGCAGCTGGGCCTGGGTGAAACGGATTCCCCAGTCCGCCTCGATCTGCGGGCTGGACGGCATCGCCATCGAGCTCGCCCGGTGGACCTGCAGCTGGTGCCGCGTCCAGGCTGCTTCGCCGTAAGTGATACCGAAGCGAAGCCCGGCCACGATCACGAAAGCAGCCGCCGCGGCGGCGATTGGGACAAGCAGGCGGCGCGGCCGAGATCCCTGCCCGACCCCAACGGGCGGCGCCGGGCCGCCGCCGGACAGGGGCGCCGGCGGGACCAGCGCCTCGCCCGGCACTCTCACTTGACGATGACCAGGGAGTCGAGGCTCCAGTTGCCGGCCTGGTCCTTCACTCGGAAGACGATGTGGCTGCCCGAGGGCTGCGCCCCTATCGAGAAGGTGGCAGTGATCGTAGTTCCGGGGGTCGCGATTGCGATCGGCGTCCCCAGGCCCTGGCCGGGATCGCCGGGGGCGACCACCTCGGGTGTGCAGGGGTTGGGAGCCGCCGGTTCGCAGACCAGGTGGGCGCCCTGGTCGACGAACCACTCGGCCTCCACGATCTTGGAGTTGACGCCGCCTGACAGCGGATCAGTGGCCGTGAAGGTGACCGAGCAAGGAGCTGCGGCCGGGCAGGGACCGATCTGGCTGTTGTTGGCCGGCGTGGCGTTGGCGCCCGTGTAATTGAAGACCGGCGGCGTCCGATCCAGCGTCAGGTCGGCGTAGGCCCAGGGCCCGAAGTTGCCCGCCAGGTCCTGCCCGTGCACCCACATCCGCACGTAGCCCTCGGGGTATGCGGTCAGCTCGGCCAGCGGGATGTAGGCGTAGGCGATCTTGACCGGCGAGTCCCATTTGGCGCCGCTCGGGATCATCTCGGCTCCGGAGCCATCCGCGGGCGGTTGGTTGGTGTGCAAATCGATCGGCCCGTTGACGGAGGCGCACGTGCTTTGAGAGACCGGACTGCAGGTGACGAAGACCTCGGAGTAGGCGATGTTGGAATTGCCGGACTTACTGTCGTCGAGCGTAGCGACCACCTGGAGCGAGTCCAGGAAGTTGGTGTTGCCGGGACCGGCCAGCTTGCCATTGTTGGGATTGGGCGAGAGCGAGATCCCGTTAGCGCTGGGCCCGGTCCGGTCGATCACGAAGTTCTGGGCCACTCCGGCCAGACCGAAGCTGCCCCAGCGGGAGGGCGGCGCGCAGGCGACGATGCCGGGCTTGTTCGGCGCCTCACAGGCGCGGATGTAGACGGTGTGCGCCCCTTCGGGGAGTGCCTTCAGCTTGGCGCTGGGAATCGTGGCGCAGAAGGAGACCGCCGAGCCGCCACCGGGATCGGGAGCCGTCACCGGAGCGACTCCGGGCGGCGGCAGTGAGGGCGTGCACGCCGGTGGGAGCGGCGGGAAGCCGAGCGGTACGTTGACGGCGGCCGGAGTGATGTAAACCGGCGTCCCCGAGCCCTGGGCGCAGTTGGGATCGTCGATGCAGTACTCGCCACCGAGCACGACCCAGTCGGCCAGTGATGCGGTCGCCGCCCCGAGGATCACCATGTCGGTCTGGGACGGGTTGTAGTTGATGTTGGCGGGGGCGCCCGCGGGATGCGCGATCAGGGTGGCGCCGACGGTCAGCGTGTAGGGTCCGGTACCGGTGACGGCGGTGACCTTGACCTGCTCCGCGCTGGCCGTGCCGGGATCGATCCAGATCAGGTCGCCGACAGCCGGGGCTGGACCCGAGGTCAGGGTGTAGGTGAGAGACGTCGACCCGGCGGTCGCGGCGGCGATTGTTCCGTAGGTGGCGAAGGCGCCGTTGGCGACGTCGGTGAGGCGGGAGCCGCCGGTCGGGGTCGAGTGCAGGGTGACCGCGCTGGTATCGGGCCCGGTCATGTTGTACGTGAAGACGTCACCGCTGACCACGCCCCACCCGCCGGCGTCCTGACCGTGCACCCAAAGGATGTGATCGCCGTCGACCGGCGGCGCCGTGCCGACCAGGGCGTCCAGCGCCGCCGCCGGGATGGTGCAGGAGAACTTCGGGAAGGCGACGTTGGCGCAGGTGTACGAGAAGCTGGCCTGGTTAGCCACGATGCCCCCGTTGACGGCGGGCGTGCCGGCAGCGTGGGCGAAGGCGGTGGGCCCAACCGTCAGGGTGTACGGCCCGGTGCCCGACACCGCCGAGACGGTGACCTGTTCCATGCTGGCGCCGGTGTCCAGGGTGAAAAGATCGCCGGCGGCCGGCGCCGGGCCCGCGGTGACCGTATAGGTCAGCGTGGTGGCGCCCGCCGGCGCGGCGGCGATCGTGCCCGACTTACCGGTGACGGTGGTGTTGGCCACGATCGGGTGGCCGGTGCCCCCCGCACCCACCGCGTCGAAGAACCATTCGGCCCCGCTCACCGCGCCCGTGGTGGGCATGACGGTGCCACTGAAAGTCATGTCCTGGATGCCCGTGTAGGCGGTGGCGGGGTTGCTGCCGGCGACCGTGGGCGGCGCAGCCGAAACGCTGCTGATCGGACCGCCGGGGGTGCCCGCGTGGCCGTTCCAGACGTTGAGGTACGTGAAGGCGCCGCCCAGGCCGAGGTCGGCTCCGTTGCTGAGATGGAGTCCGCTCTCGAACACCGGTATGCGGGCGTTGAGCGGCGTGGCCGGGTCGACCAGGACCAGGGCGTCGGTGACCTGGCCGGGCGTCGTCCAGGCGGTGGCGACGTCGGCGGGCGTCGTCAGGGGCTGGCTGTCATTGGCCAGCAGCAGCTGACGCTGGTTGAGGATCGTCACCCCGCGGTCGTGGCTGCCCAGGTTCGCGTAGTGCAGGAGCAGGGAATCGCCGGCCGCGACCGGGATGCCCAGGTCAGGGTTCTGGGGGTCGTAGTGGAAGCTGCGACCGTTGAGAAGGAAGATCGTCGGGTGGTACTCGAGGGGGTCGAAGTTGAACGGGTCGTTGTTGAACTCGGGGTCGATCTCGCTGATCTCAGCCAGCGCCTCAGCCGTGAAGGCCTTGCCACTCGCGGTCATGGCCGTGCTCGAAAAGCCCTGCGGGCGGACGATCAGCAGGCCCGAGAGGCCCATGCGCAGCTGCCGCAGCTGGCCGTTCGTGGGGCCCGCCTCATACAGGTAGGTGCCGCCGGCCAGGCCGCTCAGGCGGTAGACCGTCGAGCTCAGGGTCACGGCACCATCACGGTCCACGGGTCCGCTGACGGCCGGAAACTCGAGCGACAGGCTGCCGGCCTGGGCGGGAAGCTGATTGTGCAGCGTCAGCACCAGGGTCTCGCCCGCGTTGAGCACGATCGTCGGCCCGGGAATCCCGGCGCTCGAGGGGTCGTTGGTCGAGGAAAATCCCCAGATGCCGACAGGCGCGTCCGCGCCGGGCAGGGTGACCGTGCTGGCCAGCGCCCAGAGGTCGCAGCTGCGGGTGCTGCCGGAGAGCGTGCAGGGCGCCGGTGTGATGCCGGCCGAGGCTGCGATCGACTGCGTCAGCGCGAAGCGGGCTGGCGCCTTGGTCGGCTTAGCCCCGGCCTTTGCCGGCGCCGCCTTCACGGCACCCGCGTTTGCGGCGTTGACGAGAGCACCGCTGGCGGCGGCAACGCTGGCCGAGGCCTTGACGACGACAGCGGCCGCTGCTACCGGAACCGGCGTCGCGACCGAGACCGCCAGCATGAACGTGCTCGCGCCCACGGCGAGCAGGCGAAGCGGCAGCCGGCCTCGACCAGCGTGCTTGGAGACGTGCGTTGACTGGCTCATCTAGTAGTACCCAGGGCCGCCGTTGCAGTCGACGCCGTACTTGGCCTGCAGGGAGGGCGGGGGATCGACGCGGATCAGGGTCAGCATCCCGCCGCCGGTGACTCCGTAGTTGGTGACCTGGAAGAGGGCGTGGCTGTGTGCGAAGTGGTAGTACTCGCCGCACTGATTCCACTGTGTTTGCCCGTTCTGAAGCGGCAGCTTGATCCCCAGGTAGGGAGAGCCGCTCCAATACGGGCCGTTGGTGCGGTTGTAGACGCCCGGGACCGGCACGTCGATCGGATTGGAGTTGGGATCCCACTGCTGGGCGTCAACCCAGTTGAAGAGCGTCTCCAGCGTCTGCCCGGGCGCGACCACCACCCCGAAGCGGTCGACTGAGAGATTGTTGGGCGCGCCGGCGGCGGCCGCCGGGTTGACCAGGAGCCGGGCGTCGGCGCCGATCTCGCTGTCGTGGTTGCTGTGGGGGTGGAACGGGTAGCTGACCGGACCCGCGTTGAGGAAGCGGACCAGGGCCGGCAGTGGGTTGTCAGCGCTCTTGGGCTGCACATGCACCAGGGCGCCGTACGGCTGTGTGGGCAGCGAGCTGACGTTGTTGGGAGTGATGTCGTCCGGGAAGGTCCGGCCGTTCATCATCCAGTAGCGCGGCTGGTACCGCCTCATGTCGTACGTGTAGGGACCCGGACAGGGCTGCGCCGGGTTCTGCTTGCAGAAGACCTCGAGCTCGATTGCGTGGTGCATGTGGGGGTCGATCTCGGTCAGCAGGTGGAGGAACTCGCGACCCGCGTTGTAGGCGGTCGACGCGTCGTCGTAGACGTAGGCGGTGCTGGCAGGTGCGGTCTTATTGAGGGCGGGCCGGACCACGAGGGCGCCCACCATCCCCATCAGCGCCTGGAGCTGCGGGTTGGTGCCGCTCTCATAGAGGTAGGTGCCGGGGTTGGCCGCCTTGAAGGTGTAGGTCACCGATCCGCCCGGCTGGGCGGGCTTGGCCAGGCTGTCCGAGCCGGGGTCGAGCTGCACATCGGTCCCGTCGGCCTTGACCTTGGTCAGGCCCGGGAAGGACAGCGAAGTCGGGATCAGCAGGGTGTTCTTGAGGGTGATGGTCACGTCATCGCCCTCGTTGACGCAGAGCACCGGGCCCGGGTACTGGAAGCCGCCGTTGCCGAGGCCGTAGCCGAACATGAAGATGCTGTTGCCGTCGGGCGTCGAGATGTAGCCGGTCGTCGCCGTCAGCAGGAAGCTCGAGGTTGGGCTCGTGCTGCAGAGCAGCCCCTCACTCGGCGGGGTTCCCTGGGCGGCGCCCGGGGAGGGTAGCAGGAGCGCGGCGAGGACGCCCGCGCCCGCCATGGGCGCCAGAGCCCTCCGGCCACGCGGAGGGGTAGGGCTGCCGGGCTTTGCCCGGCTGCCCGAAGGGGGGCACTCCCCCCTCCGCTCCAGCAGTCCGAGGAGGCGGCGGGTCATACGAGTGACGCGGCTCACAGCGGCTCCGTCCCGGTTGCCCATGTCGGCCTCCAGGTGCTGGTGGTGGGGTTGAAAACGAAGACGCCGTTGGGGCGCGGCGCCCCGGTGGCGACGTCGGTCTGGGGCGGCAGCGTGCCCTTCGGGTAGACGCGGACCTCCGTGCGCATCGAGCCCACCAGCGCCGCGTCCTCGCCCTCGCCGCTCGGCTTGGCGGATGCTCCGTTGCGGTCGTAGAACGGGTAGCGGCTGCCGCTGGGAGAGCCCTTGGGCGCCGTGAAGATCAGATCCCGGCTCTCGCCGGGGCCGATGTCGACCCGATAGGTGACGGTGCTGATGTCCGCCCGCCCGCCGGGGACCGGCGGGTCGACGCCGTAGTCGGGGCGGCCGGCGAGCAGGGGCTTGGCGTCCTTCCCGACCATCGTCATCGGGATGCCGGGAAGCACCATGCTGTGCTCCTCGAAGCCGAGGTTGGCAAGCCGGAGCAGGATCCGCTCGCCCTCGTTGGCCTGGATCAGCGAGGAGTTGGGGTTGTAGCGAAGGCGCTCGAGGGGCCCCAGGCTGCCGGCGGGCGCCATCGGATCGAGGTTGGGCTGCACGGTGTCCGGCCAGGCCCGCCCGTTGAGCAGGCGGAAGGCGGGCTTGTAGTCGGTCCAGTCGTTGTCCTGGCCGTGGCGGTCGTTCCAGTGGACGTGGTTGTCGAGCTCGGTGAGGAGCATCGCGAACTCGCGGTCGTACTGCGTGTTCGGGTCGTTGTAGGCGTACTTGAGACCCTGCGTGTTGCGGCTCATCTCGGGGAGCACGAAGACCACGCCGGTGAGACCCATGTGCACGTGCTCCACGTCCTCGACGTGGCAGTGGTACATGTAGGTGCCCGGGTCCTCGGGGATGTAGCGGTAGATCAGCTCGCGGCCGATCGGCACCGACAGCGAGTTGTCGGGCACGCCGTCGAAGTACACGATCTGGTTCGGGAACCCGTGCCAGTGGATGGTGTGGCTGTCGATGAGATCGGGGCGCTGGCTGAGGCCCAGGTTCCGGAGGTGGACCCTGAAGTCGTCGTTCTGATAGCAGAAGAGGAAGGGCGCCGAGATCTGGCCCTTGCCGCGCTGGGAGGCGATGCCGGCCTCGGAGAGCCCGCTCAGGTCGCGGATGCCCATGACCCACGTCGTGAAGGGCTTGGGGGCCGCCGGGTCGGGGAAGAAGGGCGGCACCGGCTCGGCCTGGGCCGGCATCGAGACGTAGCCGTCCGTGAAGCCGACGACCATCTCTTTCTTCGCCGCCGCCAGCAGCCGCGGCCGTGCGGCGCCGGCCGCGGAGCCGGTGAGCAGCTCGATCCCGCCGATGAGGCCGGTCACGGCCCCCGCCGAGGCGAGCCCCGTCACTCTGAGGAAGTCGCGGCGGTTCATGGCAGCAGCGCGCTCACGGCAGGAGCTGCCGGTGTCAGCTGGTAGGCGCCGCTGTCCATGGGCAGCGGGTCTTGTGGCCGCGGGTGGCCCGCGATGTCGTCGGTGACGTAGGCCGAGACCGGGGGGCCGTTGCGGCCGGCGTTCTGGGCGGGCGAGCTGCCGTTCAGCGAGTAGTCGCCGATGACGTCGGGCGGCAGGTTGACGGAGATGATCGCGGCCGGCCGGAAGCGGAAGTAGGTGCGCTGCTGAACGACTGACAGTGAGGTGTCGTACGGCTGCGTGAAATTGGGGAAGTTCGGGCTGCTCTTGATGTCGCTGACCACGTTGGTCGGAGACCCGATGTAGCCCTGGCCGCCGGTCGCGTTGGCGGGCGAGCTGAGCACCGAGTAGGTCGGCGCCAGCAGCGCCCCTGCGTCGGTGCTGCCGACGTCCCACACGTTGATGGCGGTGGTGTCACCCGGCATGCCGATGCCGGCAACGCCAGCAGGCGTCCAGGAGCCGGCCCGGTTGTCCCAGAAGATGTCGTTGACGATGTCGACGTTGCTGTAGTTGGGCCAGCCCTGGCCACCCGGCGCCGCCGAGGCGTACTTGGTGTTCAGGAGGTCGTTCAGCCCGGAGCTGTTGAGGCCGGTCGAGACGCCGCCCGGCGCCGGCT
>CAZHAC010000071.1:0-11589 GCA_964529765.1 uncultured Actinomycetes bacterium
TCGACAAGAAGACCGGTCAGGAAGCCTGGGCGGAGGTGATCGACCCGGAGGACATGTCGGCCAAGGCCCGGCGTCAGGTCCGCAACGTCATCAAGGGTGTCCGCCTCAACGACGACACCAGGGTGGAGATCGAGGGCGGCATCAATGACCTGCTGAAGGCCACCATGATCTCGATGGTGGTCGAGGCGTGGTCGTTCCCGCTGCCGATCAGCGTCGAGACCGTCGAAGAGCTGCCGGTCCGCATGTACGACAAGCTCATCGAGGCGACCGTCCCCCACTTCGAGCTCGCAAATTTTTCCTCGAGAAAGAAGAGCAGCGACGACAGCTCCTCCGAGTCCGCAACTGGATCGACGCCGAGCAGCGAGAGCAGTGGGTAGCGCCGGGCACCGAGCCATTGCCGCAGGCGCTCACGGCCCTCCGCTACGTGAGCTACGCCGAACGGTTCGGGTGGACGCCTGAGCAGGTGGACCGGATCCCGGCCTGGCTGGACGACTGGATGATCCCCCTGCACGACCTGATCTTGTACATGCGCAACAAGAAGTGACGGAGGTGAGCGGTGCCGAACAATGCCGGGGAACTCGCCGACGCGCTCGCCCGCATCGCCGACCTCGCTGGCACCGCCGCGCCGGCCGAGGTCGCCGACGCGATGGCCTACGTCACCGCTTCGACGATGGTCGGCAAGCTCGGCGGCGGTCCGCCACCGTCGGCGCCGGGCACCCCGCCCGCGCGCCGCAGCGGCCACCTCCAGAACTCGGTCACCGTCGTCCCCGCGACGGGCGGAGCGGGGATTGCAGAAGCGCAGGCGGGCAACTCAGCCGTCTACGCGAGGATCCACGAGTACGGAGGCGACACCGGCCGAGGCCACGCCACCCATCTGCCGCCGCGCCCGTACATCGCCCCCTCGGTCGATGACGACGTGGCCTCTGGCGCGCTCACCCAGGCCGCCGTGGAGGCGTTCACGCGCGCCGTGGGCCTGGCGGGAGGGTGACCCATGGCCGGTGAGATCCCCGACGTCTACGCAAGGTTCATCGCCGACACCACCCAGTTCGTCGCAGACGTGCTCAAGGCCACCGAGTCCGTCGCGGAGCTCACCAAGAACCTCTACCAAGCCGATTTCGCCGCCGCTCTATTCCAGGGCAACCTCGAAGCAGCCGCGGCCGCGGCCGCGGCCGCCACGGACGCGGCCACCAACCTCGCCGACGTCCAGGCCCGGCTCGCCGACGCCGAGAAGCTCGCCGCGGACTCCGCCGCGGCCGAAGAGCAGGCGTCCTCGGCGCTGTTCGACGTGCTGGCGGGCATGGCCGACGCCGAGCGGGCCGCGGCCGAGGCCGCGGTGGCTCTGGCCGACGCCGAGAAGGCCGCCGCGGACGCCGCCAAGCTGGCCGCTGACGGCATGAAGGTGGCTGCGGATGCTGAGATCGTCGCCGGGGCGAAGGCCAAGGAATCCGCGGGGATGATGGGCCTGTTCACGGCCGCCGCCGACAGGGCCAAGGCCTCGATGACCCTCTTTGCGACGAAGGTCAAAGAGGGCGCGGGAGTGATGCCGTTCCTGACCGGCGCCGTTGAGAAGTCCGGCGCCGCGTTGCAGGCGCTCGCGGCCAAGTCCAAGCTCGCGTTCGAGGCGCTCGGTGTCGGCATCATCTACTCGATCGACCAGGCCGCCAAGTTCGACGCCACGATCACGCAGCTGCACACGGCCGCGGGCGCACCATTGCAGGACCTTCCGGCGATCCGGCAGCAGATGCTTCAGCTCGGCGACCAGTACGGGTTCTCCGGCAAGAAGATGGCCGACGCGATGTACCACGCCGAGTCGGCCGGCCTGGATCTGAAAACGTCGCTGAACGTGGTGGCCGACGCCGCGAAGCTGGCCGATATTCACAGCGCGTCGCTTGAGAACACCACCTATTCGCTGTCGTCGGTGATGAAGGCGTTCAACCTTCAGGCGAGCGATGCCGGTAAGACCGCCGCGCTGCTGAACGCCATTGTCGGCGAAGGCGACATGCGTTTCGAGCAGTTCAACGCCAGCATCAAAAACTGGGCTCCGACCGCCGCCAGCATGGGCATCTCGATCCAGTCGATGGGCGCTGCCATCGCCTACCTGACCGACCGGGGCAACTCCGCTGAGGTTGCTGCGACGCGGCTCACCATGGGCCTGTCGATGATGACCTCGGGCAGCAAGCAGGCCAACGCCTATCTGCACGAGCTAGGGCTGACCGCTGATTTCGTGAGCGCGAAGAACCAGACGCTCGCCGACATGATGACCAAGGCCGGCCTGACCACCAACCAGCTCGCCGCCGACCTGAAGAAGCCCGACGGTGTGTTCGTCGCACTGAAGGATCTGCAGAACGCGTTCCACAAGGCGGGACTCAGCGCCGAAGAGTCGAACCAGCTGATGGCGAAGATCTTCGGCGGTGGCCGGTCCGACAAGGCGATCATGTCGCTGATGCAGAACCTCGACGGGGTGAAGCAGAAGTTCGACGGCATCGGCGGGTCGGTCAAGGACTTCGAAAGCTCGGCTCAGAAGGCGGCGCAAACCCCCGAGCAGGGCTTTAAGAACCTGCTGGCCACGGTCCAGAACCTTGCCATCGAATTCGGTTCGGCGATGCTCCCCGGCGTCCAGGCGCTCGCGGCCGGTTTGCAGCAGATGTTCGCCGACCCGACCTTCGTCAAGGGGATGCAGGACTTCGGGAAATACCTGGGCGAGGTATTCAGGCAGGCCGAGCCGCTCGTGCCGGTCATCATGAAGCTGGCATCGCAGCTGATGCAGGCGCTCGGCCCGGCCCTGCCGCCGCTCGCCAAGGCCGTCACCGAGTTCGCGAAGGCGCTCGGCGACCAGCTCGGCAAGGTGATCCAGGCAATCGGGCCACAACTGCCGACCCTAGCGAAGGCTATGGGCCAGATGCTGCTCGCTCTGCTGCCTTTGCTGCCGCCCTTGGCGAAATTGCTGATCGCGCTGACGCCGCTGATCACCGTCACGGCCGAGGTGGCGACCGAGTTCGCCTATATGGGCCAATCGGTGGCGATAGCCGCTGCATTCATCATCGACAAGATCGCCACGATGACGAAATGGGTCGTCGGAGCCATCAAATGGTTCACCCAGACCACCTATGACATGTTCAAGTGGCTGTACGACGTCCTCATAGGCCATTCGATCATCCCGGACCTGATCAACGGCATGACCGACTGGTTCCAGCGCGGTGTCGACAAGGTCCGCAGCATCCTGTCCTGGTTCGAGGGCGTCCCCGGCATGTTCTCGCGGTGGATGCAGGGCATGGTCGACGCGGTCTCGCGCGGCGTCTCGCAGGTGATCGGCCTCGCGCAGAGCCTCCCTGGCCGGATCCTGGGCGCGCTCGGCAATCTGGGGTCGCTGCTGTACAACGCCGGAGTGTCGGTGATCCAGGGCCTGATCAACGGCATCCAGTCCAACCTGGGCAGCCTGTACGGCATTGTCGGCGGCATAGCGGGCGCCATCTCCAACCTGAAGGGCCCGATCGACAAGGACCGGGTCCTGCTGCACCCGCACGGCCAGGCGCTGATGGCCGGTTTGCAGGCGGGGATCGAGCAGGGCCTGGTCGACGTGTACGGCACGGTGTCGCAGGTCGCCGAAGAGGTCGCCGCGCAGGTCGCATCCCCGCACCACCACCACGCCGCCCACGGCCACGGGCACCACCATCCCGCGCATCATCCGGCGCTGCACCACCAGCGGCCGCACCCGATGGCGCCGGAGCCGGCAGGGGTCGGCTACAGCTCCGGAGTCGGCGCGCTCGCCTACGGGGCGGGCGGGCAGATCATCCACAACACCACGATCATCCAGGTGCAAGGCTCGGTCATCTCCGACCGGGACCTGGACCGGATCGTCCGCAAGAACTCCACCCAGCGGTCGCTGTGGAACTCCACCAGCGGCCTTACGGTGCCGTCGGGACGGACCGGCTGATGGCGGTAGCTGTAGCCAACCAGTGGACCCTGACCAGCGCATCGTCGGCCGGGGACTTCGGCGACTTCGAGATCGTCACCGGCCCTGCCGTCGGGAACTGGCTGATCGCCGTCGTCTCGTGGTCGGTGAACGACGGGTCCAGCCAGACGGTGACGGTCGGAGACCCGGCCGCGAACTGGTGGCAGCTGCTCTACTCCACCACCGCGCCCGCGTGGGCCACCCAGACGAACGCGTTCTCGGCGACGCTCGGGACGACCGAGGTGCAGAACGTGCAGGTGTGGGCGTGCCCGGCCGTGCACTACGAGGGCTGGGCCGTCCTCGACGTCTACGTCGCCTTCTCCAAGATCTTGGCGCGGGACGTTGGGTCGGTGTGCGTCAACATCGTCGAGCTGTCCGGGATGGGCAACGGCAGCATCACCGTCGATTCGGTGACGGTCGGTACGGCCGCTGCGGCCACGTCCCTGTCGATCACGGCCCCGGCCCCGTCCGGCGGCGCCGACGTCGTGATGGTCGCCGCCGCGAACACCGACCTCAACAGTGCCACCACCACGTTCACTGCGGCGGGCTGGTCCACGCTCACGCAGGTCAGCGCCAACAAGACCATCCTGTTCTCCAACTACGCCAACCCGGACCTGCGGCTCACCGGGGCGTGGCGGGAAACCACCGTCACCCAGACCGCCGCCTGGACCAGCAGCGCCGCCTGCAACTGGGCCGGGCTGGTCGTCGCCGTCCGCCAGACCGGCGTCACACCGGCCCAGCCGAACGCCAGCTGGCCCGCCACCCAGTGGATGGTCGGTCTCGGCGCGCAGGCCGGCACCCCGCCGCCTGCGGTGCGGTACACCGACCTGACGCAGCGGCTGCTGGAGTGGTCTCATCAGCGGGGCGTCCCGTACGAGATGGGCAGCGCGCAGGCCGATCCGACGGACCTGCGCATCCGTAACGATGATGGGGCGTTCACGCCGCGACCGCCCGGGTCGGCGACGGCGAACGCTGCTGGCACGACGACGACGCTGGTGTGCGCGAGTACCGCGGTCAGTGGTGTCAGCGTGTCGGATTACTTCCAGCTCAAGAACTCGACTGGGACGCTGAAGGAGTACACCGTCTTCCGCGTCACCGGCGTGTCCACGGTCGGGGCGACCACGACCATCACGTTCGTTCAGGCGGCCGAGCCTGGAAGTGGCGTAGTGGGCGGCGGCGCCCAGGTCGCGACCGCGTCCGGCGACGTCTACGGCGCCGTCCCCATCGACCTGTACATCCCCTACCAGATCCTGATGACGTGGCAGGGCAAAACCTACGTCACCGCGTCAGGAACCCTCGCGGACCTGCCGCAGCAGTGGCTCAACCCGCACTGGGGCGAGGTGGCCGGGGTGGCGCTGGACCCGCTGATGCAGGTCGCCAAGGTGGACGTACAGTCGCCGCTGCGCACCGAGGTGTACCGCTACAACCCCACCCACTACTGGCCGCTCGACGACCCGCAAGGGTCGCCGGTCGCGCAGAACATCGGCTCCGCGAGCACACAGCTCGTCCAGCAGACCAGCAAGTTCGGGGCGGGCAGCGGCACCGCCGCGTTCGGGGTGTCCACCCAGAACCTGGCGACCGCGGGCGGCACCGTCACGATCGCGGGCGACGCTGGGACCGGCTGGCAGGCCACCGGCATGACCAGTGCGAACCTGACGGCCAAGCAGGGGTTCGCGCTGGTCGGACAGGGCAACGACTTCCCGCCGGTGACCACTGGGGTGACGTTGTGGGGGCTGCTGTACGTACCCTCGGCCGACCAGAGCGCCTACACCGGCAACAGCTTCGACCCGACCGTGGTCATCGTCCGTTCCGCCAACCCGTCGGGCAGCTCCGCCACGCTGCTCAAGCTGTCGATCAACCACACCAACAACACCGCCACCGTGACCGTGTGGGACAAGGTGACGAAGGTGTCGACGGCGACCACGACGTCGATGCTTCTCGGGCAGCAGCAGTGGACGAACTGGGCGCTGTCGTTCGACCAGACCCACTGGTATCTGTGGAACGGCGGCGGCGCGGTCACCTCCGGCACCTGCAACCTCACCACGGCGTTCAACGTGATCGACGTGGGCGGGGAGGCGGACCGGTACATCACCGGCTTCTACTTCGGCGGCATCCACTCGCACGTCGCCGTGTACGGGTCGATGCTGTCGGATGGCGAGCTCACCAACCTGTCCAGGGCCGTGGGGGGCCTGGCGCTGTCGAACGACCATCTGGTGCGGCGGTCGGTCGAGGCGAGCGGCTGGGTCGGTGCCCGCATCATCGGGCCGTCCGCTGTGGGCACCACGCTCATCCAAGACCCATCCGGCAACATCGTCGACCAGTGCGGCGCGTTCGCCTCCGATGAGGACGGGGTGTTCTTCGCCGATGCGGCGGGCCAGCTGCAGTTCCGGTCGGATGCGCGCCTGGTGTTCCAGACGTCGGTGGCGACGCTGGGGGACGGGGCGGGGGAGTTGCCGTATCTGCCTCAGTGGGGGCAGACGTCGTATGCGTTCGATGACGCCTACCTGTACACGGCGGTGAAGGTCGCTAACACGCGCGGCAGCTTCACCCAGCAGGCGGGGCAGGTCACCACGAATATCGTCGCCACAGCACCGTCCCAGTACGGCAAGTACGCGGTGCGGGTCCTGTCCCGGCCCGCCACGATCATCAATGACTGGCAGGCGTGGTTGCTGGCGTGGTGGCTGCTCAACCAGTACCAGGGCACCAAGCTGCGCGTTGACAAGCTGGTGATGGACGCCTACCGCACCGCTGGGCTGTGGCAGTTCCTGCTGTCCGCTGACGTCGCCGACGTCGTCACCGTCAACCGCCGCCCGATCGGCGCCCCCATGATCTCCGACCCGTGCCGGATCCTGCACATCGAGGTGCACGCGGTGCCGCCCGAGCAGTACGAGGTGACGTTGACGATGGGCGCGGTCCGGCCGCCGGTCTACGTCTGCAATGACCCGACCTTGGGGATCGTCGGCTCGGGCAACACCCCCGGCAGCAACGTGATCGGGATGTGACGCGGTGGCCACCGGAGTTCAGACGACCTACCTGCTGCCGTCCGGGCAGCAAGTGACGCTGCCGACCACGCCGACGACGTGGGTCGATGAGGTAGCAGCGCCGGCCGCTTCCCCAGTCGCCGGGACTGCGGTGACGGCGACCGAGCTGGCCAACGATGTGACCGCCGGGGTGGCGTGGCTGGCGTCGCGGCCGTTCTTCTGCGGCTACCAGGTCGCCACCCAGTCGATCGCGGCCAGCACGTGGACGCCGATCAACCTCGACACCGAGCAGATCGACACCTACCAGGGGCATTCCGACTCGGCCAACGCCTCCCGCTATTACCCGCCGCAGTCGGCGAACATCTCCGCAGGGTTCCACGACTACTACCTGGTTACGGGGTCGGTGAAGTGGACGTCGACCCTCACGTCCGCGAACGCGGGTATCGCGGGCACCCGGCTGACGGGCGGCCAGGTCATCGAGGGCTGCAAGCTCGGTGGTGCGTCCGGCCACAACATCGGCTGCTTCACCGCCGACATCATGGAGGTGACCAGCCTCAACGACTACATCGAGCTGACGGCGTTCCAGAACACCGCGGGCGCGTTGTCCACCAGCTCGTCCGCGGGGTCGCTGAGCCATCTTCAGACGCGGTGGGTCGGCACGAACCGGTGGGGCACGTTCGCGCTGCCGGGCACCCCGCATACCTGGGCGAGCAACGATCAGATCACCGCCACGGCGACGGGGGCGAGCCCGGCCGGCGGGGTGAAGGTTCCGCTGATGACGGAGCTGAACGCCTATCTGAAGTTCCTGTACGCGCCGCCGGTGGCGCGGCTCACCTCGCAGACCACCGCCCAGTCGATCGCGTCCTCGACGTCGGCGTGGGTGTCGATCCAGTTCCCGACGCAGTCCATCGACAACTACTCGGGTTGGTCGGCCGGGGCGAACACCAAGTACACGATCCCTCGCGCCGGGCTCTGGACCATCATCGGGTTCGCCGCCCTCGACGGTCTCACCTCCCAAACCGGGTACGTGGCGTGCCGGCTGTCGGTCAACGGCGCCGCTCGGACCATTCCCGGCATGTCGGTGATCCCGACGACCAGCAACATCGGCAACCGTGTCGCCGCGATCTGCACTGACCGGTTCGCAGCCAACGACACCATCGAGCTCCAGATCCAGCAGAACTCCGGCAGCTCGATCACCATCTCGAACGGTGCCGGGAACGCCTCGCGGCTCCTCGCCCTGTGGGAGGCGCTGTGAGCCTGCCGTCGGCGCCGACGATCGCCGCGATCTACCCGGGCCTGGGCGGCGCGGCGTATCTGAACCAGGTGATTCAGCAGCCGATGCAGTTCTTGCTGGCCAAGGTCGCCTTCCGGGGCCGGTGCACGGCCACGACAGGTTTTGCGGCGGGTGGCGTCAGCACACCGTGGAACCTGGCCGACGAGGATCCCTACGGCATGTGGGGGCCGTCGCAGCAGGCGCCGCTGGCCAACACGATCCTGGTCGCGCAGCAACCCGGCTGGTACTCGATCGCGGCCACGATCTCCCTGGCCGGGGCCGGGTCGGCGGGCGCGGTGTTCCTGCCGAGGTTGCAGGTCAACGGGGCGAACCCGCTCCAGTCCACCGGGACCTTCTGGGAGGGCACGGAGATCACCGCGCCGATCACCTCGGGGCAGCCGCAGGCCGTACCCGGCTACTGGGAGTGCTACTGCGTGCCCGGCGACCAGATCGTCATCAACACCTACCTCGGTGCCGGGTCGCAGAACTGGAACAACACGGTCGGCCAGGAGTCGCGGCTGTCGATTCTCTGGAGGGCGACAATCTGATGTTTCGATGCCGTACGGCTATCGTGAGAGCAGCGGGATTAAGGGGGTTCGGTGACTGATGAGCCCACCAAGGGAGAGCCCAACGGCTGGGAGCTGCGACGAGGCCTCGACGCCATCATGGGCAGGCTCGACCACCTCGTCGGCACCCGGGAGTACACCGAATACCAGCGGAGCATGGAAGGCCGCCTTGCCGGGCTCAAAGAGGACATCGACGACGAGCGCAAAGCCCGCGAAAAGGACATCGACGAGATCCGCACCGAACAGTCGTCGGTCCGCAACACCAACCGGATCGCGATCCTCACAGGGATCGGCACACTACTGGGCGGCATCGCTTTGGCCATCCTCACGCACTGGACGAACCTCGGAGGCCACTGATGCTGTCGCGTAGAGAGCTCGGTTTCCTCGGAGGCGCGTGCGGCCTGGTCGTCGGCGCGGCGATGGCGACCTCCTCGATCACAGGCCTCGTCCATCAGCGGGACCAGCTGAGAGCGGAGCTCGGTGCGACAGCGGAGCGGCCAACCCCGACCGAGACCGTCACCGCCTCCCCGACCGCGAACCCGGCCGCCGCGCCGCCGCCGCAAACCTCGCCCTCACCGTCGGCCGCGCCGGTGGTCCAGGCCGCGGCCGCCAACCCCGGCCAAGGGCCCGCCCCGGAGCCGTCGTCTACCCCGCCGAGCCCGCCGGCCAGCCCGTCGCCGACTCCGCCGCCGCACTGCGCTGCCGCATCGGCCGCCATGCTCCGGCTTCCTGTCCGGGCGCTGTCATGCAACGCCGTCGTCATTGGAGGCAACGGATGAGCGTCACTCCCGCTCACGACCAGGCGCTCACCCTGCACCTGCTCACCCACGTCCCCGAGCATCAGCCGCGGGAGGATGACCCGCACTATCACCTGTTCGAGCAGGCCAAGGCCCGCATCAAGCGGCAGGGCCTGTGGAAGTGCATCGTCGCCGACGACCTGTGCAGCGGGCAGATGGAGCTCCACCACAGCCACATCGAGTTCTCGCAGATCGAGAACACCGACCCGCACAAGATCGAGCAGGCGTTCGGTCTGCACTTCGAATCGGACGAGGACTTCCAGCAGTGGGTGGAATCGCCCGGCAATCTCGAAGTGCTGTGCGCCACCCACCACCGCACCCACTACGGCATCCACGTGATGCCGGGGCCGCTGTGGGAGGCCGTGCGGTTCCGGCGGGCCGGGACGCAGGCGGCGGCCGAGTTCGTTCCGAAGAAGGGCTGACCGATGACGCAAGGGCTTGACTTCGCGTGGGGCTGGCCCGGCGACCGGCAAGGGATCGCCGACTTCATCCGCGCGATCCAGGAGGGCGGCTACGAGTTCGTCTTCCGCTACCTGTCCACCGACGACAGCAAGAACCTCCACCACGCGGAGGCCAAGGCCCTCTCGGACGCCGGGATCTGGATCGGCGTCGTCTGGGAGACCACCGCGACCCGGGCCGGTGACGGGTACGGGGCGGGCCGCTCCGACGCGAAGGCCGCCGAGCTCCAGGCGCAGGCGTGCGGCATGCCCGCCGGGAGACCGATCTACTTCGCTGTCGACTATGACGCCGCGGGCTCGGATGTGGAGCAGTACTTCCATGGTGTCGCGTCGGTGCTCACCCCGGAGCGGGCGGGTGTGTACGGCGGCATCCGGGTCGTGGCGTATCTGCTGGACGCCGGGCTCGTGCACTACGCCTGGCAGGCGTCGGCGTGGTCGGCCGGCCAGTGGGATCCGCGGGCGCATGTCCGGCAGTACGAGCAGCGGACGGTCGGCGGTGTCGACTGCGATGTCAACACGGCGCGGAAGCCGGACTTCGGTCAGTGGCGCATCGGCGTTACCCCTCAACCACAGCAGCAGGAGGACGACATGCCGCAAGGCCAGCTCAATCGTGACGGTAAGAAGAACACCCCGATCTCGATCCCCGCGGGCAAGTACACGGCGCTCGGGTTCGCGGCCGACAACGGGCTGCTGGGGCATCCGGCGGTGGCGTTGCGGGTGGCTCAGCGGGTCGGTAGGGACAACTGGCACATCGACCACGTGAAGGTCGACTCGGCCGCGGACAAGACGACGGTGAAGCTGGACGCGAAGGCCGACGAGGTCAGCGTCACCTACGAGGACGACGGCGTGGTGCCGGTCGGCTGGGACATGTCGTGAGCGAGCATCCTGGCCTCGTTCACGAGGGTTTCCACTCCCACGACGGTCTGTACTTCAAGCGCGACGCGGACGGCAGGGTGCATGTGACGCACTGCCCGCCCGGAGCAACTGCCCTGCAATGCCGCACGGTCGTGCTCGACCCCGACACCTGGGCGTCTGCGGTCGCTTCGGTCGGCCAGCGCGGCGAGACGGCGGACACCTTCGCCAAGGCCCGGCAGTTCCACGATGGCGTCGACTACGTTCTGACATCGGAGGGGTGACCATGATGCCGCTCAACCTCAACGTCACCGGCGGCTCTGCCGTGCTGAACCCGGCGCTGATTCCGCCGGTCACGACCACGGTCATGGTGGGCGGCTATGTTCCGCCGCCACCCTGCGTCTGCAGGCACACGTGGAACATCTCCGGCGGGGTGGTGATGGATGCTGTGCGGCATCCGGCGCCCTTCTGCCTGCAGCACGGCGCGCATTGGAAGGAAGAACCATGCTGAAGTGGCTGAATCTGGAGCCTGCCCGTGTCGCCACGGTGGCCGGGCTCGTGTACGCGGCCGGGGCGATGCTGTACCGGGCGTACTCCCACGAAGGCGTGCTCCAGCCTGACGTGCTGGTCGCTGCTGCGGGGGCGGTGTGGGGGTTGTGGACGCGGGCGAAGGTGACGCCGCTGGCGGCTCCGAAGGACGCTAAGGGGCG
>CAZHAC010000072.1:0-11525 GCA_964529765.1 uncultured Actinomycetes bacterium
CACCGCCCTGGTACCCCGTTCCACCGGGTGGTTACGGCGGCATCGAGCTCGTCGTCTACCTGCTCGCCGATGAGCTGGTGAAGCTCGGCCACGAGGTGACGGTCCTCGGCCGGCAGAGCGGCCGAAACGGCTTCGAGCTGGTTGCACTGGCCCCCGAAAGCTGGACCGAGGACCTCGGCAACTCCGGCCACCAGGCACGTGAGGCAACCTTCCTCCGCCTGGCCTACCAGATGCTGCGTCATCGGTCGTTCGACGTCATTCATGAGAACAGCGGCTACGGCGGCATGCTGATGGCCGCCACCCTCGAACTCCAGTCGGCCGCCGTCGCCACTCTTCACGGCCCGCTCAACGAGCCTGATGGCCGCTTTCTGAGCACGATCGATCGCGACGTCGACCTGGTCGCGATCAGCAGCGCGCAGCGAGGGATGGTGGCGGCAGTGCGCTGGGCGGGCGTCGTCCACAACGCGGTCGACATGAGCCACCTCGAGGTTGGAGGAGGCGAGGGCGGCTACCTGCTCGAGGTCGCCCGGATCAGCCCGGACAAGGGGCAGGACGTGGCCATCGAAGTCGCTCGCCGGGCCAACAAGCGACTGATCCTGGCCGGGAAGATCGACGAGGGAAACCAGGACTACTTCCGGGAGAAGGTGAAGCCTCACCTGGGCAAGCAGGTGGAGTGGATCGAAGACGTGGGCGGCCGCGCGAAGACCGAGCTGCTTGCGCAGGCCGCCGGCCTGCTCTTCCCCATTCAATGGGAAGAGCCGTTCGGACTCGCCATGGTCGAGGCGATGGCGAGCGGCACCCCGGTCATCGCCACCGGGCGGGGAGCGGCGATCGAAATCGTCGACGCGGGCGTGACCGGGCTGCTGGCGGACGACGTCGACGACCTGGTGCTGGCGGTCGACCGCCTGGGCGAGATCGACCGTGAGCGGTGCGCCGAGCGCGCGCGTGATCGCTTCAGCCCACGCCGGATGGCCGAGGGTTACGAGGCGGTGTACCGGGCTGCGGTCGCGCGAAAGCGCGACCAAGTCTGAAGCGGGGACCCAACCCACCTCCCCCGGGAGCGGGTAGAGGACGATTGCTTTCGCTTTTGCCTGGCGGTTCGTAGCGTCGCTTTCGATGCGGGAGGTCGCGGAACTCCCCTCGGAGCTGCAGATCGAGGTCACCGCCTCCTGCAACCTGCGCTGCCGGATGTGCCTGGTCAGCTACCGGCCCGCAGTCTCCCGCCAGTCGGGAGCGCTCTCGCTGAAGCTCTACCGGCGCCTCCTCGAAGGCAACCCACGCCTCCGGCGCGTCACGCTCCAGGGCCTCGGGGAGCCGCTGCTGGCGCCGGACCTGCTGGAGATGGTCCGTCTCGCGTCCGAGCATGGAATCGAGGTCGGGTTCAACACCAATGGCGTTTTGCTGACGCGCGCTCGTTCGCGCTCGCTGGTCGCGGCCGGGCTCAGCTGGCTCCATGTCTCGCTCGACGGGGCATCGCCTGCGACCTATGAGTCAATCCGGGAGCGGGGTGACTTCAAGCGGGTGGTGGCAAATATCCACGCTCTCGTGGAGGCCAAGCGCGAGGCCGGCTCGAGCACTCCCCGGGTCCAGCTGAACTTCGTGGCCATGCGGCGGAATGTGCACGAGCTACCGGCGCTGGTCGGGCTGGCGCATGACTGGGGACTCGACCGGTTGTGGGTTCAGAATCTGGCCCACTCCTTCGAGGACACGGACCCGAGCGGCGGCTACGCCGGCATCCGGCGCTTCGCCCGCGAGGAGGCGCTCTGGAGCGGGGACGACCTCGCCGAAGCCGAGCGCGCGTTCGCCCGGGCGCGCGAGGAAGCGGGGCGCTTCGGCGTCCGGCTGCGGCTGCCGGTCCTCCACCCCGATCCCGAGCGCCGGCGGGCGCCGGGCGAACCCGGCTGCGACTGGCCCTGGCGGTCGGCGTACGTGAATCACGATGGCAGCGTGCAGCCCTGCTGCATGCTCATGGGGTCGGATCGCGGCCGTCTGGCTTCAATCGCCAAGGCCGACTTTGCCAGGGTCTGGAACAGCGCGCGTTACCGGCGCTTCCGCAACCGGCTGCTCACCAAGGACAGCCCGCCAGACGTCTGCCGGGGCTGTTCGGCTTATCGAGGTGTCTTCTAGGGGACTGCTTCAGGCGGTGCGATCCGGCGGGCGGGTCGCGATTCTCCGGCCGGGCCGGATCGGAGACTTCCTCTGCGCCGTCCCCGCCCTGCGGGCAATCAAGTCGGCGCGCCCCGACTGCCGGCTGGAGTTGGTCGGCCTGCCCTTCCTCGGTCCCCTGGTCGAGCGATCACCGTGGATCGACGAGCTGATCGAGTTCCCCGGCTTCCCGGGCATCGCGGAGCAGTTCTTCGACGCCCGCCGTTTTGCCGGCTGGATCGTGGAGATGCAGGAGCGGCGCTTCGAGCTGGCGGTTCAGATCTACGGCTCGGGCGTCTACGCCAACCCTGCCGCTCTGTTGATGGGGGCACGGCTGACGGCGGGCTTCGTCCGGCCGGGCGACGGTCCGGGCCGGCTCGACCTCGGGCTGCCGATGCCGGACGCGGGTCACCAGGTCGACCGCGCGCTCGCCCTGGCCACCGTCCTGGGCGCCGAACCGTGCGGCCGCCACCTCGAGTTTCCCCTCTGGGACGAGGACGTCTGCGCCGCGCAGTCGATCCTTGCCGGCCTCGTCCGCCCGGCGGTGGCGGTCCACGCCGGCGCTCGCGATCCGGCCCGTGTCTGGCGATCAGCGGGCGCGGTCGCCGCCGGGCTCGAAGCTGACGGAGTGACCGTGCTCCGGATCGGTACCGAGCCGCGGTGCTTGGACACATCGTTGCCGGTGCTGGGCGCTCTGGTTGCCGGCTGCGACCTCTTCATCACTTCGGACTCCGGTCCGGCACACATCGCCTATGCGGTCGGAGCGCAGACGATCACGGTCTTTTTAACCGGCGACCCGGCCGTGACAGGACCGGTGGAGCCGCGGCCCGGGCACGAGATCGTTCGCGGCGGCGCCGACCAAGTCCTGGCGGCGGCACGCCGGCGCCTCTCTTAAAGGAAGAGGGGGTCCGAATTCCAGGCGTGGACGACGCGGCGCCCCGGCCTGCCGCTCCAGCCGGTGGCCAGGTGGCGGCGCTCACCGGGCAGCAGCGAAAAGCCCGAGTCTTCGACCCAGCCCGAGGGCCGCGGTCCCGGCTCCTCGATCCGCACGTCCACCGCCGTCATGCGGCCCGCGTTGGCGACCACAAGCGAGCTTCCGGACACCTCCGCCGCCAGTTGCGTTGCCGGCAGCTCCGGCAGAAAACGCAGGTCTTCGCCTCGCACCAGGAGATAGCGCGCGGCGGCGGCGTTGCCGAGCCGGAGGTCGAGGTGAAAGAGGCCGGACGGGATTTGCGAAAGGTCGCAGGCGACTGGCGCCGCGCTCGCGCTTCCATTGACCGGCCAGCTCAGCCGTCTCTCCCACTCCACCAGCGTTCGGCCGTCGATTCCGAGCAGCCGCACCTCGAGCCGGTCTTCGCCTGCCTGCGTCCAGCTCGATACCCACGGCTCGGCCGCGAACGTGCCCTCGCCCGGCCAGGCCGTCCGCTCAAGCGTCGCCGCCAGGAGGAGAGGCTGGTAGGCGGCGCGCACCGCGAAGTAGGCGAGCTTCGGGTGGGTGGCGTAGTCGACGATCGAGGTCGAGTAACCGGCCGGGTAGGGCTCGTTGAAGTGCCAGGGGATCGAGCCGCTGTTGCGGGGCCAGCGCCGGCGGTTGGCTTCGAGCGCGGTTCGCAGGCCGTGGGCCTGCAGGAACTGGCTGGCCCGCGCCAGCGTCTCCAGGTCGTCGATGCCGCCGAAGCACTTCTGGACCAGGGCCTCGTTGATGAACCAGTCGCCGCGGTGAGCCCAGGCCAAATTGTCGCGAGTGGCGGGCCACAGCGGCTCGGTCACGTAGCGGCGGAGCGTGCGCAGGTTGGACATGCCCTCGGCCCCGAACTCGCTGCCGAGGAGCGAGGCGCCCCGGTTCCAGAAAGTGTGCTGACCCTCAAGACCCTGGTGCTCCCAAGGGCCGTGGACGTCGTGCAGCGAGTCCGGGTCGGTGGCGATGGCGGCCAGGTCGTTTCCGAACCTGGGCCCAGACGGCGAGCTCGGGAGGAAAGGACGCTCCGGGTCGAGCTCGGCGATCGCCCGCGACAGCGTTTCCAGGACTGGGTCGCCCTTGTCCAGCGGCACACCGTCATCTCCGGAGAGCTCGTTCCCGCCGCACCAGAGAGCAAGCGATGGGTGATTGCGGCGCGCGCGGATGGCGGCTCGCGCCTCGCGGTCGACGAGGGCGAGGAACGCCGGGTCGGCGTTGGGGCGGTTGTCGAGCATCGAGCTCGAGAGCGAGAACTCCTGCCAGACCAGGATGCCAAGCCGGTCGCAGAGGTCATAGAACTCGGGCCCCTCGATCAGCCCGCCGCCCCAGACCCGGAGAAGGTTCACGCCTGCGTCTCGCGCCAGACGGAGGAGGCGCCGCAGCCGCCGCCGCCGGGGGACGCCATAGATGGCGTCCAGCGGAACCCAGTTGAGGCCCTGGATGCAGGTGCGCCGGCCGTTGACTTCGAGGGTGTAGGGACGGGCGGAATGGGGTCCGGCTTTGTTCTCCACCAGGTCCAGTGAGCGAACTCCGAAGGTGACGGCCACGGAGTCCTCCCAGCCGCCCGCTTCGGTGGTTGCGGTGAGCCGGTGCAGAGGCTGCGGGCCGGACCCGTTGGGCCACCAGGCGTCGAAATCGTGAGCCAGCGACCCCTGGGGTCCGGCAAGAGTCTTGCCTGCCACCTCGACCCTCACCGGTCCCGAACGGCTTGCCGTGACGGAGTAGCAAAGCTCGCCGGGCCGCCCCCGCACGAAGACCCCGTCGATCCTGGCGTCGCCGCCCGCCCACAGCTGGACGGAGCCCATGATCCCCTGGTGCGGCAGGCGCGGGCAGAAGTCCCACCCTTCCGTGAAGCGTGGCCGCAGGTGCTGGACGAGCGAGGTGCGGCCGACCTGCGGTTGCTCGACCGGCGCCCGCTCGAGCACAACCACGAGCAGGTTCTTGCCTCCCCAGCGCAGACACGGGCCGGCCTCGAAGCTCGCCCTCGAGTAGAGGCCATCATGACGGCCGAGCTCTTCGCCGTTCAGAAAGATGGTGGCGGCCGGATCGAGGGATTCGAAACGAAGTTCAGCACGCGGCGCGGCGGAGGGGGCCTTGAAGGTGCGCCGGTAGACCCAGGTCCGGGCGGAGACCCACTCGTCGAGCAGCGAGTTGCGGTCGCGGTAGGGGTTGCGGGCGAGGCCTGCGCGCCAGGCGTCGTCGAGCACGCTGCCCGGGACCCGCGCCTCGCACCAGAAGCGGTGATCGGTCATGTCCTCCAGGTGGGCGCGGCGCATGCGCCACTCGTCCCCGAGAAAGCCCCGGAACCACCACCGGCCGTTCAGCGAGTGGAGGCGGCTGGGCTGCGGGGACAGGCCGCTACTCGACTCGCCGGCGGCCGACGCGATCGCGCCGCACCGCCCTGGAGATGACGTAGTAGCCGATGGAGAGGATCGGAATCGCGACCAGGGCGAATACTGCGATCAACCCCAGGCTGGCTGTCACCCACTCGCCGAACAGCATCGCCTCTGCCATCTCACCACGCTACTCCTGGGCCCCGCACTTCGTGAAACGCATGCGCGGCACCGCGCTCGGCCAGGCAGGACCCAGCAAACTTCGGCGTTCCAGCTGTGGCCACTGTATGGTGGATAAGTGACGCCGGAAACGCGGCGGCCACCTCCCGGCAACCAGAGGAACAACCAGGAAAACCAGGGGTCGACGCCCTGGGCCATCTTGATGCGCTCTGGGCGCTTCTGGATCTTCCTGGCGGTACTTCTCGGCGTCAACATCCTGATCACCAACTACCTCTTCTCCAGCGGCCAGCCGCAGACCGTAACCATCCCCTACAACGTCTTTCTGCAGCAGGTCACAGCAGGCAACGTCAGCAGCATCACCAGCACCGGCGAGTCGATCACGGGCACCGCCAAGACTCCGATCAAGGAGTCAGCCAACGGGCCCAGCTCAAACCAGTTCCAGACCCAGCGTCCGGCGTTCGCCAACGACAACCTCGAGGGCTTGCTGCAGAGCCAGAACGTCACCGTCAACGCCAAGCCGGTCAATCCGCCGACGCCATTGTGGGAGACGCTGCTGTTCAGCTTCGGGCCGACGCTGCTGATCGTCTTGGGGTTCCTTTACCTCTTCCGGCGGGGCATTTCGGGCGGTGCGGGTGGAGTGCTGGGGGCATTCGGCCAGAGCCGCGCTCGTCTCTATGACGCGGAGCGGCCGAGCGTCAGCTTCGACGACGTCGCCGGCATCGACGAGGTCAAAGCCGACCTTGCGGAGATCGTCGACTTCCTGCGCGAACCGCAGAAGTACGAGCGCCTGGGCGGGACGATGCCCAAAGGCGTCCTCCTGGTCGGTGCGCCCGGCACGGGCAAGACGCTGCTCGCGCGGGCCGTGGCCGGCGAAGCGCAGGTGCCGTTCTTCAGCATCGCCGCTTCGGAGTTCGTGGAGGCGATCGTGGGCGTGGGCGCCTCCCGAGTTCGCGACCTCTTCACCAAGGCACGTGCGGCGGCGCCGGCAATCGTGTTCATCGACGAACTGGACGCGATCGGCCGCAACCGCGCGGCTGCCGTACGTGTGGGAGGCAACGATGAACAGGAGCAGACGCTGAACCAGATCCTGACCGAGATGGACGGCTTCGATTCGCGTGAGGGGGTGATCGTGATCGCCGCCACCAACCGGGCCGACGTCCTCGATCCGGCTCTGCTCAGGCCCGGACGCTTCGATCGCCGGATCGTCGTCCAGCCTCCCGATCGCCGCGGCCGCGCCGCCATCCTGAGCATCCATACACGCCACGTACCGCTGGCTCCGGACGTCGACCTCGACGAGGTCGCCGCGCAAACGCCGGGCCTGGTCGGGGCCGATCTCAAGAACGTCGCCAATGAGGCGGCGCTGACCGCCGCGCGCAAGGGCGAGTCGCAGGTAACGGCCGCTGACTTCACCGAAGCGATCGAGCGGATGCTCCTGGGCGCCGAACGCAACCTCCTGCTGAGCCAGCTGGACAGGGAGCGGATCGCCTATCACGAGTCTGGCCACGCACTGCTTGGGCTCTTGGTTCCGGGCGCCGACCCCGTCAAGAAGGTCACCATCGTCCCCCGCGGCCAGGCGCTCGGGGTGACGCTGCAGAGCCCGGTCGACGACCGCTTCAACCTGGGCGAGGACTATCTGCGGGCACGCATGACCGGTGCTCTCGGCGGCCGGGCGGCCGAACGAATCGTATACCGCATCGTCACTACCGGCGCCGAGAACGACCTCCAGCAGGTAACGCGGATCGCGCGCGAGATGGTGGTGCGTTGGGGCATGAGCCCGAAGGTCGGACCGCTCAACTTCAACCTGCTGGCCGACGGTAATCTGCCCTCTGAGCGGCTGTACAGTGAGGCGACGGCCACCGTGGTCGACCAGGAGGTCCGCCGGATTGCCGAGGAGTGCCAGGCCGACGCGGAGCGTCTACTGACGGAGCACCGCTCCCAGCTCGACGCGCTGGCCCATGCGCTCCTGCGAACTGAGTCCCTCGAAGAGGCGGCGATTCTCGAGGTGACGGGTATCCGGCGGCCTCAAACTGGCGGCGAGGTCCCCGCCGGGGAAGCGGGTCGGATCAAGCAAGCCGGCTGACGCCCAAGGCGCGCTGCTTCGCGAGATCGCATTGGTACGCGCTAGCGAATGCGGGGCGCAGTGCTCGGGATCGACGTGGTGGTCGCGCGGACGGTGGGCGCCGGCGTGCTGGTCACCCTCGTCGTCGGTGGCGCCGTCGGCGGGCGGGTCGAGATGGGTGTCGATGTCGGCGGCCTCAGCGTCGGCGCCGGGGTTTGTGGCGGGGTCGGCGCCAAGGAGGGAATCGGGGTCGGCGCCGACGACGGCGCTGTTGGGGGCCGGAAAGACGGTTCCGAAGTCGGCGGTTGGGACGGCGCGGGAGTCGGCGTTTGGAATGGCACGGGAGTCGGCGGTTGGTATGGCACGGGAGTCGGTGCCACAGATGGCGCGCGGGTTGGCCGGTTCGATGGCTCGATAGTCGGAGCCGAGGATGGCTCGTAAGCCGGCGCGGAGGACGGCGGATGCACCGGTGCGACAGCGCCCCGTGGTGGGGCTACGGGACCGGAAGCCGGCGCTGGGCCGGGAGTGATGCGACCGGACCCGTTCCCCGTCGCGCTCGGGGTGGCGCCAGTCCCGGCGTTGATGAGCACGCTTGGCTGCGCAGCCGCCCGCGGATCGGCGATCGCGCCCAGCGCCTTCCCACCGGTCGCCGACGCGGCAGCCGGTGGCTGCAGCGTGAGCGCCGGGCAGACTCGATCGCCGGCACAGAAAGGTCGGCTCTGTCCGCCGGTCGCCGCGACGGGTGCTCCGGAAGCGCTCGGAGACGGCGGGCGGTCGAATCGATGAAACCCCACCCACAGGATGAGGACATCGAAAACGATCGCGAGGGCGGCGAAGACCCAAATGGCGATGGTCCGACGAGTCGAGACCAACAGGGTTCCGACGTTAGGCCGCTGTCACGAATGTGGGGTGGGCAGGTCCGGAGGCTCTTCCTCGATGTCCCTGCGCCTTTGCTCGTCTCCGTACCGGGTCGCCGCCCGCGCCGTGTCTCTACACCAAAGCCACGGTCTCGCCGGGCCGGCGCTTCTGCATCTCCTGGGTCGCACGCGTGATGAGATCGACCGTGTGGTCGCCCGCTTGATAGCAGGTCAAGCCGTGTGTGAACTTCCACCCCTTGGCCCGAGCTGACTGCTGGATCTCCTCCATCACTTTTGCGGCCTGCTCAGGGGGAGCTTGGACGAGCACGCAGACGTACTCGTTGGCGGTGTAGCGAACGATGAGGTCCTCGAATCGCAGCCGCTGCCGGAGGCAGGTGGCGACACCTCGCAGGTATTGATCGGCGGCCGCGCGGTCCTGCTCGTCCTCGATGTCGTTGAACCCCTCCAGGCCAACCATCGCCACGCACAGCGACCCCGCGTAGCGTTCGGCTACGGCGACGGCGCGATTCAAGGCGGCGATGCCGGCCTTACGGCTCAGGGTGCCGGTCAAGGGGTCGACCGCCGCCTCCTCCTGCAGCCGCCGCAACGCCTCCTCTGACAGCGTCGCCAGCTCCACCGGCCGAATGCCGTGATGGACCGCGACGCGGCGCTGGACCGGGCTCATCCGCCACGTCCGCAGCCAGTCGGAGACACGCCGCCCGCCCACCAGGCGGACCGCTGCCCCCAGAGCGAGGATCCAGAGCACGAGCGTGAGCAGCGCCGTGAATACCGCCGGCAGGCGCGTGAAGATCGGCGGGACGAGGGCGCCGCCGGGCTGGCTGACGGCAGCCACCGGCGCCCACATGATCACCACGGGTACTGGCGTCCCCGCGGGATGGCCGGCCGCTGCCGGTTTGCGAACGTTGTAAGCGGCGCCGGGCAGCGAAGGCGGCGCGCTCGGCGATGACGAGGGCTCAGGGGTTTCCGGCGGCGACGCCGGCGGGCTCGACGGCTGCTCCGGCGTCTGGGACGGGAGGATCTGGACGGGCAGCGGTGAGACCGGCAGGCTGCGGGTGGGAAGCGGGACGCCGGGAATCGGCGGCGGCGCCGGCGCCCGAACCGGCGTGGGTGGCGGGGTCGACGGCGTGGGCGGCTGCGTTGTGGGCGGAGGCTGGGTCGGGGTGGGCGCGGGAGTCGTCGACTGGCTGGGAGTCGGGGTCGCGTCCGCGGGACTGACAAGGGGCGAGGTGATGGGCGGCGAGATTGTCGGCAGCACGCTCGCGTAAACAGGGCTCGCTGGCACACCCAGGGCCACGACCAGCGCCAAGACCAGCGCCAGGACGGCTGCCGCCAGCACGCCACGCAACGCGTGATCCCATGGCGCTGTGGTCCGGAGACCGGCCGCAGCCCGGGAAAGGCTCGGCCGCCGAATTCGATTTCCGTGCGTTCGTACTCGGACTACTTCTTACCCCCCGCACATCCTCATGGGCTCCCCCAGGGGCGTTCGGGCAGGCATACGCCCCGGTCGGTTGCCCTGGCAGCAGCCGGCGGACAGTGGCCCGCCGCCGATGCCAGCGCTCCATGATAGCCGCCGGTTAGTTGTCGTCCAGACTGTGCGGGAGAGCGATCCTCAGGACTTTGCCACCGCCCACGCAGGGATTGGGCGCGCCCGGCGGGAAGGGCGACGAGCCGTCGGCGGGGCAGATGGCTCCGGCTGTCACGTAGAGGTTTCCATCGGGGCCGATGGCCGGCATGTTGGGAAACGCGAGGTGATCGGCGATCACGGACGCCTTGCCCGTCTCGGGGCTGAACTTCACCACGCTGCCCTGGAAGAACGACGGGTCGCTGAAGGGGACTCCGGGACCGAACATGTTCACGAAATACACGCTGCCTTCCCGGGCCACGCATCCGGTCACGTGGGTCAGCACCTGCTTGCCCGCGCTGTCCTTGGGCTCGACCAGCGTCACCTTGCCGTCCTCGATCCGCTCCAGGCGTCCCGACAGCTGACCGACCCACAAGGCGTCGCCGGTCCGGACGACGCAAGTGGGAACCGCGTCGCTCGGGAAGTTGTCCGGGTTGGGGTCTCGCCAACCGAAGTGCTGCAGGATCTGGATCTCGCCCTTGCCTGAGACGAGGTCCAGGGTGTTGGACCCGGCGTCGGCCACGTAAACCCCGTCCTCCGAGGCCAGGACGCCGTACGGATTGGCGTCATGCTCCTGGGTCCCCGGGCTGTACACGTGGGGCGTCGGCTGGGTGAACTGGAGCGTGAAGTTGAAGTCCGCCTCGCCAACCGGCGCCACCGACCGCCAGTCGCCTGAGGGTTTGATGGAGAGCAAGTGGCCGGCCTGGTCGCGGGCCTGCCCGAAGCGTGCTTCGTCGGGAAGCTCCTGAGCGGTGCCGCCGAGCACTGTAAAGATTCGGTCTTCACCAACCGTGAGCCCGCTGGCGCCCAGCGTCCCCTCCGGACCCAGATTGATCGAGAACAGACCCTTGACCAGTGCCTCGTGGCTCTTGGTTTTGGGGTCAACCCGCGAGATCTGCGAGCTGAAACCAACACAGACCTGAGCGCCTGGAGGCGCGTCTGGCGGTTGGAAGCACAGATCGCCTCCATGACCGGCCTCGGCCACGAGCATCTGATGGCCATAGAAGGCGATGCCGCGCGGGCTGTCCAGCCCGCTCGCGACCTCGGTCACGCTCGCTGCAGCGGCAGCTGGGTTCGGAAATAGAGCTACCGCGAGCAGCGGCAGCGCCGCCACGAGTGAACGCCGGGACACCAATCCCATGGGAACGCCCTCCTGATCCCCGCAGCGTGCGCCACGTTGAGTGGCGCCAAATCGAGGCCCAGGTGATCAAAAACCCCACCCAGTGGCGGGGTCAATGGGGCATGTGTCCCGTCCTGGTTGACAGTCTTGAAATGTCTAGGCCGGACGCGTCGAGCGCTCCGGCTGAAGGGTGCTCGAGTGCAGGTCTTCCAACACGCGGCGGACAAGCCC
>CAZHAC010000073.1:0-11469 GCA_964529765.1 uncultured Actinomycetes bacterium
TGACAGGCGCAACCGGGACGAGCTCGAGTTGGCCGGTGGCCGGCGTGCCGCTCACTCAGGCGCCCGCAGCCATGCTCGCGTCATGCGGTGGTCAGCCTCGCCTGGGCGCGCGCCGAGCCGGAAACAGCGGTCGCGCTCAGCGGTGCCGCCACCTCCTCGAGCGATCGGCGTTCGCTGTCGACGCCGAAGACGACCTCGGTCAGGCCGCCACAGATCATCAGGAAAGCGCCCAGCAGGTACCCGGCGAACACATTCCGGGCCGAGTGAGTCTGGATGAGCAAGCCGAAGATGAAGGGCGCCAGCGCGCCTCCGACCAGCGTGCCCACCGAGTAAACGTACGCGATCGCATTGGCGCGAATCTCCATCGGGAAGATCTCGCTGGTGGTTAGATAGGCGGAGCTGGCGCCGGCGGAGGCGAAGAAGAAGACGACCGACCAGCAGAGCGTGATCGTCGTCGCGTTGAGCACGCCGTTGACGAACAGCACGCCGGTGAGGACCAGGAGGGCGCCCGAGAGGATGTAGGTGAAGGAGATCATCACCTTGCGCCCGACGTGATCGAAAAGGTCTCCGAGCAGCCAGGGGCCGAGAACGTTGCCAATCGCAAAGGGGAAGATGTAGTAGCCCACGTTGCCACTGGGCACGTTGAAAAAGGACGTGAGCACGAGCGACTCGGTGAAGAAGATGGCGTTGTAGAGGAAGGCCTGGGTGACCATAAGCATCAGACTCAGGAAGGTTCGCTGCGGGTAGGCGCGGAGCATCGTCCTGGCCACGTCCAGGTAGCTCGCTCGGCGGCGCGGGTTCAGCGTGACGACGGTGCCGCGAGGCGGCGGTAGCTCTCCCTTCTCCCGCTTCACCTCCATCTCGATCCTGCGCACGATCTCCTCCGCCAGCTGCACGTGACCGCGGGTCATCAGCCAGCGCGGGCTTTCCGGAACACTACGGCGGACGAAGAGCACGGCCAGGGCGATGACAGCGCCGATCGCGAAGCAGAGCCGCCAACCGAGGTTGGCGGCGAACAGACGCTCATCCAGGAAGAGGAGGCTTAGAGCGCTCCCGATCATGGTTCCGATCCAGTAACTGCTGTTAATCGAAAGATCGACCCAGCCGCGCCTGCGCGCCGGAATCAGCTCATCGATCGCCGAGTTGATGGCCGCGTACTCGCCGCCGATGCCGTTTCCGGTCAGGAACCGGCAGATGGCGAAGGTCCAGAAGTTGAAGGCGAACGCGTTCAGCACCGTGAAGACCGTGTACCAGCCGAGAGTGATCAGAAAGAGGCGCTTTCGTCCCATCCGGTCGGTCAGGTAACCGAAAAAGAGCGCCCCGACAACGGCGCCGGCAATGTAGAAGCTGGCGATTGCACCCACCTCCCCTGCGGTGAGGTGGAGCGTATTCGGCTCGGTCAGCCGCGAGCTGAGACTGCCCACAATGGTCACCTCGAGTCCGTCGAGGACCCAGGTGATCCCGAGGGCGGCGATTATCTTCCAGTGCCAGCGCGACCAGGGCAGCCTGTCCATCCGCGCCGGGATGTCCGTTCGCATGGTGTCGATCACGCCTGCCATAACTCCCACCCAAGTGCAATTTGCCGGTACGGGGCCCGCCGACTTTAACGCCCGCTCAAGGCGCTCGCCGCATACTCGCGCACGCCGTCTTGAACCACGTCGACTCGCTGTCGAGGCAGTGCGTTCGGCAGTTCGTGCTGGAGGAAGGCGATCAGCTTCTCGCGGACCTCGCAGCGCAGATCCCAGGCCGTGGGCGCGTCTGGGGCCGTCATCAGCGCACGCAGCTGGACGGTCCTGTCCGTCGCATCTGTCACCTGCAGGTTCCAGGTCCGGCGGTCCCAGTTCTCGGACTGCTCGAGAATGTGCCGGAGCTCCTCGCGCACCCTCTCAACCGGCGTCGTGTAGTCGACCGAGATGAAGGCCGTCGCCAGCAGGTGAGTCGAGTGACGCGTCCAGTTCTGGAACGGCTGATTCAGGAAGTACTGGATCGGAAGTACGAGGCGGCGTTCGTCCCAAGTCCGAACCACGATGCTGGTGAGGGTGATCTCTTCGATTCGCCCCCACTCGTCGTCGATCACGATCACATCGTCGATGCGAATCGGTTCGGCGAAGAAGATCTGGAGACCGGCGAGCAGGTTGGAAAGGGCGGGCCGGGCGGCGATGCCCACGATCAGGCTGAGGATCCCGGCCGAGGCCAGCAGGGTCGTGCCGAAGGACCTTCCGACATCGAAGGTCGTGAGCGCCGCGGCAAAGGCAACGATGCTCGCGAAAACCACGGTAATCCGGCGAATCACATTGACACGCGTGCGTACCCGGCGCGCTCGCAGGTTGTTGGGGGCGTCGATACGGAAGCGAGCTACGGCGACGTCCTCGAGCGCGAAGGTCAACGCCACCACCATCCAGGCCGAGGCACCGATCAGCACCAGTTCGAGCGCGTGCTGAAGAACGACAAAGGTCGATGGTGAAAGACCGGCCGCGGGAAGCGCCAGGCTGACGGCGATGGCCGTCAACACGAACCTGGCCGGCCACCAGCAGCGCCGGGTAACGGCCATTACGACACCTCTGTCCGCCCAGCTCCGGCCAGCACGCCTGACGGCACGGAAGAGGATCTCGTTGAAGGCGAGCGCAGTCAGCAGCGCGACGACGAGCACGAGCGGGGTGCCGGTGATGCTCGGCACCGGCACCGGCACCCCGCTCACCGCTGGCATCGTGGTCCCCCGTCCACCTGGTCCTCAGATCGAATCTACATAGGGGTCGCGTATATCGAGGGTGGAAGCGAGGAGCAGGTTGCGTATACGTGATTAGCGGCACCTCACCACTCGCGCGCGCCTGCGCTACTCCACCCCCACGAAATCTCCGATTTATCGGGGACCCCGGTGATGCAACGTGTTAGTCCGTCTTCCACCCCAGAGTGCGTGCGGTAGTGTGCAGATGAGCCACGCGCATGAGCAGGCGCACGCGCGACTACTACGAAGTCCGCGGCGTTCCCCGCAACGCCAGCCAGAAGGACATCAAAGCCGCGTTTCGAAGGCTGGCACGGCAGCACCATCCTGACGTCAACCCGGACGATCCTCAGGCCACTGAGCGCTTCAGGGAGATCTCGGAGGCGTACGAGGTGCTCTCCGACAATGAGAAGCGCGCGCGCTACGACGGCGGAGGGTTCGCCGAGCGGCGCGCCCAAGAGGCTCGTCAGGCGGGCGGCTTCGAGTACACATCGGTCAGCCCCGACGACCTCGAGGACCTATTCGGCTCGCGGGCGCCGTTCTCCGACTTCTTCAACGACCTCTTCGGCGGCACAGACACCGCGACCGCCGGGCGCGACGTGGAGGTGGAAGTCCCGATCAGCATCGAGGAGGCGTATCGCGGCGGGCGGCGGACGCTGGAGCTGGAGTCGCCGGAGGGAAGGCGAACAGTGGAGATCAGGATCCCGCCTGGCGTGCGGGACGGTGCCCGCCTGCGGGTACCGGGAGAGGGCGGCCGCGGCCTGCGTGGTGGGGCCGCCGGCGACCTCTACGCTCGCGTACGGAACTCGAGGACGACCGGTTCCGGCGCCAGGGCGATGATGTCTACGTCCGCGTACCG
The DNA here is from genome assembly GCA_964529765.1 of uncultured Actinomycetes bacterium. Lineage (GTDB taxonomy): Bacteria > Chloroflexota > Dormibacteria > Dormibacterales > Dormibacteraceae > CAZHAC01. Next base: position 3,582 of record CAZHAC010000073.1, read on the forward strand.
GTGCCGCTCGACGTTGCGATCCTGGGCGGCGAAGTTCGGGTTCCTTCTCCCAGTGGGCGAACGATCGCACTGAAGGTGCCCCCGGAGACGCAAAATGGGACGCGACTGCGGCTCCGTGGCCTGGGCCTCCCACGGCGCGGACGCGGCCACGGCGACTTGTACGCGGAGGTGGATGTGCGGCTGCCGCAGCCGCTGCCTGAGGCGGCGCGCGAGCTGGCACTTAAGCTGCGCTCGGCGCGGAGCAAGCCGGCCGGTGTCTCTTGACGCGGCGGCGCAGCGGCTTTCGCGATCGTCAGGCCTTCCGGCCCGCGAGATCGAGGCTCTGGCCGCACTCGGGGTGCTCGTCGACGTTGCCGACGTAAGAAGGGAGCAAATGACGGCCCGACGCCTGCGCCGCGCGCGCCGGCTACGCCGCGATCTCGGCCTGTCGCTTGACGTGGTCGCGATCGTGATGCGGCTGCACGATCGCATCGACCAGCTAGAAGGCCGGCTGTAACGGTTTTTACGGACGCAAACCAGGTTTTCTACTGACGATCCACTAATCGCTCGACTAGCGTCGAATTCATGGCCAGGAGTGTTGGAATCGACCTGGGAACCACGAACTCGGTGATCGCCACTCTCGAAGGCGGCGAGCCGGTCGTGATTCCAAACACCGAGGGCTCGCGGATCACGCCGTCCGTGGTGGCCTTCACGAGGACGGGCGAGCGCTTGGTCGGCCACCTGGCACGGCGCCAGGCGGCGGTCAATCCCGAGAACACTATCTACTCGATAAAGCGCTTCATGGGCCGGCGATTCGGCGAGGTCGAAGACGAACGCAAGATCGTCTCCTACAGTGTGCAAGCCGGCAAGGACGATCGTGTGGTGGTCGAGGTCCCGGCGGTGAGCAAGGAGTTCACGCCGGAGGAGATCTCGGCCATGATCCTTCAGAAGCTGACGTCGGACGCCGAGGCTTACCTCGGAGAGAAGATCACCGACGCCGTCATCACCGTCCCGGCCTACTTCAACGACTCACAGCGCCAGGCGACCAAGAACGCGGGCCAGATCGCCGGTCTCAACGTGCTCCGCATCATCAACGAGCCGACGGCGGCGGCGCTCGCCTACGGACTCGACAAGAAGACGAACGAGACGATCCTGGTCTTCGACCTCGGAGGCGGCACTTTCGACGTGTCGATACTCGAGGTCGGCGAGGGCGTCTTCGAAGTCAAGGCGACCAACGGTGACACCCACCTGGGAGGCGACGACTACGACCACCGGATCGTCGACTGGGTGGTCGACGAGTTCAAGAAGGACACGGGCATCGACCTGCGACAAGACCGGCAGGCGCTCCAGCGGCTGACGGAAGCGGCCGAGCGCGCCAAGATCGAACTGTCGAGCCGGCTCGAGACGACGATCAACCTGCCCTTCATCACCGCCGACCAGAACGGCCCCAAGCATCTCGACATGTCGCTCACTCGAGCCAAGTTCGAGTCGCTTACCGCCGATCTGACCAATCGCTGCCGGGAGCCTTTCCTGGCAGCGCTCAGAGACGCCGGTCTGACACCCCAGGAGATCGACGAGGTCGTGCTGGTCGGCGGTGCAACCCGGATGCCAGTGATCCAGCAGCTGGTCAAGGACCTCTGCGCCGGCAAGGAGCCGCATAAGGGCGTCAACCCGGATGAGGTGGTCGCGGTCGGCGCCGCGATCCAGGCGGGCGTCCTGCGCGGCGACCTAAAAGACGTGGTGCTGCTCGACGTCACGCCGCTTTCCCTTGGCGTTGAGACCCTCGGCGGCGTGATGACACGCTTGATCGAGCGCAACACCACCATTCCGACCTCCCGGACCGAGACGTTCACCACGGCGGAAGACAACCAGCAGTCGGTCGAGATCCACGTGCTCCAAGGCGAACGCGAGCTTGCGCGCGACAACCGGACGCTGGCCCGTTTCCACCTGGACGGCATTCCACCGGCTCCTCGCGGCGTGCCTCAGATCGAGGTCACGTTCGACATCGACGCCAACGGCATCCTTACCGTGCGGGCGCGCGAGAAGAGCAGCGGACGCGAACAGACGGTGCGCGTCGAGGCCGCCACGACCTTGAGCCAGGAAGAGGTCGAGCGGATGGTCAAGGAGGCGCAGGCGCATGCCGCCGAGGACCGTGCCATGCGCGAGACGGTCGAGCTCCGCAATCAGGCGGACCAGATGGCCTACCAGGCCGAGAAGACGCTACGCGAGAACGCCGATCGCCTACCAAGCGACCTGCGCGAGGAGGCTGAGCGGGCTATCCAAGCCGTCCGCCAGGCCGCCGGACAAACCGATGCCGACGCCATCCGGAAGGCAATGGATGACCTCAACTCGACGCTCCAGAAGGTCGGCCAGCAGGTCTATGCGCATGCGGGAGCCGGCGGCGAAAGACCGTCGGGGAACCAGAACGAGGACGACGTGGTAGACGCCGAGTACCGCGAAACGGACTAGCAGGGTGATGAACGGTCCAGCCTGACGCGGTGGTCGTAGAACTCCCACTTGCCGGGCGGCGGAGGCTACGTTGGTCAGGGATGGCTTCGGGACAAGCGTCCCCGGCGGCCGGCGAGATCCTCGGTCGGGCCCTCGTGATCGAGCCTGATGAGGCTTATAGGACGGCCATCGACGCCTGCCTTGAGCTTGCCGGCTGCACAGCAGATCACGCCGAGAGTTCTGAAGAGGTAGCCGGTGCGCTGGGCGACCGCGTGTACGACGTGATCGTCTGGAGCCCAGAGGAGCACGCGCGCCGGCTGAGTGCCGAGGACATCATGGAGATTCGGATTCGGACCGATGCACCGCTCGTGATGCTCGAGAACCGAACCGATAACGCTCAGTATGCGCTCGAGGCCGGCGCCGACCAGTGGCTGGCCAAGCCCTTCGATCCGGGAACTCTCGTCGGCGTCGTTCGAGCCGCGGTTCGCCGGTCGCCGGCCCGCTCGCCACTCACCGGCCGTCGCCAGCTTGGAACCTTGGGGCTCGACGGCCGTTCGCGGCGCGTCCAGGTCGCTAACCGCGAGGTCATCCTCACGCGGCAAGAGTGGGGCCTTCTCTCAATCCTGGCCGACCATGCCGACCGCTACCTGACGGTGCACGAGATCCTCCATTTGGGGTGGCACGCCGGCTACCACGCGTCCGACGAGGTCAGGACCTACGTGCGCCGGCTGCGCCAGAAGTTGAGGCCCCTGGATCCGCCCTGCGAGCTGATCAGCGAGCACGGTCGCGGGTACTGCCTCAGATTCGCGTGACTTTGAAACGTGTCCGGCGGCCGGGATAACCGCAGCATAACCTGAGCCTGCTGATGACAGGAAACGGTATAGAGTCATGGTGTTAGCATTCCAAGTCGTCGAGACGTCGGACTCAGGGTGCCTTCCCGCTCGCGGGGGAGGCGCCGTCGCGAGGCGGCGGCGGAGGGGCTTTGTCGAGCGATCAGGAGATCACCTCCAGGACCCAGCTGAGGTCCCAAAAAACATCGTCTCGTCGCCCCCGTCTCGATTACGCCGAGCAACCCTCAGGGCCGGCGGCGGGAAGACCAGCGGCGGTCTTGATCGAGGCTGACGAAGCCTATCGCGCCGTCATCAGCGCCTGTCTCCGCCTGGCTGGCTGTACGGTGGAGAGCTTTTGCGATCCCTCCCAGGCAGCTGCTCGGCTGGATCGGAGAACGCCGGACCTCATCCTCTGGGGCCGGGGCCGGGAGCCGCGCGGCGAACGCCAGCGGGTACTTCAGGGGCTGCGCGACCAGACCTCGTCCACCCTCGTGATCCTCGACGCCGATCCGGAGGTCGCGCGCAGCGACCTCGAAGCGGGTGCCGATTACTGGCTGCCGAAACCCTTCGTGCCCGGCGCCCTGGTCGGCTCGATACGGGCTGCGCTGAGGCCTCTGCGGGTGCCCGACGCCAGCAGCCGGCTCCGTCTCGAGCTCCGCGGCATGCTGCTCGACGGCCCTAACCGGACGCTCGCCTTCGCCGGCCGGACGGCGGTGTTCACGCCTCAGGAGTGGAACCTGCTCTCGATTCTCGTGAACCACTCCGACCGCTTCCTGGATGTCGACGCCATGCTCGCTCTCGGCTGGCGGGGTGGAGACCACCCCGGCGAGGAAATCAGGACTTACATGCGCCGCCTGCGTCTGAAGCTCGGCCCACTTGCCGTGCCCTGCCGCCTCACGACTCGGCATGGTCTCGGCTACCGTCTGCTCTTCGACGGCGCCGCACCACCTCGCCCGGAGGCCAAACCCGCCTGAGGGGCGCCGATTAAGGCCGGTTAATCGCCTCCTATTCGGGAAACGATGCGCCCGCGCTGCTCGCTCTCCAGAGAGACGTCGAGGTCGATCAAATGCGAGCCGACCCATTCCGCGCTTTCGATGACGGCCTTGGCCAGCGGCTCCTCCTCGACGAACGTGGTGACCGAGACGAGCTCAGTAGGCCCGGTGGCGGCGACGAAGTAGGAGACGAAGCCCGGCCTGTTGTTCAGGTGATCCGTCCAGCTCTCGTCCACCCTGCGTATGACTTCGTCCAGCTGTCCGGGGCCGACACGGTAAGTCCTGATGCTCGTGAACACTATTCGTCCTCCTCGGTTGGATCGACCATTGCTGTCGATTTTCGCTGGACGATCGCGCGCCGTCCCGTGTAAACCCGAGCCCGGGGCCTGCCGTTCGCGACCCGGCGCCACTTGACGCGGCCTGCTTACGCAGGCGCGAGCCGCCGACTGCCGACGATTGTTTCGACCTTTTACGGGTCGACCCGGGATTTCTACGGTCTCTTTACTGGCTCCGTAAGTAGATTGAGGAGCCGTAGGGAAGCCTTTTTGACGGTTGCGTCCGCCCGCTTCCCATTGCGGTGTGGCGGTGCGCTCAAGACAGAGGAGGAAATGCCTTGGCAATTTCACGCTGGACGCCGATGGACGACCTCACGAGTCTGCACAGCGCCATGGACCGGCTGTTCTCAGAGATGTTCGAATCCCAATTCGGTGCGCCTCGCCGGGAGAGCGGACAGCCCGCGTACCGCCTCGCGGTCGACGTCGAGCGGTCCGACCAGGGCTACCGGATCATGGCGCCCGTTCCGGGCTTCAAGCCTGAAGAGGTCGATGTGAGCTTTTCCGACGGCGTCCTGACGATTCAGGCGACGAAAAAGGAGGAGCAGGAGCAGCGGGACAAGAACTACCTCCGCCGGGAAGTGGCGCGCGGCAATTTCATACGCCAGATCGCGCTCCCTAACGACGTCGATCCCGAAGGTATCAATGCCAGCTTCCAGGATGGCATGCTCACTATCGACATCCCACGCAGCCAGAGAGCACAACCGAAGAAGATCGAGGTGAAGGCGGGCCAAGGAGCCATGGGGTCGGGTCAGCGGTAGCGAGTACATAGACCGGAGTCTTCGAATGGGGCGCTCCTCGCGGGCGCCTCTTTCAGTACGGGAGGGACGCCATGTATCGAGATCTGACCGTCCATTGGTGGGCGATCGCGATCCGCGGGCTGCTCGGCGTCATCCTGGGGATCGTCGCGTTTGCGTTCCCGGGAATCACGCTGACGCTGCTGGTGGCGCTATTTGCGGCGTGGCTGGTGGTCGACGGCATCTTCGCTCTCATGGCGGGAGCGCGCAGCCGCTCCTGGCTGGTGCTGGCGGAGGGAGCAATCGGCGTGATCGTCGGAATCGTCGCCGTACTCTATCCCGCAATCACAGCGTTTGCGCTGCTGCTCCTGGTCGCGGGTTGGGCGATTCTGACCGGCATCCTCGAGATCGTGGCTGCCGTTGGCTTGCGCCGCGTCATCCACAACGAGTTCTGGCTGGGTTTGGCCGGCGTGGCCTCGATCGTCTTCGGCATCCTCCTGGTGGCGAATCCCCGTGCGGGCCTCCTGGTCCTGACCTGGTTTATTGGGGCCTACGCGCTCGTGTGGGGCGTGATCCAGCTCGCGCTCGCCTTCCGGCTGCGTAGATTCGAACGAGGCGGCAGGCCAACGCTGGCCGGATAAAACCCGGGCGATCCCAGGTAGCCGGCATCAAACGGGCACGGCGGCTAAAGCCGCGTCCTCGTCCGGTATGAGTTCCGCGGCCAGCGTAGGAGTGCCCAAGAGAAATCCCTGGGCCCGGTCGCAGCCCATCCGCGCCAGCTCTTCCAGCGTGCCCTCGCGCTCCACGCCTTCGGCGACCACGCCCAAACCGAAGGCGTGCCCGAGTTCGATCGCCATCTTCACGATCAAAGCGTCCTCCCCGCTGGCCGACAGCCCGGTCACGAACGAGCGATCGATCTTGAGCTCGTCGACCGGCAGCCGCTTGAGATACGCGAGCGAGGAATGACCGGTGCCGAAGTCGTCGATTGCGAGCTCGAAGCCGAGGGCTTTCAGCTGCTCGAGCACGCGAAGAACACGGTTCGGCTCCAGCATCATGATGCTTTCGGTGATCTCGAGCTTCAGACCCGGTAGCTGAGAACGACCGGCCAGCAGCTGGTCGATCGAGCGCAGGAAGTCGGGGTCCTGGAGGTTGAGAACCGATACGTTGACGCTCAGGGTGAGCCCACGCCCCTGTTCGCGCCAGGCGTCGGCCTGCCGAAGGGCCTCCTGCATCACCCAGATGCCGAGCGGCCGGATGAGCCCGGTCTGCTCAGCGAGCGGGATGAACTGGTCGGGTGGAATGAGCCCGCGCTGGGGATGGCGCCAGCGGATAAGAGCCTCCGCGCCGACGATATTGCCTGTCGCGCAGGCGATCTGGGGTTGATACCGGAGCTCGAACGAGCCGGACGCGATCGCCTGCTTGAGCTCGCCGACCAGGCGCAGCCGGTCGCTGCGGCCGGCGTCCAGGCGCCGGGTGTAGAGCGCGAAGCCAATCCGGCTGCGCTTGGCCGCGTACATGGCGGCATCCGCCCGCGACATCAGCTGGGAGGCATCGGTGCCGTGCTCGGGGTAGACCGCGATGCCGAGGCTGGGTGAGACCGCCAGGGAGTGGGTCTCCAGCTCGACTGGCTCCTCGAAGGCGCGCAGCAGCTTGCGCGCGACCGTCGCCGCTCCTCGTTTTGTACTGACCTGAGGCAGAACGAGCGCGAATTCGTCGCCGCCCAGCCTGGCCACCGTATCGACGTCCCGGAGAGCCGAGTGGAGCCGTTGCGCGACCTGGACCAGCAGCCGGTCGCCCTGGGCGTGGCCAAGGGTGTCGTTGACTTCTTTGAAGTGGTCGAGGTCCATGAACATGAGGGTGAGTCCGGACCCGGTTCGCGCCGCCGTCCGGATCGCCTGCTCGAGACGGTCCTCGAGGAGGTTGCGGTTCGGCAGGTTGGTGAGCGAGTCGTGCAGCGCCTGGTGCTCCAACGTGGCGCGGAAGCGAGCTTCTGTCTCCAGCATCTGCTCGACAAGCCGCAGCCGCTCCGCCGATGCGGCCTGCCAGGCACTCAGGGCACGGCTGAGCTCGCCCAGCTCGTCCGTCGAGTCGCTGACCGGGACCTCGAGGGCTTCGCCTGCGGCGAGGCGACGAGCGGTCTCGGCCAGGCTTGTGACTGGGCGCAGAACGCGCCGAAGAAAGGCCCGCGAGATCAGCATCACGATCACGATCGTTAAGACGGCGACTCCCACCAGGACGGCGAGCTCCGCGATGCGCAGGTTGTGGCTGGCGCTCAGGTCCGCGGCGACCTGCCGCTGTGCGGCGCTGGTCACCGCCTCGTCGGCGACCGAGAAGAGGTCGAACATCTGGTCGCCCTGGACGATCTGTTCAGAGGTCAGCATGGGCTGGCCGGCGACCTCGGTCGCGGCCTTCTCCGCCTCCGCCCAATCCTGCCAGCGCTGGGCCGCGTTATCGGCGTCTCGGAGCTGTCCCCGCAATCGAGGGTCATAGCTCTCGCGGCTGAGCCTTGCCTGGGCGTCCGCGACCTGAACGCGCCCGCGTCCATAGACCCCCAGGTAGTCGGTGCGGCC
>CAZHAC010000074.1:0-11426 GCA_964529765.1 uncultured Actinomycetes bacterium
GGTTTCCACGTTCACCCGCGCCAGCATTCCGCTGTACTCGGTGCTGACGAACAGGGACTTGCCGTCGGCGGTGAAGTCGAGGTGGTCGGCTCCTGGCCAGGGGATGTCCACGATCTTGAGCTGCTTCCACTCTCGGGCGTCCCAGAACTCGAGCCGGCGCAGCCGCTCGGCGACGATCACCGCCTTCGATCCGTCGAGCGTGAAGTAGAGGTTGTATGGGTAGGTGACGGGGATGTTCCGCACGGGCCGGCCCGTGTGGACGTCGATCTGGGTCAAGGTGCTCGAGCCCTCGTTGTCGACGTACAGGGTCGAAAGATCCGGCGCCGGCGCCACGTGGTGGGGGATGCTCCCGGTTACGAACCGGTCGACGACCTTCATCGTCTCGGGATCGATCACGTCGACGGTGTTGGAGAGGCTGTCGGGTACGTAGACGCGGGGTTTGATGCCCGCCAAGGCGGCGGGGACCGCAGTGGCCATCGTCGAGGCGTAGACGTTTAGCGGCGAAGCGGCCGGGGCGGGGACCGCTGCAAGCGGGCTGAAAAACTCACGCTGAGCGGCAGCCGGCGTCGCGGGCGGGGCCGTCGGCGGCGCGTCGCCAGGTGTCGAGTTGGCCTGCGACATGGGCGGAAGGGCGGAAGGAATGCACGCGGCGACGAGCAGACCAGCGACCGCAAGCAGGCGCCAGCGAGACCTGACGGCCACGAACCTCCCTCTCTCCTTTCTTCCCGGGTCAGACGAGTCGCTTACTCGTCCGGCACATCCTCGAGCTTCGGCGTCAGTTCGCATACCCAACGCCCGTCGTCGAGCCGCCTGATAAAGCGGGAGTAGCCCGCGTTGCGGGCGACATTCAGGAACTGCTCCTGCGTGATCAGCCCGCGAAGTCGCGCAAGGTCCCCATAGTTGGGGTCGCGCATGATCCCGCCGACCACACCTGAAAGCTCCCGCCACTGTCCCTCGGACAGCGGCTCGCCATAGCCGGCAATTGTTACGAGGAGCGCGGCGGTGGCTCCGGTGATCGTCTCGGGCAGGATCTTCTCGGACTTGGCACGCGAAATAATCTCGCGACCCTGCTCGATGATGGCCGCGATGCGGTCGCGCCGCACTCCGATGATGTCGCGGCCGCTACCCACGGTCGTTCCTTCGAGGTAGCGCGGCCCAGCTTGCATCAGTACCCGCATATTCTAAGTCGCGATTTGAACCTCGACCTGCCGCCCGAGCATGCCGCCCTCCGCGAGGCCGTCCGCGAGTTCGCCCAGTCGGTCGTTAAGCCGCTGGCTGCGGAGGTCGATCGCGACCACCGTTTCCCCGAAGAGGCGATTGCGGGCGCGCGCGAGCTGGACCTGATGGGAATCCTGCTGCCGACCGAGTACGGCGGCGCCGGCCTCGACCACCTCGCGTTCGCGATCTGCATCGAGGAGATCGCGATGGCCTGCGCGAGCACGGCGGTCATCGTCGACGTCCACAACTCGGTGGCCTCAGAGCCGATCCTGCTCTTCGGGACGGACGAGCAGAAGCGGAAGTGGCTGCCGCCCATGGCCGCAGGCGAACTGATGGGCGCTTTCGCTCTCACCGAGCCGGCTTCTGGCTCGGACGCCGCCAGTCTTCAGACCGCGGCCCGGCGCTATGGCGACGAGTACATCCTGACCGGAGCCAAGGTCTTCATCACCAACATCGGCCGCGCGGGTGTGTATCTCGTGTTCGCCCGCACCGGTCCGGATGCGAAGGCGGCGGGCGTGAGCGCTTTCATCGTGCCCGCCGACTCCGCAGGGCTGCGGGTGGGCAGCGTCTTCTCCAAGATGGGTCTCCACGGCTCGCCGACCGGTGAACTGATCCTGGAAGAGGTGCGGGTACCCGCCACCAACCGCCTCCACGAGGAGGGGAAAGGCTTCACGGTCGCGATGCGCGCGCTCGATTCGGGACGGATCGGCATCTCCGGCCAGGCGCTCGGGATCGCGCAGGCCGCCCTCGACGAGTCGACGTCCTATCTGGCAGAGCGGGAGCAGTTCGGCCAGCCGATCGCCGGCTTCCAGGGCCTCCGCTTCATGGTCGCCGACATGGCGACGCGCGTCCTCGCCGCCCGCCAGATGACCTACCACGCGGCCGTCCTCTGCGCCGCCGGTCGGGCCTTCACGCGCGAGGCTTCGATGGCCAAGCTGTTCAGCACCGACACCGCGATGTCGGTCGCCACCGACGCCGTCCAGCTCGCGGGAGGCTATGGCTTCGTCAGCGACTATCCGTTCGAGCGCCACTTCCGGGATGCCAAGGCACTCCAGATCTACGAAGGCTCGAACCAGGTGCAGCGGGTGGTGATTGCTCGCGAGGTACTTCGGTGACGGTTGCCGCCCGCTCTGAGCGCGCGCGGGGGGCAGCGATAGTGCGCTCCGAATCTCTGCGCCCGGCGGCGACCTGGCTGATGGCACTGGCGCTGGCCTGTGCCCCCGCCTACACCGTCCGGTTCCACGCCGGCCCTCTGCCGACCACGCTGCTCGAGGTCCTGCTCGTTGTTGCAATCGCGGCCGGCCTCGCCACGTACTGGGAGGAGATCCCCTGGCGCAACCCCTTCACGTGGCCAGCACTCGTCTTCCTCCTCGGCGCCACCCTCGATGTGTGGTTCGCGCCCGACCACCGGGCCGCGGCCGGGCTCTGGAAGGCCTACTTCATCGAGCCGGCGCTGGCGGGCCTCGTAGTGGCGGCGATGGCGCCGCGCCACTGGCGCCTGTTCCTGCTGGCCCTCGGGATCGGCGCGCTGGTGCCGGCGCTCGCGAACATCGCCGTCGAGGGATCAGCCCTGGCGACCGGCACCTTCAACGAGCGCACGCCGCAGGTGGCGATCTACAACAGCGCGAACGCGATCCCGCTCTTCCTCGAGCCGTTGGCGGCGTTCGCGCTGGCCATTGCGGTCCATGGGCCCGTGCGCCGGGACCGGATCGTCGCGGCGGGGTTCTTCGCCGTCTACGCCCTGGCGATCCTGACCAGCTTCTCCCGGCTGGGCTGGATCACGCTCATCGTGCTCTGCCTTTTCGTCGCCGCCTTCCACCGGCTGCGCTGGGTGGCCTTCGCCGCTGCCGTTCTGGCGGCGATCGCGCTCTTCGCCGTCTCGCACCGTGTTCGAGACCGGATCCTGGTCGAGTTCGACTTCTCGAGCCGCTTCAACACGCTCGCCATCCGCTTCCCCCTCTGGCGAGCGTCGCTCGACATGCTCCGCGACCATCCGCTCTTCGGTGGCGGGCTGGCGGGGTTCAAGGCGGCGATCGTTCCCTACGCGAAGAGGGAGGGCTATGGCGAGGACCTGATCTACCCGCACAACCTCCTCCTCAACACCTGGACGGAGACCGGTCTCCTCGGCCTGATCGGCTTTCTGGGCACGCTCGTCCAGGCGCTGCGGCTCGGCCTGCGGAGGCTGCGGGAGGACGCCTGGGGGCGGGCGCTCGGCATCGGGCTGCTCGGCGTGCTCTTGACGTTCGCCGTCCACGGCATCGGCGACGTGCCCTACTTCAAGAACGACCAGGCGCTCGCGTTCTGGGCCCTTCTGGGCGTGACGTTGGGAGCCGGCCGGGCGACTGATAATCCGTAAGCAGGATGATGGACTTCGAGTTCGGCCAGGAGCAGATCGCGATCCGCGACACCATTCGCGAGCTGGTCACCGACCGGGTGGCGCCGCGTGCGGCCGAGGTTGACGCCAAGGAGGAGTACCCCGAAGACATCCAGCGGCTCTTCGCCGAGAACGGGGTGCTGGCGATCCCGTTTCCGGAGGAATACGGCGGCATCTCGGGCTCCAGCGTGACCATCTGCATGGGCGTCGAGGAGATCGCCAAGGCGTGTACGACCTCGTCTTTGATCCTGGCCGTGCAGGCGCTCGGCTCCTACCCGATCCTGATCGCCGGCAGCGAGGAGCAGAAGAAGCGCTTCTGCCCGCCCCTGGCGGCCGGCCAGCTGGCGGCCTACGCGCTGACCGAGCCCGGCTCGGGCTCCGACGCCGCGGCGATGAAGACGGTCGCCCGGCGCTACGGGGACGAGTACGTGCTCAGCGGCACCAAGAACTTCATCACCAACGGAAGCGTCGCCGATGTGCTGGTGGTCTTCGCCCGGACGGACCCCGATCCATCGTCTCGAGCACGTGGCATCTCCGCCTTTGTGGTCGAGAAGGAGAAGAGCCCGTGGAAGACGCTAAAGCTCGAGCACAAGCTCGGCATCAAGGGCTCGCCGACCGCTCAGCTCGCCTTCGACGAGGTGCGGGTGCCGGCGGCCAACCGGCTGGGCGAGGATGGCCAGGGTTTCAAGATCGCGCTCGCCGTGCTCGACCGCTCGCGGCCCGCGATCGGGGCGCAGGCGCTCGGCATTGCCCAGGGGGCCTTCGACTACGCGGTGCGCTACGCCAAGGAGCGTCACCAGTTCGGACAGCCGATCGCCAGCTTCCAGGGGCTGCAGTTCATGCTCGCCGACATGGCGACTTCTATCGAGGCCTCTCGGCAGCTCGTCTATCTGGCAGCGACCAAGGTCGACCGGAAGGCCCCCGACCTGACCCAGGTGGCGGCGATGGCCAAGATGTTCGCCTCCGACATGGCGATGCAGGTCACCACCGACTGCGTCCAGATCCTCGGTGGTTACGGCTACACGCAGGACTACCCGCTGGAGCGGATGATGCGCGACGCCAAGATCACGCAGATTTACGAGGGCACAAATCAGATCCAGAGGGTAGTCATCAGCCGCGCGATTCTCGGTTGATTGGCTCGCGGCCCGTTTCGGCGCCACGAATCCCCCTTACACTTTCGCGCCGACCATGAACGATCTCGGCGATGCGATCGGATGGCCGATCCGTGATCGGGAGTGGCTCACGAAGATCGTGGTCATGAGCTTGATCACGATCATCCCGATCGCCGGCTCGATCGTCTTGCTCGGTTGGATGCTGGCCGCCCTCGATAACCTGCGCCAGAACCGCCGCGAACTGCCGCCGATCGGATTCGGCTACATCGGCCGCGGCTTTCCGCTCTTCGTCGTCTCTCTCGTCTACACGCTGGCCGTCGTGGTGGTGGCCGGGATCGTCGTGCTGATCTCCGCCATGATCGCCGCTGGGGGCGGCCAGAACAACACCCTCGCCGGCGTCGTGGCCGGAATCGGGTTCCTGCTCGCGGTCGCGATCGCGCTGGTCGGGTTCCTCGCCTCTCTCTACATCAGCCCCGCCTTGATCCTGGAGACGGACCGCGGCGGTATTGCTGCGGGGCTCAACCTTGGAGGGGTGATCCGCCTTGCCCGGCAGCGGCCCGAGGCCACGTTGGTGGCCGCCCTCTCCCTGCTGGTCGCCTACTTGCTTGGCTCCCTCGGCGGTTTTGTGTGCGGACTCGGCATCTACCTGACCATCGCCTACGGTTACGCGGTCGCGGCGGCAGTCGTCCGCCGCTACGAGCTAGAACTGGCGCCACCGGCGCCACCCCAGGTGCCGGCGCCGCCGGCGCCCCACTAAGGAGGTTCGCATGAGCGAGAATCCCCCGCCGCCGGGCGGCTGGCAGCCGCCGGCGCAACGCGGCGGCGAGCCGCCGCGCCCACCAGAACAGGAGCCAGAGGAGCCCGAGAAAGGGCCGCAGCCGGCCCCACCGGGGCAGTACCAGCCGCCGCCGCCTCCGGGCGGCGGTTATCAGCCACCGCCGCCTCCGTCAGGTGGTGGCAACCAGCCGCCACCTCCGCCACCAGGCGGCGGTTACCAGCCGCCGCCGCCTCCGCCAGGTGGCGGCTACCAGCCGCCGCCGCCGCCGGCCCCAGGTGGCTACGCGCCCCCACCGGCGGCGGGGTACGCCGCCGCTCCGCCCAACGACTCCCAGGCGATGCTCTCGCTGATCCTGGGCATCCTGAGCGTGGTCTGCTGCGCGATCCTGGGCCCGGTCGCGTTCTTCATCGGCAACGGCTCGCTCGGCCGCATCCGTGCGAGCGGCGGTTCCTTGGGAGGTGCGGGCCTTGCCCAGGCCGGCCGCATCCTCGGCATCATCGGCACGATCCTCCTGGCGCTCGGAGTGCTCTGGGTGATCGTCGGGATCGGGAGTGCGCTCAGCCACCCCCGTTAGACAGGCCGTGACGCAGCGAGAGCCGCGCGGTTTATCCTGACCGCGCGGCTCCGCCCGCACCTCTGCCGTTCCGCCAGACGTTCCAGCACACGAGGTAGCAGCTTTCTTGGCTTCGCCCGTCGAGGTCCCCTCTCGCCCGCCGATCCGTTCCCGACGGTCGCAACAACGGACGCGCCGTCCCGCGTCTCGCCGCCTGTTCTTGGGCGGGATCGCGCTCCTGCTTCTGCTCGCCATCACGTTCGGCGGTTTCCGCGTCTTCGACTTCCTGCAGTCGGTCGCCAACCTGGGCAGCCCGGTCACCCTGCTCCAGAAGCAGGTGGAACCGCCGGCCGGCTCGATTCCCTACAAGCTCAAGCACGGAGAGCGCATCAACGTGCTGCTGCTTGGATATGGTGGCGCCGAGAATGACGCCCCCTGGCTGACCGACTCGATCATGGTCGTGTCCATCGATCCTGCCGCCAAACGGGCGATAGAAGTCTCGGTGCCGCGCGACCTCATGGTCGACATCGGCGCCTTCGAGGGGGGCAAGTCCGCCTACCAGAAGCTGAACGTCGCCTACGAGATCGGGATGGACGACGCCGACTGGCCGGGTAAGAAGCCGCGATATTCGGGCCGCATGGCCGGCGGCCGGCTGGCGATGGACACGGTCACCACAGTGACCGGCCAGCACCTGGACGGTTTCGTCGCCGTCGATTTCAAGGCCTTTCGCGACCTCGTCAACGCGCTTGGGGGCGTGCAGGTTTGCCTCGACACGGCGCTCGACGACAACCAGTACCCCGACAACCACAACGGATACATCAAGGGCGGCATTCACTTTGCCGCCGGCTGCCAGCAGGTGGACGGGGAGCGAGCGCTGCAGCTGGCGCGGTCGCGGCACGCGGTCCAGCCGGAGCAGCAGTCGGACTACGGGCGAGCGCGGCGCCAGCAGCAAATCCTCAACGGCATCCGTCACAAGGCGCAGTCGTTGAACGCGATCGCCAAGGCGCCGCAGCTGATGGACGTGCTCCAGAAGGACTACACGTCGAGCCTCGATCTCAACGACCTCGCGGCTCTCTACGCCTGGGGAGGCAAGCTGCCCGACAGCGCATTCGGCCACTACGGAATCACCGAGGAAGACCTGGTCGCCCGCTACTACATGCAGCGCGGCAGCTGTGGCGCGTACTACGCAGACGTGCTCTGTCCGATCGATCCCTCGTTCCGGCAGATGCACGCCTTCTTTGCCGGCCTCTTCGTCGACCCAAAGGTGCTGGCGGAGAAGGCGCCGGTCCAGGTGGTCAACGCCAGTGCCACGCTGGAGGACATGGGCGATCGGGTCACCAACTCCCTCAAGCCGTTCGGCTTTCAGCTGGCCAATCCCGTGCGCCGGAAGACGCTGGAGAAGTCGGTGATCTACGACTACTCGGGCGGCCGCTACGGGCTGACTGCGCAGTGGCTGGCGAATTATTTCGGCGCCCAGCTGGTGACCGCCAGCCCGAGCTCGCCGGCAGCAGGCGCAGCGGGCGAAAGCGGCGGCCTGGTCGTCATCCTCGGCCGCGACTATGCGCTCCGCTGGATCGGGCAGGCCACCTCGTAGAATTCGGGTCGGATGGCCCGCCCTCAGAGAAGGCGTCGCCGTTCGCGCTACAGCTACACCTCGCGTCTGTCCAGGTCTCTTCCGGCGATGTTCGTCGTGGTGTTCCTGCTCGGGATGCTGCTCGGCGCGAGCGTCGTCGTCGGCCGCACACTGAACTTTCTGAACGCGGTCACCGGGCGGGGTCCGGGGAGCGTCGTCAACATCGTCCAGAACGCGGTCCAGCCGCCGCCGGGATCGCTCGTCTACAAGCTTCAGAACAACCAGCAGATCAACATCCTGGTCCTCGGAGTCGGCGGTGCCGAGAATGACGCGCCCACGCTGAGCGACACGATCATGGCGGTGACCATCGATCCCCAGTCAAAGCGAGTCGTCGAGACCTCAGTACCCCGCGACCTCTGGGTTTCCATGAGCGCCTGGACGGACGGCCGCACCTACGCCAACAAGATCAACGTCGCCAATGAGATCGGGTCGGACGACAGCTACTCGGTGTTCCCGTGCTGCAAGAAGCCCGAGTACACGGGCCGCGATGGGGGCGGGCACTTCGCCGAAGCCATGGTTGGCCAGGTGACGGGACTCAAGTTCGACCGCTACGTGACGATCGATTTCAAAGCCTTCCGGGACATCGTCGACGCGCTCGGCGGGGTCGACATCACGATGGACACCCCGCTCGACGACTGTCACTACCCCGACTACCACAACGGGTACATCAACGGCGGTGTGAAGACGGACTTACCGTGTCCAAACAAGACGGCCGGCATCCACTTTCCGGCCGGCCCCCAGCACGTCGACGGCGAGAAGGCACTCGAGATCGCCCGCTCCCGCGATGCCAGCGAACCGGAGCAGGCGACCGACTTCGGGCGCGCCAAGCGCCAGCAGATGATCGTCCAGGCCGTCCGCCGGAAGGCTATGTCCCTGAATGCGATAACCAAGCTGCCCGACCTAATGAACGCGGTGCAAAAGAACGTCAAGACAGACATGGACGTCAACGACATCCAGGCGCTCTATGACTGGAGCTCGAAGGTCCCGGACAGCTCATTCGTGAAGATCGCGCTGACCAACACCGATCTGCTCGCCAGCTTCTATGAGGAGCGCGGCGGCTGCGGAGATCCGGGCGCCTGGCTGCTCTGTCCGGAGGACCCGACCTATCGGTACATCCACTCCTACGTTGCGCAGGACCTGGTAGACCCGCACGTGACCGGCGAGCAGGCGCCGATCCAGTTCATCAACGCCACCGCCAGCTCGTCCGACATCGACACACGCGTCACCAACTCGCTGCGGCCGTTCGGCTTTCACCTGGTCGACCCGGTGCCGGGGCGGCTGAGGACTGCCGACCACACCCGGATCATCGACTACTCGAACGGCCAATACCCGCAGACGGCGAGCTGGCTGTCGACCTACTTTGGGGCCCCGGTGGAACCGCCGGATACGACGTCGGGTTCCGGGGTGCTGCTGCGCGGGCAGATAACCAATGGCCTGGTGGTCGTGCTCGGGCACGACTTCGGGCTCCGTTTTTACGGGCTTCAGCCGTGAGCCCAACGGACCTGGCTGCCCAATTTCGGTCCCGTGACATTCGCGGCCTGGCGCGCGCCATCACGCTCGTCGAGCGGCGCGACCCTTCGGTCCGGCACCTGCTCGAGGAGCTGCGCGACGACCTCCGGCGCCCGCGCGTGCTCGGTTTCACGGGAGCTCCCGGGACCGGCAAGTCGACGCTGGTGGACGGGCTGGTAGCCAAGCTCCGCAGCCGTGAGGAGACGGTTGGGGTGGTGGCGGTCGACCCCAACTCGCCCTATTCCGGGGGCGCCATCCTGGGCGACCGCATCCGCATGCAGCGCCACGCGCTCGACCCCGGTGTCTTCATCCGCTCGATGGGGGCGCGAGGCCACCTGGGCGGCCTCTCGGTGGCGACGCGCGAAGCGATCCGGCTGCTGGGCGCCTTCGGCTTCCAGAACGTGCTCCTGGAGACCGTCGGCGTCGGTCAGTCGGAGCTGGAGGTGGCGGCGGTGGCCGATACGACGATCGTCGTCCTCACGCCCGGGTTGGGCGACGGGGTGCAGATGATCAAGGCCGGAATCATGGAGATCGCGGACGTCTTCGTGGTCAACAAGGCCGACCAGCCGGCCGCCGCCAAGACCGCGCAGGAGATCCGCAGCATGCTCAACATGGGCCCCAAGACGGCGTGGCGGCCGCCCATCGTGATGACGGTGGCGGCCCGCGGCGACGGGCTCGACGAGCTGCTGGAGGCGGTCGCCGAGCACGAGGAGCACATGCGCACGACCGGCGCCGGCGAGGCCCGGGCGGAGGCGCGGCTGAAGGACGAGGCGGCCGACCTGGTCGGCGAGTGGGCGCGGGCGGAGGCGCGCCGTTTGCTGGAGGAAGACGGGGGGCTAGGTGAGCGCCTGCTGCGCGACCGCATACCGTACGCGGCGGCCGAGTCGATCCTGACTCGACAGGGGCGGCAGCTGGTTCCGGAGAGTGCGCGCTCAGAATCGAGGGGATAATTGGGCGAGATGAAGCTGCGCGATGACGGGCTCGAGACGTCGACCATCTCGGGCGTCCCGATCAAGCCGGTCTATACATCCAGGGACGTCCGCGCCGACCTCGAGCAGGAGCCGGGCGAGTACCCCTACACCCGCGGCATCCACCCAACCGGCTACCGCGGGCGGCTGTGGACGATGCGCCAGTTCTCGGGCTTCGCCTCCGCCGCCGACACCAACCGGCGCTATCACTACCTGCTGCGCAACGGGCAGACCGGGCTCTCGGTCGCCTTCGACATGCCGACTCTGATGGGCCAGGACTCGGACGCGCCCACCTCGCGGGGCGAGATCGGGCACTGCGGGGTGGCGATCGACTCCCTGGCCGATATGGAGACCCTTTTGGACGGCATCCCGCTCGACCAGGTCACGACCTCGATGACCATCAACTCGCCGGCCGCAGTCCTGCTCGCCATGTACCTGGTGGTGGCCGAGAAGCAGGGCGTGAGCTGGGACAAGGTGGGGGGGACGCTTCAGAACGACATCCTCAAGGAGTTCATCGCCCAGAAGGAGTTCATCTTCCCGCCCGAGCCCTCGATGCGGCTGGTGGTGGACACGATCGAGTTCTGCACGCGCGAGGTGCCGCGCTGGAACACGGTCTCCATCTCCGGCTATCACATCCGTGAGGCGGGCTCGACGGCGGCCCAGGAGCTGGCCTTCACTTTGGCGGACGGCTTCGCCTACGTGGACGCCGCCATCGAGCGCGGGCTCTACGTGGACGATTTCGCGCCCCGGTTGAGCTTCTTCTTTGACGCCCACATCGACTTCTTCGAGGAGATCGCCAAGTTCCGGGCGGCGCGCCGGATCTGGGCCCGGCGGATGCGCGAGCACTATGGCGCGAAGTCACCGCGCAGCTGGCAGCTGCGCTTCCACACCCAGACCGCGGGCGTGTCCTTGACCGCCCAGCAGCCGGAGCTGAACATCGCCCGGACGGCGGTGGAGGCGCTGGCGGCGGTGATGGGCGGAACGCAGTCGCTGCACACCAACGCCATGGATGAGGTGCTCGCGCTGCCCACCGACAAGGCGGCCCGGATCGCGCTCCGGACCCAGCAGATGCTGGCCTTTGAAACCGGCGTGGCCAACGCGGCCGACCCGCTCGGCGGCTCCTACTTCGTGGAGGCGCTGACCGACGAGATGGAGCGCCAGGCCGAGGAGTACTTCCGGCGGATCGACGAGTACGGCGGCGTGATCCCCGCGATCGAGGCGGGCTTCTTCCAGAAGGAGATCGCCGACGCCAGCTTCCGCTACCAGCAGGAGCTGGAGCAG
>CAZHAC010000075.1:0-11399 GCA_964529765.1 uncultured Actinomycetes bacterium
TGCTCGGCAACGACCTACTCTCCCACCGCGTTACCGCGGCAGTACCATCGGCGCTGGAGGGCTTAACTTCCGTGTTCGGAATGGGAACGGGTGTTTCCCCTCCGCGATTATCACCGAACGCCGGTGATTATACCTGGACGGCCGGCGGCCTAATCTCCCATCCAGCCAGATGCCTAGCGGGTTCGGCGGCGGCGGGCACGCAGGGACTTCATCTTGCGGGCCTCGGACGGCGGAATGTAATGCGTCCGGCGCCGCATCTCGCGAACCAGCCCCTGCTCCTGGACCTTACGGCGGAACTCGCGCAGTGCCTGCTCGAACTCCTCGGGGTCCCTGACGACTACCTTCAAGCGGAGATCACATCCTTGAACTTTGGATTGCGCGCCTGGCCCAAGTGCCTGGGCGCGTGAATCAGAAGCATACCCTGATCGGGTGAACAGCGGCCCGAGAATCACGACCAAGCACGCTGAACTGACCCTCGAACAGCTGGCCGACGCGCTTCCGGGCACGGGCGAGCTGATGCGTTCGATTGGCCACTGCTTTGCGATGACCTGGCATGCCGCCCACGGGGGCAATTGGGACCTGGCGGCGTACTACTTCCGGCGCGTCAGAAGCGTCCTCCGCGGCCTCGCCGTCGTTCGCCCCAAGTACGCCGCCCAGGTTCGAGACTTCGACGGCGGCCTCCTCGAGGACGCCTACCAGGCCCTCCTGGCGCACGACCTCACCGCCTTCGACGGCCGGTTCCAGGCGGCGACCGAGCGGGCCAACGAGTACCACGTGGAGACCGGGCATCCCTACATCCGCTGGAAGCTGCCGGCGCAGCCGCCAGACGGTGGAGTTGATCTCAACGCCTGAAACTCCAGCCGGGCCGCCACAGGGCCGGCGGTAGTAGAATTGCGGGCCACCGAAAGTAGCCTGGCGACCCAGTAAAAATCGTGCTTGCCTGAGAGGCTCGCGGATCGTAGTCTTCCGCACGGCCCCGAGGGAAACGCGCGAGGGAGCCGGGAGGCCGCAAGGCATCCTGGGTCTCCGAGGCGGTCCGTCGGGGTCACTTTTTTGCACTTTTCATCCGTCCAGGAGGTCTCGGCATGGGCAAGAACAAGAAGGCGCCACAGAAGTCGCTGAAGGAGAAGCGCGCGGAGAAGGCGGCCAAATCCGCGGAGCGCGCCCCTAAGCAGGCGCTTTCGAAGACCGCTCGCAACAGCGGCGCTGGTCGCTAACTAAGTTAATGGCCGGCCGCTAGAAGCGCGGCCGGCCCCCTCTCCCCTCGCCCTCGGCGAACCTGCGCGCGCCCTCGACCGCCTCGCCTGCGGCGAGCGCGTCCAGGCCGTGCCGGTGCTCATTGGCCAGCGCCTGCGGCTCCGCCATCCCCCACTGCTCGAGCAGCGACAGCCGGTCGTTCCGCAGTGCCATCTGCGGCGCGGCCGCGATGTGCTCGGCCAGCGCCACCGCCTCGACGAGCGCCGCCCCCGGCCGGACCAGCCGGTTGACCAACCCGAACCGCTCCGCCTCGTCGGCGTGCACAGCTCGGCCGGTGAGAATCATGTCCATGGCCAGGCCCTGGCCCGCGATCCGCGCCAGCCGGACGGTTCCGCCGTCGATGAGCGGGACACCGAACCGCCGGTTGAAAACGCCGAACACGGCATCTCGCGCGGCGACCCGGAGGTCGCACCAGAGCGCCAGCTCCAGGCCTCCCGCCACGCAGTAGCCCTCGACGGCCGCGATCACCGGCTTGCTCACCCGCATCCGCGTCGGTCCCATCGGGCCACGCGACTCATCGCCGGCGCGAAGGCCGGATCCGGCGGCGATCGCCTTCAAATCTGCGCCGGCGCAGAAATTGCCACCCGCGCCCGTGAGCACCGCAACCCGCTGCTCGTCGTTGCTGTCAAAGGCCGCAAATGCCGCCTCCAGCGCCTGCGCTGTCTCGGCGTCAACCGCGTTCCGGCGCTCCGGCCGGTCGATCGTGACCACGAGCACGCTGCCCGAGACGCCTGTGCGAACCATCCTCCGCGAAGGTTAGACCGCGCAGGGCGGTTACGACCTGAGAGGAGGCGATTCGCAGCAGGCCCGGATCGGGCGTGCTGGAGAACGGATCGCCGGTCGTCCCGGACCAGAGGACGCGGTGCCGCGACCCGGCGGGAGGACCCCAGGAGTGGGGCGGCGTCGGGCCGAAGAGCGTCACCGAGGGGCGGCCATAGGCGGTCGCCAGGTGGGCGATCCCGGTGTCCGCAGACGCCACGCGCGAGGCGGCGGCCACGCTTGAGGCCATGTCGAGCAGATCCTGACCGACCAGCACCCGGCGGTGGTCGAGGCCCGCCCGGTCAGCCACACCGAAGGCCAGCGCCTCCTCTCCCGGGCCGCCTGTGACCACCACCTGGCGACCCGCCGCAAGCTCGGCCCGCACGACCTCGGCCCAGCGCTCGGCCGGCCAGCGGCGGGAACCGTAGGCGGCACCCGGATGCACGAGCGTGGCTCCGACGGCCACCTTTGGTGGCCGGCGCGCAGGGGGGGCGATCTCTAGCCGGTCCGGGTTGGCGGGAATGCCGCTTTCGCGGAGCAGCCGGCACCAACGCTCCACCTCGTGCTCGTGGGGCCGCCAGCGGGGCGAGCCCTCCGACTCCGGCACCTCCGGGTGCTCGAACCAGATCGCCTGCCCGGGCTCGGTCTCGAGCAGCCGCCGATGCGACTCCGGGCCCTGGCCGTGGAGATTCACGGCCACCTCGGCGCCATGGACAGCAACCGGCCCTCCCGGTTCCGTATCGACGACTTCGTCGACGACCCCACTCTCCGTGGCCAGCGGCGCCAGCCCGCCGGGGGCCGCCAGCACCAGCCAGTGGCCGGGGAACTCTTCGCGGAGCGCTCGCAGGGCGGGGACGGCAGTCAGAAAGTCGCCGAGCCCGAGGGCGCGCAGGACTAAGACCATCCGCCTACGGCCAGGAGGGCTCGGTGGCCGGCGCGATGATCAGCTCGCGCACTTCGCAGCCCGGCGGCTGGCGGAGTGCGAAGAGGACGGCCTCGGCGACGTCCGCGGGGTCGTTGAGCTGGGCATCGGGCGCGGGTCGATACTGCTCCTCCCGGCCGTCGAAGAAGGCGGTTCGCATGCCTCCCGGCACGAGCATGGTCACCCCGACTCGCCCCGCCATCTCGACCTGAAGAGCACGTGTAAAACCCACCACCCCAAACTTGCTTGCGCAATAGGCGGTGGCGTCCGAAAGGGCGCGAAGTCCGAGGGTGGAGGCGACGGTGACCACCCGGCCGGCGTTGCGTTCGAGGTCCGGCAGCGCGCCGCGTACCACCGCGGCGGTACCGAGCAGGTTGACCGCCACCACCCGCTCCCAGGCTTCGGACGGGACGTCCCTGAGCTTCCCGGTGGCGTCGATGCCGGCCGCGGTGACGACCGCGCGGAGGTCGGGATGACGCTGGCCGACGCGCTTCACAGCCGCCTCCGCGGCGCGCCCGTCGGCGAGGTCGACCTCCTCGTGCTCGACCGCCAGCTGGGGCGCTTTGAGGTCGAACACGACCGGCCGGCCGCCTGCCTCGGCCACTGCCATGGTCACCGCGCCGCCCAGACCGGATGCGCCGCCCGTCACGATGACGGTGCCCAGGCCGTCAGCCACCACGGCGGCTCACCTGCTCGAGAATCCGCGTCGTCGACCGGCCCTCCAGGTAGGGCAGCAGGACCACCTCGCCGCCCCACGAGCGGAGAAGCTTCGCCTCCGGCAGGTCGGCCACCGCGTAGTCGCCGCCCTTGGCGAAGATGTCGGGCCGCAGCCGGGAGAGCACCGCCTCAGGCGTCGCTTCGTCGAAGACGACCACGGCGTCGACGCAGGTGAGCGACGCCAGCACGGCCGCACGATCACTCTCGCCCAAGACCGGACGGCCCGGTCCCTTCAGGCGGTGCACCGAGGCGTCCGAGTTAAGGCACACGACCAGGCAGTCCCCCAGGCGGCGAGCCGCCTGCAGGCTGGCCACGTGCCCGGCGTGCAAGAGGTCGAAGCAGCCCCCGGTGGCCACCACCCTGCCTCCTCTCGCCCGCACCGCCGCCGCCAGCCGCAGAGCGCGCTCCATTTCCGTAGGCGCGCTTGCGGAGAGATCAGCCGCGGCCGGTCCGCCGAGATGCGACGCGGCGGCGCCACCCGCGGCCACGAACTCCGACGCCGCCGCAACTGCGCCTGTGACCGCTTCCGCCGGCGTCGCACCGGCACCCAGAAGCGCGGCCGCGGTGGACGCGAAACGGTCGCCCGCCCCGCAGGCGTCGAGGACCGTCAGGCGGGGCGCCGGCGCCGCCATTGGCGGCCCCTCGCCGGTGACCAGGAGAGCTCCCTCGGCGCCCATCGTGATCGCCAACGAGTCCGCGCGCCACTCCCGGAGCAGCCGCCGGCCGCGCTCGGCGACCTCACGCAGCGGCATGCCAGCCGCCCCGGCCTCGCCGCGATTCGGGGTCACCAGGCGCGTCGAGGGAACCGGCGGCGAGCCCATCGGATGCGGATCCCAAACGATCGGCACCTGGTGCGCCAGCTCAACCAGCCCGGCGCGCAGGACGGGCTCGGCGGCAACCCCCCAGCCGTAATCGGATACGAGCACGGAGCCTCCGGTGGCCAGGGCCCTTCTCGCGTTCTCGGTCGCCCGGCCGATACGTGCCGGGCGCACACCACCGCGGTCGAGCCGCAGCAGCGTACGACCGTCCCCCCGGATCCGTACCTTTTCGGGAGTCTGGCCCTCGAGGCCAAGGTCCACCACCTCGACACCGGCCTGGTCGAGCAGGCTCCGGAGCTCGTGCCCGGCCTCGTCGCCGGCAATCGCGGTGATCAACGTCACCGGCCGCCCATCAGCCGCGGCCAGCGCCGCCGCCAGAGCGGCTCCGCCCGGCCGTGGCCGGGCCTCGGCGCCGTCCACGATGGGCACCGGAGCATCCGGCGAGAGCCGGTCCACGCGGCCGTTGAGGTCGCGATCAAGCAACGAATCACCGACCACCACCAGACGGCTCCGGCTCATCCAGCGCTCCCGATCACCTTCGGCTGCAGTGGCAGCTCGGCGACCTCCTCCCCAATAGCTGCGTCAATGGCGGCGTCGAAGGCCGCGCAGATCAGGTGAATGGCGACCAGTTGCACCTCCTGGACGATCGCCGCCTTCTCATGATCGATGCAGACCGCCTCGTCGGCGACCCGCGCCAGGGGGTTGGGAGCCGGGCCAGTCAGGGCCAGCGTCCGCAGGCCCAGGCGGCGGGCCCTGCGCGCCGCAGCCAGCAGGTTGGGGCTCTTCCCCGAGGTGCTCAACAGGAGCAGCACGTCACCCTGGCGGCCGTGTGCCTCGACCTGACGGGCGAACACGTCGTCGAAGCCGTAATCGTTGGCGATCGCGGTCGTCGCCGAGGTGTCCGAGTGGAGCGCGATTGCGGAGAAGGCGGGACGGTCGTTTTGGAAACGCCCGACCAACTCAGCCGTCAGGTGCTGCGCCTGGGCCGCGCTCCCGCCGTTGCCCGCCGCCAGCAGACGCCCGCCGCCGGCCAGGCGGCGAGCCACGCTCACCCCCCAGCTGTTCAGCCGGCCCTGCTCTCGTTCCAGGGCGAGCAGCGCGCGCAGATGCCCGACCAGGTGGGAGGACGTCATGCCCGCGCTCATCGCCTCGCCTCCGCCGCCAGCGAGCGGGCCGCGGCGAGGTCGGCATAGACCTCGTGGGTGGCCGCTGCCACCGCGTCCCAGCCGTAACGCTGGGACGCCCGCTCGGCCCCCGCCTGTCCCATCCGCCTGCGGAGCGCTTGCCTGCGAAGCAGGTACTCCAGGCGCTCGGCCAGCTTGTCAGGCGACCGGGGGGGAACGTGAACACCGGTCACACCGTCGACGACGGTGTCGACCTGGCCGCCGACCGCGGAAGCGACCACGGGGACCCCGCAGGCCATCGCCTCCACGGCGACCATCCCGAACGGCTCGTACCACGGCACCGAGACCACGACGTCCGCCGAGCGCACCAGTTCCGGCACCCGCCGCCGCTCAACGCCGCCCAGCAGGTGCACGCGTTCGGCGACCCCCTCCTGCTCGGCCAGGCGCTGCAGCCGCACCGCCTCGCCGTCGCGCTCCAGCATTTCCGGCGCCGGACCGCCGGCTATCAGCAGCTCGCAGTTCGGAATCTGAACAAGGGCGCTGATTACGTTGCCGATTCCTTTGCGTTCGACCAGCCGGCTCACGACGACCACGCGCCGGAGTCCCGGCGCGCGCGACATCCGCTTGCCGCTCGGCTTGAAGAGCGAGAGATCGACGCCGCAGGGAATGATGTCGACCAGGCGGGGATCGGCGCCCATGCGTACGAGCTCGAACAGCTCGTCGCTGCAGGTGGCGAGGACGCGCTGGACGCGCCCGGCGATCCGCCGCTCGAGGTCGATCCGCTCGGGCGGGCTGGTGTCCTTATGGCCCTGGTGACGGCGCTTGACGACACCCAGCATGTGGAAGGTCTGCGCGACCGGGATACCCAGTGCTGGCGCAGCAGCCAGTGCGGCGAGGCCGGACATCCAGTGATGCGCGTGCACGACGTCGGGTGGGTCGGCCTCCCAGGCACGGCGAAGCCGGCGGCCGAACGTCCGCATGCACGGCAGCAGGTCGTCGCGGAAGACGTGAACGGGCGGTCCGGCGTCGACATGCTCGACGACAACCCCCGGGGCCAGCTGGACGCGGCGAGGTAGATCACGATCGTCGCGCCTGGTGTAAACGGTGATCGCGATCCTTCGCTTGGCGAGCGCCCGAGAGAGATCGGCGACGAACACGTTCTGGCCGCCGGCGTCCTGGCTCGAACCGGGCAGCGCCGCCAGCGGGCTCGCGTGCTCCGACACCATCGCTACTCTCAAGCCGCCGCCTCCTCGAATACGGAGTCCCAGTCGTCGAGAAATCGCCGCAGACCGTAGCGCTGGAGGGCCGCCGCCCGCGCCGACTGTCCCATCCGCCGCGCCGCGTCAGGGTCCTCTCGCAACCAGGCCAGCGCGTCCCGCAGCTCGTCGATCCGGTTCGAAACCACGCCTGCCGACGCGGGTACCGCCAGCGGAGTCTCGGTGGTGGCCAGGGCCACCACCGGCATGCCCAGGTGCATTGCCTCCAGCAGCGCCAGGCCCAACGAGGTCCAGCGGTACGGGTGGAAGTAGACGCGGCGCATGGCGATCTCGTCATGGAGCCGCGCCTGTGGCAGGTCGTTCGCTGTCTTCATTCCATAGAGGTCGATCGGAAGCGATTCCTGCAGGAGATCTACGAGGTCAGCACCGACCACGCGCCCCCGCCGTCCGGGCTCGTTGATAACTGCGGCCGCCCTCTCCAACTCGCCGCTGTAGCGGTGACCGGGGTCGATGACGCCATGCTCGACCACCCGCACGCGAGTGCCGCCCGAGTCCCAGAAGAGCGCGTTGAAGTGGGTGCAGTGGACGAGCAAAAGGTCGTCGCGGTCGTACGCAAGGTGGCGCATCTCGTTGATGCGGCCTTGGGGAGCGTTGTGCTCCAGGTAGACCGCCGGCACGTCGCGGCCGGGCCGCCTCCCGAGCCACGCTTCGGCCAGTACCTCGAGCTCCTTCCGCCGCTGGAGCAGGACCACGTCCACCGCAACCCGGCGCGCCTCCGCGGGCGTGACTTCGACGACGGTATCCGGCCACGTGTAGGTGGTCGCCCGGCCCAACCCGTCAGGACCGCGGCCGGGCAGCACGGGCACCAGGTAGCGGTGTCGGCCCTGGACGAGGGAGGTCGTGTAGGCGCCGTGGACGTGCCAGAGGAACACGTTCATGCCACCTCGGCTCCGGCGACGTGGGTTGGGGCGAGCGTGTTCACTGCCGCCACCACCTCCTCCGGCGTCACGCCGTCGAGGCACGGGTGGCCGGGGACCGGGCACTCCCGCGCCCGGGAGCCGGCGCAAGCCGCTTGCTGATCGCCGAGCAGGACCTGGGGCACGCGCCAGGGACGCCAGCGGGAAGCGGGGACGACGGGCGAAAACAGGGAGACGACCGGAGTGCCGGCGGCCGCCGCCAGGTGCGCGGCGCCGGTGTTTCCGCACACGACCGCGCTCGCGCGCGCCAGTACTGCGCCCAGTTCCTCGAATGTGAGGCAGCCGCCGAGATCGAGGCCTTCCGGGCCGGCGACGGAGGCGGTCAGCGGTGCCTCGGCCTCACTCCCGGTTACGACGACGTGGCGGCCGGCCGCGCGCAGGAGCCGGACGACCTCCCGGTGATGATCGCGCGCCCACGAGCGAGCGGGCACCGAAGCCCCCGGGTGCACGACGACGTACTCGCGCAGCCCCGCCACCTCGGCTGGTGGCCGAGCGCCCAACAGGACGGCCAGCCGGCCGTCATCGCCCTCGGGCAGCTCATACCCGGCGGCCGCGACCAGCGAGAGCGCTCGCTCTACCTCGTGCACCTCTTGGTCGGGCAGTCCGTGGCGGACGTCGAGCAGAGAGCCCGGATAGTCGTCGCTGATGGCGGCGATCCGGCGGATGCCGGCCAGGCGCAGAAGCAGCGCCAGCGGGAGCGGGCTCTGATGAAACGACGTGAAGATCACCGCCTCGTCAGCCCGGATCGCGGCCAGCCGGCCGGCCAGCGCGAGCATCGCCTCCGGTTCCACCGGCGCCGGTTCGGGATCTATCCAGGGCAGCTCGGCAACCACAACGTTCGCCACCCCGGGCAGCAGCCGCGCCGCCGCCTCACCCCTTGGCCCGCACAGCAAAGTCACGCAGGCGCGCGCGGCGATTGCGCGAATGGCGGGACCCATCAGGAGCACGTCGCCCAAGCTGTCCGAGCGGGCTGCCAGCACGTGCCTCATGCCACCTGCCCCCGCTCCACGGTCCCCGGCGCGGCGGGTCCGAGCAGCCGGTCGATCGCAGCTCGCAGGTCGAGCGCCACTTCGGGCGCCGCGCTCACCTCCTCGACCCGGGTGGCTGGGGTCGGGACCATAACGGCGCGGGCGCCCGCCGCCCGAGCCGCCTCGACGTCGCTGCCGATATCCCCGATGACCGCGCAGCGGGTGGGCTCGACACCGAGGCGCGCAGCGGCCTGCCGGATCAGGCCTGGCCGCGGCTTCCGGCAGTCACAGCCGGCGTCTGCCGCATGCGGGCAGAGCAGCCAGACGTCCAGAGGCCCGAGCAGTTCCTCGATGCTGCGGTTGACCGCGTCCACCTGTAGCGCCGTGACGCGGCCTCGGGCGATGCCGCTCTGGTTGGAGACCACGCCGACCCTGACACCCGCCCGGCGAAGCCGGGCCACCGCTTCTCGGGCGCCGGGCCGGAGGCGAACCAGCGCCGGGTCGCCGTTGTAGGGAACGTCCTCGACCAGGGTGCCGTCGCGGTCGAAGAGGACGGCCGCCGGCGCTTCCGTCAGCCGAGGCGCCCTCAGGTGGCCCTGGAGCCAGTAATAGCTGGCAGCCGCCGGAATGGCGGCGCTGGTGACGGCCATCCGCAGCACCTCTGCCGGCGTGCGCGGCCCAGGCTGGATACGCTCCCAGGCGAACACCGCAGTCGCACCGGCGCAAAGCGTGCCGAGAGCCGCGGACGTGCGCCGGCGGCCGGCCAGCGCCGCCAGGACCCCTCCGGCACCGGCGGCGGCGGTCGCCAGATGGCGGTTGCGAGCACCGATCGGGGCACCGGCTCGTTCCCGCCAGCCCGGGCGATGGAGATGGTCCATGAGAACGTCGTCGGCGTTCCCGGCCTGGCGACGGACGCTCTCCCACCACCCGGCGGGCGGGACCGGATGGACCACCGCTCGCCTTCCCCTGACCAGCCGCTCGCCGGCGTCCATCAGGCGAAGCGCGAGGTCGGCGTCTTCCCGATAGGGGCGCGGGAAGCGCTCGTCGAAGCCGCCCACCCCCGCCAGCGCTTCACGCCGGTAGAGCATGTCGGCGGTCACCCAGTTGGCCGTCTCCAGGCTGGCCACGGAACGCTCCCAGTCGTTCGGCCGGCGAGCCTGCGCCAGTGGCACCCGGACCCTGCCCTGGCTGCCGGCGGCGCCGGCGGCGCTGGCCAGGTCGCGTTCCAGGTCGCGGGCCCAGCTCCCGGTGACGGCGACGTCGTCATCCAGGAAGGCGATCCAATCCGCGGTTGCCGACCGCCAGCCCAGGTTGCGGGCGGCCGCAGGGCCCTGGCCCAGCGACCGCACGACACTGGTTCGCGCGTCCAGCGGCGCCGGCAGACGCCGGACAAGCGGCCCATCAGCGGTGGCCGGCCGGTCGTCGACGATGACGATCCGCTCGGGCAACCGCCCCGTGGTGGCGGCGAGTGACCGGAGAAGCCGGGGCAGTGAAGGCCTTCCGGTGGTGGGGATGACGACGTCGTACTTCACGCCGCCCTCCGGAGGAGAAACGGACCAATCGCCAATGCGTCGACGGGCGCCGAACCGAAGCACTCGAGCGCGTCACGGACGTCGTCGACCATTGGACGCCCGGCGGTGTTCAAGCTGGTGTTGACAGCCACGGGGGTCCCTGTCCGCTCGGCGACCGCTTCCAGCATGCGCGCCAGCAACGGCTCCTGCTCGCGGTTCACGGTCTGGACCCGGGCGCTGCCGTCGACGTGAACGGCGGCGGCAATCCGCGGACGCCACTCGTCCCGGACCCGGTGCGTAAACAGCATGAAAGGGCTCGGCAGCTGGCCCTCGAAGATGTCGGCCGCCTGCTCCTCGAGCACCATCGGCGCGACCGGGCGGAACTGCTCGCGGCCTTTGATGTCATTGAGACGGTTGACGTTCTCGGCTCGGCTGGGGTTGGCGAGCAGGCTGCGGTGCCCAAGCGCTCGCGGTCCGAACTCCGAGCGCCCCTGAAACCAGGCCACGACCGCGTTCTCGGCCACCAGCTCGCCCACCGCCAGGGCGATGTCGTCAGGGCGGTCGAAGCCGACGCGCGCGGTCTTCAACGTCCGCTCGATCTCCTCCTCCGCGAACCCGCGCCCGAGCGCAGCCGTCGTCATCGGCTCCACGCTGTCGCCCAACCGGCCGGCGACGTGGAGAGCGGCACCGAGCGCGGTCCCCGCGTCACCGGCCGCGGGCTGGACCCAGACCTCATCGAACGGGCCCTCGCGCGCGATCCGCGCGTTGGCGACGCAGTTCAGAGCGACGCCGCCCGACAGCGTGAGCACGGGCTCGCCCGTGCGCGCGTGAAGCCAGCGCGCCAGCTCCAGCAGCACCTCTTCGAGGCGGACCTGGACGCTGGCCGCGAGGTCAGCGTGGGCGTCGGTCCATTCCTCGCCCCGCTGGAGGCGCGGTGCCAGCTCGAGCCAGTCGAGCGGCCGCACCCGAAAGCCGCCGCCGGGCTCGGTGGCGACCGCGTCGCGCATGAGATCGAGCCACGCCGGCTTGCCGTAGGCGGCCAGCGCCATCACCTTGTATTCGTCGGAGGAGCGGAGGAAGCCGAGGTGCTCGGTCGCCTCTTCGTAGAGGAGGCCGAGCGAGTGGGGCA